>NZ_JBXAYL010000001.1:0-294421 GCF_056783195.1 Salicola sp. AFF1
AACCACTCAGCGCCGATGGTAGTGTGGGTCTCCCATGCGAGAGTAGGTCATCGTCAGGCTCCTACACCCAAGCCCCGACACAGCGCGTGTCGGGGCTTTTTTTGTGATTGAGATCGCACTTCTCACCAATATCCCTCTTTTGTCGCCCTTATCCTGTAAAACTGCTGACTGATTCAAAGCATTGCTGAGCTGCCTGAGTATGCTGGGTACAAGACGTTCCCCGCTTCCGTTTCTGGTTCAGGAGTGTGGCAATTGGCGGACAGCAAACGAACAATCGGCCTTAGCGTCGCAGCGCTCTGGCTCGCAGCCTCCCAAGCTGTCCTAGCGGCTGGGTTGGAACCTATGAGTAATCAGGAAATGGCTGATGTCCGTGGCCAGGGCGTCGGCGTGGTCATGGAGGATTTCCGCTTCGCGCACGGTCATGATCCTGCTAATGACGAAATATTCAGGCTCAGCGGTATTACCAACAACGCGGGTGACGACGTTCAGGTCCTGGTAGATGAGCTGTATATCGGTGGCGGCGGCAGCGCGTTTGGGGACAACCTCCAGACCGTTAATCTTGGTCGGCTGACAAATCCCTTTGAGATCTCTCTGTTAGACGGTAACAACATAGGGGGCGATGCGTCTGGAAAAGCCGTTTTCGAGTATGCCGCTCCGGAGAAAGTTGCGCAGAGCCAAGGCGTCGCCTGTCTTCCAGGAGGGGCTGAAACTGGCTGCGTGAGCCGCGAAGCGGATGCCAACCAGGGGATCCGCGGTGAACGCATTGATATGGGATTTGAGGCAACCGTCCAGTCAGGCAGCGCTGATCCTCAATCGGTCAATATTCATGCCCAAAAGGCGGTCGTGGATGGTAGCTCTATCCAGCTGTGGGGCGCTGCCGATGATGATGACCGCCAACAGCTGCGAGGTCGGATTCAGGCGAACCTGTACACGCCGAGCCTGACGATCAGTGCCTGCGAGCAGGGCGGCACAGGCTGTGGGGGGCAGCTCGCCTTTAATGACTTCATGATGGAAGTCACGCTTGGAAACAAGCATCAACCGCTTTTCCTGGGTGTGCTCGGAGTTGGCCAACAGGTCACGACGGATGGTGAAACCGTCGCCGGGCCTGGCAACTTCCAGCTGCAGCTGAAGGCGATTAATAAGGCGAAATCGCCGGCACCGATCAATGATTCCGGCGATGGCTCCAGTGATGGTGATGCGACCCATGATTTCTATCAGGCGTACTACACGAACGATGAGCACCGGAGCGATCTCCGTGTGGGCGATCTTCAGGTAGGCGACGAGACTATGGGCAAAACCCGGATGGAAGGCATGCTGTTCCAGAAACTGGATGTGACAACAAGGAGCCTGGACTGAAATGGTGATTCAGAGAGGGTGGGCCTGGCGACTGATTCTCAGCCTGATTGCCACGTCCGGTTTGGGGATGAACGCCGCTGCCGAGATGCAGGCAATGAGCAATGAGGCACTGTCAGGTGTAAGTGGTCAATACGGTGGTATGTCTCTTTCTGGCGATGTCACGTTCAACCGTAATGGTGGTCCGCTCAAGGGGGAGGGCCTTGGGTTTGACTGTAATCAGAGTGGCCGCTGTGGTTCCCGGATTGCGGCACAGCTGAGCGAGGGCGGAGGCTGGGTCGTGCTTGATGACTTGCAGGGAACGTTCGAATTCATGGGCCTGACGCTGGCGACACGTCTGATTAGCGGCAACGATGATGGTTTTGGGGGCGACGCGGGGGATTTCGGGCGTGAAGTGATCGAGATCGGCATGCCGGATACTGCGAGCTTCGACAATTTCGGTTACACCATTGCTACCAGTTCGACCGCCAGGCCCAGCGACCCGGATTTTCAACAGACCGACCGTATGACGGTAGAGATGAGCGGCGATGTGACGCTCGATGGTAATGCGCTGATTTTTCCGACGGAGCCGTGACTGATGACGAAATCTTTACGCCATCGTTGGATTGAGCCCTGGGTTGTGGCGCTCTCAACCGTTGCGGTACCGGCAGGTGCCATGGAGGCTTTGGATGACGCGGAGCTTTCCAATGTTCAGGGCCAGGCAGGTGCTACCGTAGAGCTGGCCACGAAAGCCTCGGTCGAACGCTTCAGCTACTTTACCAACGACAATGGTATTCATCTGGAGGATATCAGCATCGGCTCGGCGTCTGATCCTGACGGGCGCGCCAGGCGCGACTATGATCTGGATCTTGTCAACGACGGCAGCCTGGAAATTGGTTTTGATGTAAAGGACGAACGTGTAGCCGTCGGTGGCGTTTTCCTGGATGACAGTGGTGCCAAGAGCATGGGCTCATTCTGGATGGATCGGAACATGAATGGTTGGTTCCGGATTACCCCGGGAGGTGCGCTGTCTGAAGAGGGTTACACCTTTAACTCGTTTTTGGCGATGACAGGTTCCCGATTTGGGTACCAGACGAATGGACATCAGATTTTTCTGGATGATGTGGCCATGTTTGTTAACGCCTCGGACCACACCCTGGATGTCAAAGATGGTGTGGTAGAGTACGTCGCTCCCACTGAGCTCTATTTCGAGGTCGGCGCGGTCCGGTATGCCGAGGGGCGCTCCCATGTACGGGGTGACCAGAGTGGTCGTCCCAGCATGGGTGGTTTCCAGACGGACCTGGATTTTGTCTCCGAGTTTGAAATCAGTGGTGGCGGTGGCCGTCAGGGTCCGGAAGGGCTCAGGGTTAACGCCGATACAACGCTGAACACCGCCAATTTCCTTTACAGCACTAATGGCTACGGCCTGGAGTTGAGCGGCATGTCCGGCAACTCGTCGATTCAGGATCTCCGGATTGAGGTTGGTAAGGATTTCACCGACGAGCAGCGCCAGGGGCTGGCGTTCACGTTGAACGGGGATCAGTCCCGGGCGGAAGGCAACCTGAGTATCGATGAGATCCGGTTGGGCGTTGACACTGGTACGCGGGATGGTGGGCGCGATATAGGTTCCGTTGACCTGAGCTGGCTTTACGAAAATCAGACCATCGACGGTGAGGGCTATACCAACCAGGTGTTCGCGATGGCTGGCGGTCATCCGGACGCAGGTGACGAGGGCTTGCGGTTTGCCACTGAGTGGAGCCTGGCGGATGCGGACCTTACCTATACCACTAACGATAACCCTGTGGTTTTTGATGGTATCCAGTCCTGGGGCCGGGGGGATGTGACCCTCGATGTTACGGGTGACGAAACCCTCGGTGGCACGGACTTCTACAAAGGGCTTCGAATCGGCTTTGATGGCGTATCGGGTGGTTACCGCATGGATGGTCTCAGGGTCGGGGACCAGGACGCCGACTTGCAGGGGGGCGTGGAGCTGCTCAGTACTCTGGGCATTTTCCGCTCCTTTGAGTTTGGTGAGATGAACGGGCAGTACACGTTGGCTCCTGGCGGGCCCAATGGTGAGGGCATTACGATCAATTCCGACCTTTATATTGAGGATGGTGTTATCGGCTCGCTTACGGAGGATTCCGGCCAGGGAGTCTGGGCGGATGACCTGTCCTACGAGGGCCACATCCGGGATATGACACTGGAGGTGGTGAAAAACGGGCTGAAGGTCATCCAGGGCGAAGCCTGGAGCACCATGGACGTTGGTAACCTGCGGGTTGGTGGTGCGGATGATGGCGCCAGCTTTGGACGAGTGGTTTGGCAGCGTTACGGCGAGAACAACGAGTTGGTGATTACCGGACCTGATTCGAAGGAAGGGCTCAAGCTGGCTCTGACCAGTGTGTTCAATAAGGCAGTCGGAGACCGTGCCAACCGCTTCATCTGGGAAACCGGTCGAAGCCTGGATGGCCAAGGCAACCCTGAAAATGGGACCGGAATGCAGCTGGTGCTGGATGACATCCATACCTCCGATGGTCCGGGGAGCAGCAGTAATGAATACGGCATCAAGACCGATCTTGTGGTCGATGTTCGCGAGGTTGAGTCTGCGAATGGCAGCCGGCAGGGTTTTTCCGTTAACACCAGAACCCGGTTCCGGGAGCTCAACGTCGGCCAGGTGGATCTCGTCCATCCCGACGGCGGCGCTGCGACAGCGCTCCAGGGCGTCAGCATCCAGAATATGGATATGGAATCCAACCTAAACGCCACGCCTATCCCCTAAGGTATTCCTTTTACCTGCTTTGTTGGTTACCTTGGCCCGGGCAGGCGAGGAGACCACATGCATCCCTATCCTTTAATCCATTTGCTGGCAGACGGTCAGCTTCATTCTGGGACGGAATTGGCTGAGCGTCTGGGCGTCAGCCGTACTGCCGTCTGGAAGCAACTCCGGCGTCTTGAAGAACTTGGCCTTGAGGTCGAATCGGTCCAAAGTCAGGGATATCGTTTGGCTGAGCCGTTGGATCTTCTGTCCCGGGCGTCTATCGAGGAGGCCTTGGCAAGGTGGGAGCCCCAGCCAGAGCTCACTCTCGAGCCGGTTGTGGCGTCAACCAACTCGACCCTTATGGCATCGGGAGGGGGTGCTACCGCTCCTCGTGTCTGCCTTGCTGAGCAGCAACTGCAGGGGCGAGGCCGGCGGGGCCGGAGCTGGGTCAGCCCCTTTGCGCGCAACCTGTATCTCAGTATTGGGCTGGAGACCGAAGCTGGTCCAGCCGCTGTTCAGGGGCTGACGCTGAGGGCGGGCATCGGGGCCGCAAGGGCGTTGAGTGGCATGGGGATTTCGGGGTTGGGCATCAAGTGGCCCAATGATCTGTGGCTCAATGGTCGCAAGGTTGCCGGGATCCTGACGGAGCTTCAGGGGTCGGCCCAGGATGAGTTGCGGCTGGTCATTGGGATAGGTCTGAACGTTTACATGACGGCACCGGAAACGACCATCGATCAGCCCTGGACGTCCTTGGCTCAGGAGGGAGCGATCCCCCCGGGTGGGCGCAATGGGCTGGCCATTGGTTTGATTCAGGGCATTCTCGGCGCCGTGAGCAATCTCGGTGCGGGGGCGGCTTCCGATTTGGCGCAGGAATGGGCGGAGTACGATGTGTTGCGCGGCAGGCAGGTCGCGGTGCGCGGTAGCGATTGCCGGGGCATTGGTTATGGGATCGACGGGGCTGGGCAACTGCGGCTCCGGACCACGGATGGCGAGGAGGTGTTGCTCAACGCTGGGGAAGTGAGCCTGGAGGTCCCGGTTGATCCTGCAGGTTGATGCTGGCAACTCTCGGGTCCACTGGCGTTATGTTGATCCTCACCGGGTTGTGCTTGAGCGCGGGCACCGGTCCTGGGAGGCGGTGGATCGTGATGGTTTGGAGGGGGCGATTCCGGGGCAGTTCTCGCACCTGGAGTTCGCTTCCGTTGCGGGCGAGCGGGCAAAGGACCTGAAAGCCGCATTGGCCGGGGCGGGCCATGTTAAAGTGACTGACTTCACCACTGACCCTCAAGCGTGTGGCGTTCGCAACGCCTATCCGGAACCCGGCCAGATGGGAGTTGACCGGTGGCTTGCGATCCTGGGTGCCTACACCCGCTGGGGCGGTCCGCTTACGGTTGTGGACGCTGGAACGGCCGTTACTATTGATCATGTGGATTCCGTGGGAAACCATCACGGTGGCTACATCCTGCCGGGCGTCCATCTGATGAAGGCATCACTTGGTTTTGGAACCTCTGGTGTGCGCCCCGGCCCTGTGGACGACGACAGCACGGCGCCAGGGATCACGACGTCGGAGTGCGTCCAGCATGGTATCGCCTGGGCAATGCAGGCACTCGCGCACCAGAGCACGGTTTATTGGAACAATCAGGGGAAGATCATCCTGACCGGCGGCGATGCGCCGGCTATGGCAGTGGCCCTGGGGCCTGAAGCGGTGCTGGAGCCCGAGCTGGTTTTTTGTGGCATGGACGCTGTCATGGCGGAAGCCGGTTACGGCTACTAACCTACGGGAGCGATTGTGCGGATTCTGTTCGGGGTGCTCTGTTTGGCCAACCTGGTGGTCTTTCTGTGGGCCGAGCGTCTCCCGGAACCGGAGTCACAGACGGTTCCGGCGGCCAATCTGCCAAGGGTAGAGCCAATTCAGATCATTGAAACGAAAAAGGGTATTGCAAAGCCGCAGGAAAATCCTTAGGATACTGCACTCGCTGATTGGCGATACAGAGCTGGTGTAGCTCAGCAGGCAGAGCAACTGACTTGTAATCAGTAGGTCGGGGGTTCGATTCCCTCCACCAGCTCCAGATCAGCACCGTTTTTAAGTGGGCGGCCTTGTAGGCCGGTCACGAAACGGAGGGGTTCCCGAGTGGTCAAAGGGATCAGACTGTAAATCTGACGCGAAAGCTTCGCAGGTTCGAATCCTGCCCCCTCCACCACATTTTGCGGGTGTCGTATAGTGGCTATTACCTCAGCCTTCCAAGCTGATGACGCGGGTTCGATTCCCGCCACCCGCTCCAAGTTGTCGTGAGCTCATGTAGCTCAGTGGTAGAGCACACCCTTGGTAAGGGTGAGGTCGGCGGTTCAAGTCCGCCCATGAGCTCCAGTTTTAAGCTGGCTTTAACGTAACGAAGAAAAGGCAACGGCGCGGGAGAAAGGTCAAGTGTCTAAGGAAAAATTCGAAAGAGATAAGCCGCACATCAACGTGGGCACCATTGGTCACGTAGACCACGGCAAGACGACGCTGACGGCAGCGCTGACGCGTGTGAGCGCCGAGGTGTTCGGCGGTGAAATGCGGGCGTTTGACCAGATCGACAATGCGCCGGAAGAGAAAAACCGCGGGATCACCATCGCGACCTCGCACGTTGAGTACGGCTCCGAGTCGCGTCACTACGCGCACGTCGACTGCCCGGGCCACGCCGACTACGTTAAGAACATGATCACCGGTGCGGCGCAGATGGATGCGGCGATTCTGGTGGTGTCAGCCGCTGATGGCCCGATGCCGCAGACTCGTGAGCACATCCTGCTGTCGCGTCAGGTTGGGGTGCCGAACATTGTGGTGTTCCTGAACAAGGCCGATCAGGTTGACGACGAAGAGCTGCTCGAGCTGGTTGAAATGGAAGTTCGGGAACTGCTCAGCGAGTACGACTTCCCGGGCGACGACACGCCGATCGTGACCGGGTCCGCGCTGATGGCGATGGAAGGCAAGGACGACAACGGCTACGGCACCACCGCGGTGGCGAACCTGATCAAGGAAATGGACGGGCACATTCCGGAGCCAGAGCGTGCCGTGGATCAGCCGTTCCTGATGCCGATTGAGGACGTGTTCTCTATCTCCGGGCGTGGCACGGTTGTCACCGGCCGAGTCGAGCGTGGTGTGCTCAAGACCGGGTCCGACGTGGAGATCGTGGGTCTGCGTGAGACGCAGAAGACGGTGTGCACGGGCGTTGAGATGTTCCGCAAGATGCTCGACGAAGGGCGTGCGGGTGAGAACATCGGGGCGCTGCTGCGTGGCACCAAGCGCGATGAGGTAGAGCGCGGCCAGGTTCTGGCTCAGCCGGGCACGATCACACCCCACACCAAGTTCGAGGGTGAGATCTACATCCTGAGCAAGGACGAGGGTGGTCGTCATACGCCGTTCTTCACCGGCTATCGGCCCCAGTTCTACTTCCGGACCACGGACGTAACAGGTACCTGTGAGCTTCCGGAAGACGTTGAGATGGTGATGCCGGGCGATAACGTCAGGCTCACGGCAACGCTGATCGCGCCGATTGCGATGGAAGACGGTCTGCGCTTTGCGGTACGCGAAGGCGGCCGGACTGTCGGTGCCGGCGTGGTGACCAAGATTATCGAGTAAAAAGTTTCGGTGCAGGCCAGTAGCTCAATTGGCAGAGCAGCGGTCTCCAAAACCGCAGGTTGGGGGTTCGATCCCCTCCTGGCCTGCCATTTATTTCCGCACCCACAAAGTTGAACCCTATGGAATCCAGTTCCAGAGAGGCGACGACCCGCTTTGACACCGCAAAGTGGGTCGTCGTCGTTGCTTTGGTGGCGGCAGGTGTAGCCGGCAACCACTATTACGGGGGCGAATCCCTCCTTTATCGGGTCCTGGCATTGGTAGCGCTGGCGGTCGTCGCAGGCGCTATAGCGCTGCAGACGGCAAAAGGGCGCCAGTTGGCCCGTATCATGAGAGAAGCCAAGGTTGAGATCCGGAAAGTGGTCTGGCCGACCCGGCAAGAGCTTCTTCAGACCACAGCCATCGTGCTTGGCTTTGTGTTACTGGTGGCGCTGATCCTGTGGGGCATGGATTCTTTAGTGGCGTGGATTGTCTCAAGTCTGATTGGTTAACAGAGAGCGGCACATGGCGAAACGCTGGTACGTGATTCACGCCTACTCCGGCTTTGAAAAGCATGTTATGCGGTCCCTCCGGGAGCGGGTGGAACTCAACAACATGGATGACCTCTTTGGTGAGATTCTGGTGCCCACCGAAGAAGTTGTTGAGATGCGCGACGGCAAAAAGCGCAAAAGCGAACGCAAGTTTTACCCCGGCTATGTGTTGGTCCAGATGGAAATGACCGATGAGACCTGGCATCTGGTGAAAAGCACTCCCAGGGTGATGGGTTTCATTGGTGGCACCCCGGATAAACCGGCGCCGATCAGTGAAAAAGAAGCTGAGGCTATCCTGCAGCGTGTCGAAACGGGTGCTGAGCAGCCTAAGCCGAAGACGCTGTTCGAGCCGGGCGAGATTGTACGGGTTATTGAAGGGCCCTTCGCGGATTTCAATGGCGTGGTCGAGGAAGTGGACTACGACAAGAGCCGTGTAAAAGTTGCAGTTCTGATCTTTGGCCGGTCCACGCCGGTCGAGCTGGAGTTTGGCCAGGTCGAGAAAGACTGAAGGCCATATGGAGGAAGGCGCATGAGCCCATAACAGGGTCATGTGCCTTTCTGTCTCAACGGGGAGCCAGTATGGCGCTTGAACCCATCAGGAGGTTAACGTGGCTAAGAAAATTGAAGCTTACATCAAGCTGCAGGTCGCCGCGGCCAAAGCGAATCCGAGCCCGCCCGTGGGTCCGGCGCTGGGCCAGCACGGCCTGAACATCATGGAGTTCTGCAAGGCATTCAATGCCGAGACGCAGGACATGGAGCCGGGGCTGCCGATTCCGGTCGTTATTACGGTCTACAGTGATCGCAGCTTTACGTTCATTACCAAGACGCCGCCGGCACCGGTTCTGCTGAAAAAAGCAGCCGGCATCTCCACTGGCTCGGGTAAGCCGAACACCGACAAAGTCGGGAGTGTAACGCGCGAGCAGCTGGAAGAGATTGTGAAAACCAAGGACCCCGATCTGACGGCCGCTGACATGGACGCCGCAGTGCGTACCATCGCAGGTACGGCGCGCAGTATGGGCCTGAACGTGGAGGGGCTCTGAGATGGCAAAACTGAGTAAACGCCAGAAGCTGATCCGCGAAAAGACTGACCGTACGCGCGCTTACAGTGTAGAGGAAGCGGTCGAGATCCTGAAGGACCTTGACCAATATACCAATTTTCAGGAATCCGTTGACCTGGCGGTGAATCTGGGCGTCGATGCCCGTAAATCCGATCAGGTGGTACGTGGCTCCACTGTTCTCCCCAATGGCACCGGCAAGAGTGTACGTATCGCCGTCTTTGCCCAGGGCGACAATGCCGATAAAGCGACCGAGGCGGGCGCTGATGTGGTTGGCATGGACGATCTTGCCGAGCAGATCAAGGGTGGCGATCTGAACTTTGATGTTGTTATCGCTACGCCGGATGCCATGCGCGTTGTTGGCCAACTGGGCCAGATCCTTGGCCCGCGTGGGCTCATGCCAAACCCGAAGGTCGGGACGGTAACCGCGGATGTTGAAACCGCAGTAGCCAACGCCAAGGCCGGCCAAGTCCGGTTCCGTACCGATAAGAAGGGTGTTGTGCATTGTGCCGTGGGTAATGTCGGTTTTGATGCATCGTCCATCCGCGAAAACCTGGAAGCGCTGCTGGGTGACTTGAAGAAGCTCAAGCCGGCCACCGCCAAGGGTGTTTATCTCAAGAAAGTGACTCTGTCCTCCACCATGGGGCCAGGGCTCACCATTGATCAGTCAACGCTGTCCATCTGACAGGTTGGAGCACACCGGGCGTCAGTGTAACTGGCGCCCGTTTCGAGCTTTGTAGTCTGGGCGTGAGCCGGGCTGTCAAAGACCGCAGGTCCCCGAATCCATTGGGTACAGGGGTTAAAGCAATGCCTGCGCAGACGGTGTAAGACGTTCTCTCCGAACAAAGACACCGTAAGGGCGCCCTCAGGGGCGTGAGTTGATCGCCGGCCCAGCCGGCACAACCTGAGGAGTAAAACCAGTGGCAATCCAACTCGAAGGCAAAAAGGCGATTGTCGCCGAAGTCAACGAGGCTGCCAGTGGTGCTTTGTCTGTTGTCCTTGCGGACTACCGGGGTGTGAGCTCCGGCGATATGACCGCGTTGCGCGCAAAGGCCCGTGAACAGAACGTCTACCTTCGGGTAGTTCGGAATACGCTCGCGAAGCGTGCTGTTCAGGGGACCGAGTTTGAATGCGTGAGCGAGGCGCTCGTCGGCCCAACCCTGTTTGCATTTTCCATGGAGGATCCGGGTGCGGGCGCGCGTCTGCTCAAGGATTTTTCCAAGGAAAAAGACAACTTTGAAATCAAGGCACTGGCCGTAGGTGGCGAGCTGCTGGGTGGCGAGCAGATTGATCGTCTGGCCAAGCTTCCGACGCGTGACGAAGCGCTGTCGCAGCTGGCGGGCACAATCCAGGCTCCGATCACCAAGCTGGCACGGACCTTCAACGAGGTTCCGTCCAAGGTTACCCGCGCGGTAGCTGCAGTTCGTGACCAGAAGAAAGAAGCAGCCTGATTGGTTTTTTATCATTTTTGAATCTGGAGAATAGTCATGGCTCTGTCTAAAGACGATATCCTTAATGCAATCGCCGAAATGAGCGTCATGGAAGTAGTTGAGCTCGTGGAAGCGATGGAAGAGAAGTTTGGCGTTTCTGCTCAGGCTGCTGTTGCGGCGGCACCTGCTGCCGGCGGTGGTGAAGAAGCTGCGCCTGCTGAAGAGCAGACCGAGTTTGACATTGTGCTCACCGATGGGGGTGAGAAGAAGGTCAACGTTATCAAGGTTGTTCGTGAGCTCACTGGGCTTGGCCTGAAAGAAGCCAAGGCCCTGGTTGACGGTACGCCTGGTACGCTCAAAGAAGCAGCTAGCAAGGAAGAGGCGGACGACGCCAAGGCGAAGCTTGAGGAAGCAGGCGCCACTGTTGAGCTCAAATAACGGCTTGTACAGCCGGAAAGAGCGCTGAGAACGCGAATTGGCTGGTGGCATAAGCCGCCGGCCTTTTCGCGTTTTTGGCAGGTTGCCCTGGGATGCCCAGGGCCTACCGGGTTCCGACCCGGACCCGAATCCCGGCGACGCCGGGAGATACCAGTTATTAAGTCCGAAGCTGGGGAATGCAGATGACTTACTCCTACACCGAGAAAAAGCGACTCCGCAAAGAGTTTGGCAAGTTGCCGTCCGTCATGGATGTCCCGTTTCTGCTTGCAACGCAGATTGACTCCTACCGGGACTTTCTGCAGCTTGAATCAGACGCGGACAATCGCAAGAACACGGGCTTGCATGCCGCGTTTCAGTCCGTTTTCCCGATCACCAGCTATTCGGGGAATGCGGCCCTGGAGTATGTCAGCTATCGGCTCAGCGAGCCGGCATTTGACGTCAAGGAATGTCAGCTTCGGGGGGTGACCTACGCAGCACCGCTACGCGTGAAAGTGCGCTTGGTCATCTACGACAAGGAGTCCTCCAACAAGGCCGTTAAGGACATCAAAGAGCAGGAAGTCTACATGGGCGAAATGCCCTTGATGACTGAAAACGGCACTTTCGTGGTCAATGGCACTGAGCGGGTGATTGTGTCCCAGCTTCATCGTTCGCCCGGTGTGTTCTTCGACCATGACAAAGGCAAGACCCATTCCTCCGGCAAGCTCCTGTATTCCGCGCGGGTCATCCCGTATCGGGGCTCCTGGCTGGACTTTGAGTTTGATCCCAAGGATTCCGTCTTTGTCCGGATCGACCGCCGGCGCAAGCTCCCGGCGACGATCCTGCTGCGTGCGCTGGGCTATACCTCTGAGCAGATCCTGGACATGTTCTTTGATACCAGCCGTTTCACGCTGGGTAAGGAGTCATGCAAGCTCGAGCTCGTTCCCAGCCGGCTCCGTGGTGACATTGCAACCTTCGACATCACCGACCAGGAAGGCAATGTCGTCGTAGAGAATGGACGCCGAGTGACGGCCCGCCACATCCGTCAGCTGGAGAAAGCCGGGGTTACCGAGCTTGAGGTGCCGCGCTCCTATCTCCACAGCCGGGTCGTGGCTCATGACATTGTGGATGAAAGCACCGGTGAGGTGATCATCGAGTGCAATACCGAGCTGACCGAGGAGCACCTTGAAAAGCTCGAGGAAGCAGGCATTGAGTCCATTGAAACCATCTACACCAATGACCTGGATTGCGGGCCCTTCATTTCCGATACACTGAGGATCGACCCCTCCCGCAACCAGCTGGAGGCATTGGTCGAAATCTACCGCATGATGCGTCCAGGTGAGCCGCCGACCAAAGAATCGGCGGAAACGCTTTTCAACAACCTGTTCTTCTCGGAAGAGCGCTATGACCTGTCGGCCGTGGGCCGCATGAAGCTCAACCGTCGCCTTGGACGGGAGGAGCTTGAAGGCTCCGGTGTCCTTGAGGAGCAGGACATCGTGGATGTGCTGCGCACGCTCGTGGACATCCGCAACGGCAAGGGTGAGACCGACGACATCGACAACCTGGGCAACCGTCGTATCCGCTGTGTGGGTGAGATGGCGGAGAACCAGTTCCGTGTTGGGCTGGTGCGCGTTGAGCGGGCCGTGCGTGAACGGCTGAGCCTAGCCGAGAGCGAAGGGCTGATGCCGCAGGATCTGATCAATGCCAAGCCGGTCGGGGCGGCCATCAAGGAATTCTTCGGCTCCAGCCAACTGTCTCAGTTCATGGACCAGAACAACCCACTGTCCGAAGTAACGCACAAGCGGCGTGTTTCGGCACTTGGGCCGGGAGGTCTGACACGTGAACGGGCTGGCTTCGAGGTGCGGGACGTGCACCCGACCCACTATGGGCGTGTCTGTCCAATCGAGACGCCTGAAGGGCCGAACATCGGCCTGATCAACTCCCTGGCCACCTATACACAGACCAACAAGTACGGCTTCCTCGAAAGCCCGTACCGTAAGGTGATCGATGGCCAGGTGACGGATGAGATCGTGTATCTGTCCGCCATTGAGGAAAGCAACTACATCATCGCCCAGGCGAGCGCCAAGCTTGATGACAGCGGCAAGCTCTCGGATGAGCTGGTGACGGTCCGGCACAAGAACGAGTTCACCGTCATGCCGCCGGAGAAAGTCAACTTCATGGACGTTTCTCCGAGACAGGTGGTGTCGGTTGCGGCCGCGATTATTCCATTTCTGGAACACGACGACGCGAACCGTGCCCTTATGGGCTCCAACATGCAGCGCCAGGCAGTTCCGACACTGCGCGCCGACAAGCCGCTTGTGGGCACGGGAATGGAACGCATTGTCGCCAAAGACTCGGGCGTGTGTGTCGCGGCGGAGCGTGGCGGCGTGATCGAGAGCGTGGACGCCTCCCGTGTGGTGGTCCGTGTCCGTGATGACGAGACAAGTGCCGGTGATGCGGGCGTCGACATCTACAATCTGACCAAGTACACGCGCTCGAACCAGAACACCTGCAGTAACCAGCGGCCCATCGTCAGTCGCGGTCACGAGGTTGAGCGTGGTGACATCCTTGCCGATGGGCCTTCCGTGGATCTTGGCGAGCTGGCACTGGGTCAGAACATGCGTATCGCCTTCATGCCGTGGAACGGCTATAACTTTGAGGACTCCATCCTCATTTCGGAGCGTGTTGCGCAGGAAGACCGGCTGACCACGATCCATATCCAGGAGCTGACCTGTGTCGCCCGGGATACCAAGCTGGGCTCGGAAGAGATCAGTGCGGACATTCCGAATGTTGGTGAACAGGCACTGTCCAAGCTTGACGAATCCGGTGTCGTTTACATTGGCGCGGAAGTGGACGCTGGCGATATTCTCGTAGGCAAGGTAACGCCGAAAGGTGAAACCCAGCTTACGCCCGAGGAGAAGCTGCTGCGCGCGATCTTCGGCGAGAAAGCGTCGGACGTTAAGGACACCTCACTGCGCATGCCCACCGGCAAGCGCGGCACTGTCATCGATGTGCAGGTGTTCACGCGGGATGGCGTGGAGAAGGACCAGCGTGCCCTGTCGATTGAGCAGGACGAGCTCAATGCCTTCCGTAAGGACCTGAAAGACGAGTACCGGATTGTTGAAACGGCCACCTTTGAGCGCCTCAGGAGCGCGCTTGAAGGGCAGACGGTGGTCAGCGCGCCGGGCCTGAAGAAAGGGGATACCCTCACCGGTGAGTACCTGGATGAGCTCAAATCGGATCAGTGGTTCAAGCTGCGCATGCAGGAAGACTCGCTGAACGACATGCTTGAGCGCGCCGAGGAGCAACTGGAAGAACGTCGCCAGGACCAGGAGCAGCGCTTTGAGGTCAAGAAGGAGAAGATCCAGCAGGGCGACGACCTGGCGCCGGGCGTCCTCAAGATCGTGAAGGTCTATCTGGCGGTGAAGAGCCGCATCCAGTCTGGTGACAAGATGGCGGGCCGTCACGGTAACAAGGGTGTGATCTCCTCCATTATGCCGACCGAGGATATGCCCTTTGATGAACAGGGCGAGCCTGTGGATGTGGTTCTGAACCCACTGGGCGTTCCCTCGCGGATGAACGTCGGGCAGGTGCTGGAAACCCATCTGGGCGCTGCGGCGCGTGGACTGGGCGACAAGATCAACACCATGCTGGAGCAGCAGAAGAACGTCAGCGAGATCCGCAGCTTCCTTGACGAGATCTACAACGGGACGGATACGCCCGAGGTTAACCTCGACGAGCTCAGCGACGATGAGATCCTCAACATGGCGAACAACCTGCGCGGTGGTGTTCCCATGGGTACCGCGGTGTTTGATGGTGCCAATGAGGCCGAGATCAAGAAGATGCTCGAGCTTGCGGACATGGATACCAGTGGCCAGGTCAAGCTGTTTGATGGCCGTAGCGGTGATGCCTTTGACCGTCCTGTGACCGTGGGCTATATGTACATGCTCAAGCTGAACCACCTGGTCGAGGACAAGATGCACGCCCGTGCGACCGGTTCCTACAGCCTGGTGACCCAGCAGCCGCTGGGCGGCAAGGCGCAGTTCGGTGGCCAGCGCTTCGGGGAGATGGAGGTCTGGGCTCTGGAGGCCTATGGCGCTGCCTATACCCTTCAGGAGATGCTGACCGTCAAGTCTGACGACGTGAACGGCCGCACCAAGATGTACAAGAACATTGTCGATGGTGACCATCGCATGGAGCCGGGCATGCCCGAGTCCTTCAATGTTCTGGTTAAGGAAATCCGGTCGCTCGGCCTCGACATTGATCTCGAGACGGACTGACCCGAAACCTGTTTGGCAGCGACGGCGGTGGCACAACGTCACCGCCAGTGATTAACGCTCCGGAGCCAATATTATGAAAGACCTGCTCAACCTGCTGAAGAACCAGAATCAGAAACAGGAATTCGATTCCATCCGGATTGGCCTCGCTTCTCCGGAAATGATCCGGTCCTGGTCCTTTGGGGAAGTCAAAAAGCCGGAAACCATCAACTACCGGACGTTCAAGCCGGAACGTGACGGGCTGTTCTGTGCCAAGATCTTCGGGCCAGTTAAGGACTATGAGTGCCTGTGCGGCAAGTACAAGCGCCTCAAGCATCGTGGTGTGATCTGTGAAAAATGCGGTGTTGAGGTTGCCCTGGCAAGTGTGCGCCGTGAGCGTATGGGGCATATCGAGCTTGCCGCGCCGGTAGCCCATATCTGGTTCCTCAAATCGTTGCCCTCGCGCATTGGTCTGATGCTGGACATGACCCTGCGCGACATCGAGCGTGTGCTGTATTTCGAATCCTTTATCGTTATCGACCCGGGCATGACGACACTCGAGCGCGGCCAACTGCTTAACGATGAGCAGTACTATGAAGCGCTTGAGGAATTCGGCGATGAATTCGACGCCCGTATGGGTGCGGAAGCGGTCAAGGAAATGCTTGGTGATATCGATCTCGGTGAAGAGATCGAGAAGCTGCGCGAGGAAATGCCGCAGACCGCTTCCGAAACCAAGATCAAGAAGCTTTCCAAGCGGCTGAAGCTGATGGAGGCTTTCTACTACTCCGGGAACAACCCGCAGTGGATGATCATGGAAGTGCTGCCGGTGCTGCCACCGGATCTGCGCCCGCTGGTTCCGCTCGACGGTGGCCGTTTTGCCACCTCGGACCTGAATGACCTCTATCGGCGGGTGATTAACCGTAACAACCGTCTCAAGCGGCTGCTTGAACTGAATGCGCCGGACATCATCGTGCGCAACGAGAAGCGCATGCTGCAGGAGTCCGTGGACGCACTGCTGGACAATGGCCGTCGTGGACGTGCCATCACCGGGTCCAACAAGCGCCCGCTGAAGTCGCTTGCGGACATGATCAAGGGCAAGCAGGGCCGTTTCCGTCAGAACCTGCTGGGCAAGCGTGTGGATTACTCCGGGCGCTCGGTCATCGTGGTCGGCCCCTACCTCAAGCTCCATCAGTGCGGTATCCCGAAGAAGATGGCACTGGAGCTGTTCAAGCCCTTCATCTTCTCCAAGCTCGAGCATCGCGGCCACGCCACCACCATCAAGGCGGCCAAGAAGATGGTCGAGCGCGAAGAAAGCCTTGTCTGGGACATCCTGGAAGAGGTGATCCGCGAACATCCGGTGCTGCTGAACCGGGCGCCGACATTGCACCGTCTGGGTATCCAGGCCTTCGAGCCAGTGCTGATCGAAGGCAAGGCCATCCAGCTGCATCCGCTGGTCTGTGCGCCCTACAACGCCGACTTTGACGGCGACCAGATGGCGGTGCATCTGCCCCTGACGCTGGAATCGCAGCTTGAGTCCCGGGCACTCATGATGTCGACCAACAACGTGCTGTCGCCGGCCAATGGTGAGCCCATCATTGTGCCGTCACAGGACGTGGTTCTGGGACTGTACTACATGACGCGTGAGCGTCTGCGGGCAGAAGGTGAAGGCCGTATCTTCGCCGATCTGGATGAGGTTGAGCGCGCCTTCGGTGCCGGAGAAGTGGATCTGCAGGCGAGGGTCCGTGTCCGTGTTACCGAGGTTGATCTGGATGATGAGACGGGTGACCGTCATGTGGAAACCAGCATCCAGGAGACCACGGTCGGGAGGGCCATGCTCTATAACATCACCCCGGAAGGCCTGCCGTTCAGCCTGGTCAACCAGGCAATGGCCAAGAAGCAGATCTCCAAGCTGATCAATGCCTGCTACCGCGAAGTGGGGCTGAAGGAAACCGTGGTTTTTGCCGACCAGTTGATGTACACCGGTTTCCACTTCTCGACCGTTTCCGGCTGTTCCATCGGCGTGAACGATTTCGAGGTACCACAGGAAAAGTACACCCTGATCGAAGAAGCCGAATCCGAGGTCATGGAGATCGAGCAGCAGTTCGCCTCCGGCCTGCTGACTCAGGGCGAGAAGTACAACAAGGTGATCGACATCTGGGCGCGGGCCAATGACCAGGTCTCCAACGCCATGATGGACCGCCTGAGCAAGGAACAGGTCATCACCCCCGAAGGTGAGGTGGCGAAGGACGAAAATGGCGAGGAGCTGACCCAGGAGTCGTTCAACTCGGTTTACATCATGGCCGATTCCGGCGCCAGGGGTTCCCCGGCCCAGATCCGTCAGCTTTCTGGCATGCGCGGCTTGATGGCCAAGCCGGACGGTTCGATCATCGAGACCCCGATCACTGCGAACTTCCGTGAAGGCCTGAACGTACTGCAGTACTTCATCTCGACTCACGGCGCGCGTAAGGGGCTGGCCGACACTGCCCTCAAGACGGCCAACTCCGGCTACCTGACCCGCCGTCTGGTGGACGTTTCCCAGGACCTGGTGGTGACCGAAGAGGATTGCGGCACCGACGACGGCATCCTGATGACGCCGCTGGTCGAGGGTGGCGACGTGGTCGTGCCGCTGGGCGACCGGGTTCTGGGCCGTGTTACGGCCAAGGACGTGTTTACGCCGGGTGATAAGAAGAATCCGGTAGTCGAAGCCGGAACTCTGCTGGACGAGAAGCTGGTTGAAAAGGTCGAACGCGCCGGTGTTGACGAAGTCTGGGTTCGCTCTGCGATCACCTGCCACACCCGCTACGGCATTTGTTCGAAGTGCTATGGGCGTGACCTTGCGCGGGGCCACCAGGTGAACGTGGGCGAAGCTGTTGGTGTTATTGGCGCCCAGTCGATTGGCGAGCCAGGGACCCAGCTCACCATGCGGACCTTCCACATTGGCGGTGCCGCGAGCCGGGCTTCAGCGACGGACAACATCCAGGTCAAGCACGGCGGTAAGGTGCGGCTGCACAACCTCAAGTCCATCGAGAAGAGTGATGGGACACAGGTGGTGGTTACCCGCTCCTCCGCGCTGGCGATCGCCGATGAACACGGGCGTGAGCGTGAATGGTACAAGCTCCCCTATGGTGCTGTGCTTGAGGTGAACGAAGGGGACCAGGTCGATGCGGGAGCCGTGGCGGCGAAGTGGGATCCCCACACGCACCCAGTTATCGCCGAGGCAGTGGGTAAGGTCCGGTTGCTCAACATTGAAGAGAACATCACGGTCCGCACGCAGACTGACGAACTCACAGGTCTGTCGACCATCGAGGTCATGGACCCGAACGACCGGCCTGCCTCTGGTAAGGACCTGAAGCCCGCCGTAGAGCTGGTGGACGAAACCGGCGAACCGGTGACCCTTGCGGGTGGCTCGCCAGCGCATTACTCAATGCCGGCGAACGCGCTCGTGACGCTGCGCGAAGGGGATTCCATTGAACTGGGTGACGTGATTGCCCGGATTCCGCAGGAAACCACCGGCACACGTGACATCACGGGGGGTCTGCCGCGGGTCGCCGACCTGTTTGAGGCGCGCAAGCCCAAGGATCCGGCTATTCTTGCGGAAGTCAGTGGTGTGGTCTCCTTTGGTAAGGAGACCAAGGGCAAGAAGCGCCTTGTGATTACACCGAAGGATGGTGACCCCTACGAAACCCTGATCCCGAAATGGCGGCAACTGAACGTCTTCGAGGGTGAAACGGTAGAGCAGGGTGAACTGATTTCCGATGGCCCGTCGAACCCACACGACATACTGCGGCTTCTGGGCATCACCGAGTTGGCGAAGTACATCACCAACGAGATTCAGGATGTCTACCGTCTGCAGGGCGTGGGTCTGAATGACAAGCACATCGAGGTGATCTGCCGCCAGATGCTGCGGAAGGTCATCATCGTTGATGCGGGTGATACCAGCTTCATCTCGGGTGACCAGGTTGAATACACCCATGTCATGGAAGAGAACGAGCGCATAGAGGCACAGGATAAGCAGCCGGCGACATTCCAGCGCGAACTGCTGGGCATTACCAAGGCTTCGCTGGCAACCGAATCCTTCATCTCGGCAGCGTCGTTCCAGGAGACGACGCGGGTTCTGACCGAAGGCGCTGTTACCGGCAAGCGGGATTACCTGCGTGGCCTCAAGGAGAACGTGGTCGTTGGCCGCTTGATTCCGGCGGGTACCGGTCTGGCATACCATGAGGAACGCCGCCGTCGCCGTGAAGAGACAGAGCAGCAGGTCAGTGCTGACGATGTGGTCGAAGCATTGAGTGCAGAGCTCAATAAGTAACCAGTTATCTTGACTGGCGGGGGGCGCAGACTTAAACTTGCGTCCCTCACTGAATCGCCCAGACAGGGCAAAACCGTCTGAAAACCGGAGTTAATCTAGATGGCAACCATTAACCAGTTGGTTCGAAAGCCGCGTAAACGCCGGGCTGCTAAGACCGACGTGCCGGCGCTGCAGGGCTGTCCTCAGCGGCGGGGCGTGTGCACCCGCGTCTACACCACAACCCCGAAGAAGCCGAACTCCTCGCTTCGTAAGGTCTGCCGTGTTCGGCTGACCAACGGGCATGAGGTCGCCTCCTATATCGGTGGTGAAGGCCACAACCTTCAGGAGCACAGTGTGGTGTTGATCCGTGGCGGGCGAGTCAAGGACCTCCCGGGTGTGCGCTATCACACCGTGCGCGGGACACTGGATACCCAGGGTGTTCAGAACCGCCGCCAGGGGCGTTCGAAGTACGGAACCAAGCGTCCGAAGTCCTGATCCGGACTTCGGTTTTAACAACAGTGATTCAGCAGGCTTTCTTTTATCGCTGGCAAACGGTCGCTAGGGATCGTAAGTGCCGATAAGAGTAAGGCCGGGTGGCGCAGGCGTGCGCTTCATTCCGGAACAACCTGAAGACCTGACACTTTTACTGAGGGCTTATCGATGCCAAGAAAACGCATAGCAACCAAGCGGGAAGTTATCCCGGATCCGAAATTCAACAGTGAGCGGCTGGCGAAGTTCATCAACCACGTGATGGTGGACGGCAAGAAAGCTGTAGCCGAGCGCATTGTCTACGGCGCGTTGGACATTGTTGCGGAAAAGAACAACCAAGAGCCACTTGAGGTCTTCGAGACCGCGCTGGAAAACATCCAGCCCATGGTCGAGGTGAAGTCCCGCCGCGTTGGCGGTGCGACCTACCAGGTTCCGGTTGAGGTCAGGCCGTCCCGCCAGGTGGCGCTCGCGATGCGCTGGCTCGTGGATTATTCACGCAAGCGCGGTGAAAAGTCCATGGTACAGCGGCTTGCCGGCGAGATGCTTGATGCGGCTGGCAGCAAGGGTGCTGCGGTCAAGAAACGGGAAGATGTGCACCGTATGGCCGAGGCCAACAAAGCCTTTTCCCACTATCGCTTCTAATCGACCGAGGTATCTGAAGTGGCACGTAAAACACCGATCAAACGTTACCGCAATATCGGCGTCTGCGCGCATGTGGACGCCGGTAAGACAACCGCGACCGAGCGGATTCTCTACTACACCGGTCGCAGCCACAAGATGGGTGAGACCCACGATGGTGCCTCCACTACGGACTGGATGTCCCAGGAGCAGGAGCGCGGAATCACCATCACCTCCGCTGCCGTGACCGCGTTCTGGCGCGGCATGGACCAGCAGTACGACGAGCACCGGATCAACATCATCGACACCCCCGGTCACGTGGATTTCACCATCGAGGTTGAGCGCTCGCTGCGTGTGCTTGACGGTGCCGTGGTGGTCTTTTGCGGCACGTCCGGCGTCGAGCCCCAGTCCGAAACGGTGTGGCGCCAGGCGGACAAATACCATGTTCCGCGGCTTGTGTTTGTCAACAAGATGGACCGCGCCGGGGCCAACTTCTCGCGCGTCGTGGATCAGATCCGTGAGCGTCTCGGCTCCACTACCGTGCCGATTCAGCTGCCGATCGGCGCCGAGGACAACTTCCAGGGTGTTATCGACCTCATGCGTATGAAGGCGATCTACTGGAATGAGGCGGACCAGGGCATGACCTATGAGCAGACCGAGATCCCGGATGAGCTGAAGGAAGAAGCTGATGCAACCCGGGAGGCGATGGTCGAGGCGGCAGCTGAGGCCAATGAAGAGCTCATGGAAACCTATCTTGAAAACGGTGAGCTGACCGACGACCAGATCAAGCAGGGTCTGCGTGCCCGCTGTCTCGAGAACGACATCGTGCTGGCCACCTGTGGTTCCGCGTTTAAGAACAAGGGCATCCAGGCGCTTCTGGACAACGTGCTTGAGTTCCTGCCGGCGCCTGACGAGGTGCGTGCCATTACGGGTGAAGTTGACGAGGACGGGACCGAGGAAACGCGTTCCGCGGATGACGACGCACCCTTCGCATCCCTGGCGTTCAAGATCGCAACCGATCCCTTCATGGGCACGCTGACCTTTTTCCGGGTCTATTCGGGCAAGCTGGAGACCGGGACGCAGATTTACAACGCCAGCAAGCAGAAGAAAGAGCGCGTTGGCCGGATGGTGCAGATGCACGCTAATGACCGTGAGGAGATCAAGGAAGTGTTCTCCGGTGACATCGCGGCTGCAATCGGGCTCAAGAACATCACCACGGGTGATACGCTCTGCGATGAAAAGAATAAGATTGAGCTTGAACGCATGGAGTTCCCGGAGCCGGTTATCTCTGTTGCGGTCGAGCCCAAGTCCAAGGCCGAGCAGGAGAAGATGGGTACTGCGCTGGGCAAGCTGGCTCAGGAGGATCCCTCGTTCCGCGTTTACACCGATGAGGAATCCGGCCAGACCATCATCTCCGGTATGGGTGAGCTGCACCTGGACGTGATCGTTGACCGCCTTAAGCGGGAATTCAAGGTAGAGGCCAACATCGGTAAACCGCAGGTGGCCTATCGCGAGTGCATCCGCAAGCCGGTCGAGGTGGAAGGCAAATTCGTTCGCCAGTCCGGTGGTCGAGGTCAGTATGGCCATGTCTGGGTCAAGCTGGAACCGCTGCCACTGGACGATGAGGACTCCCCCACGTTCCTGTTCGAGAACAAGATCGTTGGCGGTGTGGTCCCCAAGGAATACGTCCCCGCCGTGCAGCAGGGCCTCGAGGAGCAGATGCAGACGGGTGTTCTGGCCGGATATCCGATCCTGGGTGTGAAGGCGACCCTGTTTGACGGCTCCTACCACGATGTGGACTCCAACGAGATGGCCTTCAAGGTCGCCGGTACCATGGCCATGAAGCAGGGCGCGCTGGATGCGGATCCGGCGCTCCTTGAGCCCATCATGAAGGTGGAAGTGGTGACCCCCGAGGAGTTCATGGGGGACGTTGTCGGCGACCTTAACCGTCGCCGTGGTCTGGTCCAGGGCATGGAGGATACGCCGGCAGGCAAGGTGATCCGTGCCGAGGTGCCGCTGTCCGAGATGTTCGGCTATGCAACCGACCTGCGTTCCACAACCCAGGGACGTGCCTCTTACGTGATGGAATTCCACAATTACGGGGAAGCGCCAAGCAGCATCGCGCAAGAGATCATGAACAAGAACTGATTGAACTGAATGAACAGAGCGAAGAGGTGAATCGTGTCTAAGGAAAAATTCGAAAGAGATAAGCCGCACATCAACGTGGGCACCATTGGTCACGTAGACCACGGCAAGACGACGCTGACGGCAGCGCTGACGCGTGTGAGCGCCGAGGTGTTCGGCGGTGAAATGCGGGCGTTTGACCAGATCGACAATGCGCCGGAAGAGAAAAACCGCGGGATCACCATCGCGACCTCGCACGTTGAGTACGGCTCCGAGTCGCGTCACTACGCGCACGTCGACTGCCCGGGCCACGCCGACTACGTTAAGAACATGATCACCGGTGCGGCGCAGATGGATGCGGCGATTCTGGTGGTGTCAGCCGCTGATGGCCCGATGCCGCAGACTCGTGAGCACATCCTGCTGTCGCGTCAGGTTGGGGTGCCGAACATTGTGGTGTTCCTGAACAAGGCCGATCAGGTTGACGACGAAGAGCTGCTCGAGCTGGTTGAAATGGAAGTTCGGGAACTGCTCAGCGAGTACGACTTCCCGGGCGACGACACGCCGATCGTGACCGGGTCCGCGCTGATGGCGATGGAAGGCAAGGACGACAACGGCTACGGCACCACCGCGGTGGCGAACCTGATCAAGGAAATGGACGGGCACATTCCGGAGCCAGAGCGTGCCGTGGATCAGCCGTTCCTGATGCCGATTGAGGACGTGTTCTCTATCTCCGGGCGTGGCACGGTTGTCACCGGCCGAGTCGAGCGTGGTGTGCTCAAGACCGGGTCCGACGTGGAGATCGTGGGTCTGCGTGAGACGCAGAAGACGGTGTGCACGGGCGTTGAGATGTTCCGCAAGATGCTCGACGAAGGGCGTGCGGGTGAGAACATCGGGGCGCTGCTGCGTGGCACCAAGCGCGATGAGGTAGAGCGCGGCCAGGTTCTGGCTCAGCCGGGCACGATCACACCCCACACCAAGTTCGAGGGTGAGATCTACATCCTGAGCAAGGACGAGGGTGGTCGTCATACGCCGTTCTTCACCGGCTATCGGCCCCAGTTCTACTTCCGGACCACGGACGTAACAGGTACCTGTGAGCTTCCGGAAGACGTTGAGATGGTGATGCCGGGCGATAACGTCAGGCTCACGGCAACGCTGATCGCGCCGATTGCGATGGAAGACGGTCTGCGCTTTGCGGTACGCGAAGGCGGCCGGACTGTCGGTGCCGGCGTGGTGACCAAGATTATCGAATAATCGGTTCCTCGCCCTGGAAAAGGGGTTGCCGGCGCGCAGCCCCTTTTTTGGTTTCAGGGTCTAACCCTGTAACGGATTCTCTGGAGCAGCCCGTAGCTTGACTCCGTCTCGTATGCGCCCTATAATGCGCATCCTTTTTACGGGTCGGCTTAAACGAGCTGCCAACAACGATTGGAGTTTGGTGCAACATGCAAAGCCAAAAAATCAGAATCCGGTTGAAGGCGTTTGACTACCGCCTGATCGATCAGTCCACCCAGGAAATTGTCGATACGGCAAAACGGACTGGTGCTCAGGTTCGGGGTCCTATACCTCTGCCGACCCGGAAAGAGAAGTACACCATTCTGGTCTCGCCGCACGTTAATAAGGATGCGCGTGACCAGTATGAGATCCGGACGCATAAGCGTCTACTGGATATCGTTGAGCCTACCGAAAAGACAGTCGATGCTCTGATGAAGCTCGATCTCGCCGCCGGAGTGGACGTGCAGATCAGCCTGGGTTAACGCTCTAGTTAACCCCTCAGAGTGTAACTGTCTTTCAGGCCATAGAGGGTTGAAGCCCCGTACACTAAGAGGTGAACAATGGCGATTGGTGTTGTCGGCCGCAAGGCCGGTATGACTCGTATTTTTACCGACGAGGGTAACTCCATCCCCGTCACGGTGATCGAGGTTGATTCCAACCGGGTCACCGAAATCAAGACGCCCGAACGTGATGGCTACCGTGCGGTCCAGGTGACTACCGGTGCCCGCCGTGCGAATCGGATTAACAAGCCCGAAGCCGGTCATTTCGCGAAGAACGGTGTTGAAGCAGGGCGCAGTCTCTGGGAGTTCCGGCTGCAAGAGCAGACGGAAGAGGCTGAGCTCAAGCCCGGATCCGAGCTTGATGTGTCCCAATTCGAAGACGGTCAGGCAATCGATGTGACGGGCCAGTCCAAGGGCAAGGGCTTTGCCGGCACTGTTAAGCGCTGGAACTTCTCCACGCAAGATAATACCCACGGTAACTCAGTGGCGCATCGTAAGCCGGGCTCCATTGGTCAATGCCAGTCTCCGGGGCGCGTCTTTAAAGGCAAGAAGATGTCCGGGCAGATGGGTAATGCGCGCGTGACCACTCAGAACATTGAGATCGTGCGCGTGGATGCCGAGCGGAATCTGCTGCTGGTTAAAGGGCCTGTCCCTGGCGCCAATGGCGGTGACCTGATCATCAAGCCCGCAGTGAAAGCCTAAGGGGTGGCGTGATGGAACTGACAGTGACAGGAAGCGGTAACGGCGTTCAGGTATCGGATGCCGCTTTTGGTAAAGAATTCAATGAATCGCTGGTGCACCAGGTGGTGACCGCCTATCTCGCGGCCGGCCGCCAGGGGACCAGCAAACAGAAAACGCGCTCCGAAGTCAGCGGTGGTGGTAAGAAGCCCTGGCGCCAGAAGGGCACGGGCAGGGCCCGTGCCGGCACTATTCGAAGCCCGATCTGGCGTGCCGGTGGCACAACCTTTGCGGCGCGTCCCAGGGACTATTCCCAGAAGGTGAACAAGAAGATGTATCGGGGCGCGTTGCGCTCGATTCTCTCCGAGCTTGTGCGCCAGGAACGCCTTGTGGTTGTGGATGCCATTACGCCGGACGAGCCCCGCACCAAGGTTTTCAGTGCTAAGCTCAATGAGCTTGGTGTTCAGCAGGACGCACTGATTGTTTCCACCTCCGTGGAGCGCAATCTTGAGTTGGCGTCGCGCAATATTCCGAATGTTGCGGTCTCCGATGTCCGGGGCGTGGATCCGGTGAGTCTCGTAGCCCACAACCACGTCGTGGTTACTGTGGATGCGCTCAAGCAGTTTGAGGAGATGCTGGGATGAATCAGGAGCGAATTTATAAGGTTCTGCTCGGCCCGCTGGTCTCTGAGAAGGCCACCATGGTTGGCGATCAGGGCCAGGTCGTTTTCAAGGTTGCTCCTGATGCGACCAAGCCCGAGATCCGCAAGGCGGTAGAGCAGCTTTTCAATGTTGACGTCGTCAAGGTCCAGGTCAGCAATCGCAAGGGTAAGAATAAGCGCACCATCCATGGCGTGGGCAAGCGCGATGCGCTGCGTAAGGCGTACGTACGCCTGGCTGACGGTCAGGATATTGACTTCATGGACGTGGAATAAGTTGAGGGGTTACAGACATGTCGATTGATAAAACCAAGCCGACGTCACCCGGTCGTCGCCACCTCATCAAGGTCCGCAATCCTGACCTTCACAAGGGTGCGCCCTACGCCGCGCTGGTGACCAAGCTCAGCAAAACCGGCGGCCGCAACAATAACGGCCGGATTACGTCCCGGCACATCGGGGGTGGCCATAAGCGCCATTACCGTCATATTGATTTCAAGCGTAATAAGGATGGTATTCCCGGAGAAGTAGAGCGCCTGGAATACGATCCGAACCGTTCCGCTCATATTGCGCTGGTGAAGTACCAGGATGGGGAACGGCGTTACATTATCGCGCCCAAGGGGTTGAAACAGGGGGATCGGGTCCAATCCGGTTCGGATGCGCCGATACGGACAGGCAGCAGCCTGCCGCTGCGCAATATTCCCTTGGGCTCGGTGATCCATTGCGTTGAGATTAAGCCTGGTAAAGGGGCCCAGATCGCTCGCAGTGCCGGCGCGTCCGTGCAACTGGTGGCGCGTGAAGGCAACTACGCAACCATTCGGCTGCGTTCAGGCGAGATGCGCAAGGTTCCGGCTGGGAGTCGTGCCACGCTGGGGGAGGTATCCAACAGCGAGCACAGCCTCAAGCAGTCGGGCAAAGCGGGTGCAACACGTTGGCGTGGCAAGCGGCCAACAGTGCGCGGTGTTGCTATGAACCCAATTGACCATCCGCATGGCGGTGGTGAAGGGCGTACCTCTGGCGGGCGTCACCCAGTTACACCCTGGGGGATTCCCACCAAAGGACATAAGACTCGTAAGAACAAGCGTACTGACAAGATGATCGTACGTCGTCGTTCGGCCAAGAAATAACGTTTAGGGGAAGAAGCTGTGCCACGTTCTCTGAAGAAAGGTCCTTTTATAGACCTGCATCTGCTGAAGAAGGTTGAGGCAGCTCTGGAAAATAACAGCCGTAAGCCGATCAAGACCTGGTCGCGCCGCTCCACGGTGTTTCCGGAGATGGTAGGGCTGACCATTGCCGTTCATAACGGGCGTCAACACGTGCCGGTAATGATTACTGAGGAAATGGTTGGTCACAAACTGGGCGAGTTTGCCGCGACACGCACGTTCCGCGGGCATGCTGCCGACAAGAAAGCGAAAAAACGCTGATTCTGAGGGGATTTAACGATGGAAGTAGCGGCTAAAACCAAAGGCGCTCGACTCTCGGCTCAGAAAGCTCGTCTTGTCGCAGACTTGGTCCGTGGCAAGAGTGTCGAGGAAGCGCTGAATACACTGGCGTTCACACCGAAGAAAGCGGCCGGGATCATTCGCAAGACCCTCGAGTCTGCGATTGCCAACGCCGAGCATAACGAAGGCCTGGACGTGGATGAGTTGCGATTGGCAACCATCTGTGTGGACGAGGGGCCAACGCTGAAGCGCATCCAGGCACGGGCCAAGGGCCGTGCGGATCGGATCCTGAAGCGTACGTGCCACATCACCGTCAAGGTTTCGGACGAGTAGGAGATACCCGATGGGTCACAAAGTACATCCAACCGGTATCAGGCTTGGCGTTGTCAAGGAGCACAACTCGGTCTGGTACGCGGAGAAAGGGGCTTACGCCCAGAATCTGCTGAAAGACATTGAGGTTCGTGAGTTCCTCAACCGTCGGCTCGAGAAGGCTTCGGTCAGCCGGATTTTGATTGAACGCCCGGCGCAGAACGCTCGGATCACGATCCATACCGCTCGGCCCGGGATCGTGATTGGCAAGAAGGGCGAAGACGTTGACAAGCTCCGGAAAGAGCTGACGGATATGATGGGCGTGCCCGTGCACGTCAATATTGAAGAAATCCGCAAGCCCGATCTTGATGCGAAGCTGGCGGCTCAGAGTGTCGCGAACCAGCTGGAGCGGCGTGTGATGTTCCGGCGTGCCCTGAAGCGGGCCGTGCAGAACGCGATGCGCCAGGGCGCGAAAGGGATTCGGATTCAGGCCAGTGGGCGCCTTGGCGGCTCCGAGATTGCTCGTACCGAGTGGTACCGGGAAGGTCGTGTACCGCTGCACACGCTGCGTGCAGACATCGACTACGCGCACTACGAGGCCTACACCACCTACGGGATCATTGGCGTTAAAGTCTGGATCTTTAAGGGTGAAATCCTGGGTGGCCTGGAGCAGGTACGGGCTGAAAAAGAAGCCGCTGCTCAGAAGAAAGCTCAGAAGTAAGGGGGTCTCCAAATGCTGCAACCGAAACGAACGAAGTTCCGCAAGGTACAGAAAGGCCGCAACCGCGGCATGGCCAATACGGGTAACAAGGTCAGCTTTGGTGAGTATGGTCTCAAGGCTACGGGTCGCGGACGTGTTACGGCACGCCAGATTGAGGCGGCCCGGCGCACCATGACCCGCCGGATTAAGCGTGGCGGCAAGATCTGGATCCGAGTTTTCCCGGACAAGCCGATTACCGAAAAGCCCCTTGAAGTTCGTATGGGTAAGGGTAAGGGCGCCGTTGAGTACTGGGTTGCCGAAGTCCAGCCCGGGAAGATGCTGTATGAGATGGAAGGGGTCGCAGAAGACGTGGCGCGCGATGCGTTCAATCTGGCCGCGGCCAAGCTGCCGGTGCCGACCACCTTTGTGAACAGGACGGTGATGTGATGAAAGCGACAGAATTGCGTGACAAATCGGCAGAGGAACTGAATCAGGAGCTGATGCGGCTGCTGAAGGAGCAGTTCAATCTCCGGATGCGCAAGGCGACAGGTCAGCTGAATCAGTCTCACTTGCTGCGTCAGACCAAGCGCGATATTGCGCGCGTTAAAACCGTTATGACTGAGAAGGCAGGTGACTGATATGGCTAACGAAACAGGAAACACCAGGACGCTCAACGGCCATGTGGTCAGCAACAAGATGGAAAAAACCGTCGTTGTGAAGGTTGAGCGCCGCGAAAAGCATCCGCTCTACGGCAAGTACGTGAAGCGCTCGACGCGCATTAAAGCTCACGACGAAGACAACCAGTGCAGTGTTGGCGATTTTGTAACGATCGCCGAGAGTCGTCCGCTATCGCGGAACAAGGCCTGGACACTGGTCAACGTCGTTGAGCGCGCGTTGAAGGTGTGAGGCGCCAGGACACTGGTTCTTGTCGTAAAGACGAAGTGGTTTCTAGTGGAGACTAACCATGATTCAGACGCAAACCGTACTTGACGTAGCGGACAACAGTGGTGCTCGTCAGGTCATGTGTATCAAGGTCCTGGGGGGGTCGCACCGGCGCTATGCGAGGGTTGGCGATATCATCAAGGTATCCGTCAAGGAAGCGATTCCCAGGGGCCGTGTCAAGAAAGGCCAGGTGCTCAAGGCCGTTGTCGTGCGGACCAAGAGTGGTATCCGGCGCCAGGACGGATCCTTGATCCGCTTTGATGGCAACGCCGCGGTCCTGCTCAATCCGCAGGAAGCGCCGGTAGGCACCCGAATTTTTGGCCCGGTGACTCGCGAACTTCGGAATGAGAAATTCATGAAGATCATTTCGCTGGCACCCGAGGTTTTGTAGGAACGAGAGGCCGGTTATGAACAAAATCAAGCGAGATGACGAAGTGGTGGTCACCACTGGGAAAGACAAAAGCAAACGCGGTAAAGTGCTGCGTATTGTGGACGGTGGTGAGCGGGTCATTGTGGCAGGGATCAATATGGTCAAGAAGCACACCCGCCCCAATCCCATGATGGGA
Organism: Salicola sp. AFF1; assembly: GCF_056783195.1. NCBI lineage: Bacteria > Pseudomonadati > Pseudomonadota > Gammaproteobacteria > Oceanospirillales > Halomonadaceae > Salicola > Salicola sp. AFF1. Next base: position 29,969 of record NZ_JBXAYL010000001.1, read on the forward strand.
ACCCAGGGTGGCATCACTGAAAAGGAAGCCCCGATTCATATTTCGAACGTGGCCATCTATAACCCGAAGCAGGATAAGGCTGATCGCGTCGGGTTTCAGGTGAAGGAAGACGGCACCAAGGTGCGGATCTTCCGGTCCACGCAAGAAGTGATCGATAACCAGTAAGCGGCGGTGGTTACGATGTCCAACATGAAAGACGTGTACAAAGAGCAGGTGATCCCGGCGCTGAACCAGCAGTTTGGGTATGCAAACCCGATGCAGGTTCCGCGGGTCGAAAAGATCACGCTGAACATGGGCGTTGGCGAGGCTGTAGGTGACAAGAAACAGCTGGACAACGCCGTCGCTGATCTGGAAATGCTGTCCGGGCAGAAGCCGGTGATCACCAAGGCGCGCAAATCCGTGGCCGGTTTCAAGATCCGGGAGGGTTTTCCGATCGGCTGCAAGGTGACCTTGCGCGGTGAACGGATGTGGGATTTCTTTGATCGCCTTGTGCAGATCGCTATCCCGCGCATTCGCGATTTCCGGGGGCTGAGTCCCAAATCGTTCGATGGCCGTGGCAACTACAGCATGGGCGTTCGGGAACAGATCATTTTCCCGGAAATTGAGTACGACAAGGTCGACAAGGTCCGTGGCCTCGACATCACCATCAGCACATCCGCTGAGACTGATGAAGAAGGGCGCGCGTTGCTGTCGGCATTCAATTTCCCGTTCAAACAGTAAGGATCGGAAATGGCAAAAGTCGGCATGAAACAGCGCGAGCGCAACCGGGAGCGCCTGGTCGCGAAGTACGCCGAGAAGCGTGAGCGCCTCAAAGCAATGACGAAGGACCCTAACCTGAGCGACGAAGAGCGCTGGGAAGCACAGGTGAAGCTCCAGAAGCTGCCGCGCAACTCAAGCCCGGTGCGTCTGCGTAACCGTTGCCAGGTAACAGGGCGTCCGCACGGTGTCCTCAGGAAATTCCAGCTTTCACGTATCAAGTTGCGTGAAACCGGAATGCGCGGGGAGGTTCCGGGGCTGCGCAAAGCCAGCTGGTAAGCCCGCGCGTTGGTAAGCAACAGCGTTGTTGCTGCACAACTGAAACGATCAGGAGTCTCATACGAATGAGCATGCAAGATCCGTTGGCGGACATGTTCACGCGCATCCGTAACGGCCAGATGGCCGAGAAGGTGAGTGTGGAGATGCCGTCTTCCAAGATGAAACAGTCCGTTGCCCGCGTCCTTCGCGACGAAGGGTTTATTGAGGACTTCAGCGTTGAGGGCGATAAAAAGCCCCGGCTGACTGTCAGCCTGCGTTATTTCGAAGGCAAGCCCGTCATCGAGAGCATCCAGCGGGCAAGTCGCCCCGGTCTGCGTCAGTATCGTGGTAATGGCGAGCTCCCACGTGTTGCCAATGGCCTCGGGGTCGCGATTGTATCCACGTCGCAGGGCGTGATGACCGACAGCGCCGCCCGGAAGGCCGGCATTGGTGGCGAAATAATCTGCACCGTATTCTAGGAGGAGTCATGTCCAGGGTTGCGAGTAATCCTGTCGTGCTGCCATCCGGTGTCGAGGTGAAGTTCAACGGTCAGAACGTTGAAGTGTCGGGTGCCAAAGGCACTCTGAACCACAGCATTCACCCGAATGTCGAAGTGACGCAGGACGACGAGAAGCTGCGGTTCGCGCCGCGTAACAATGCGAAAAAGAGCCGGGCTCTGGCCGGTACCACGCGGGCACTCCTGAACAATATGGTGATTGGTGTGTCCAGCGGTTTTGAGCGCAAGCTCGAAATCAATGGCGTTGGCTATCGGGCCGAAGCTCAGGGTGACAGCGTGAATCTGACGCTTGGCTTCAGCCATCCGGTGCACTATAAGCTGCCGGAAGGCGTTACTGCCGAGTCCCCGAAGCCGACCGAACTGGTGCTTAAGGGTATCGATAAGCAGAGTGTCGGCCAGGCAGCAGCAGACATCAGGGCTTTCCGTCCGCCTGAACCCTATAAGGGCAAAGGGGTCCGCTACGCGGATGAAACGGTAAGGCGTAAAGAGGCCAAGAAGAAATAAGGCAGACAGATGAGCGCGAAGAAAGAATCCAGATTGCGTCGCGCACGGAAAGTGCGCATCAAGATCCGGGAACGCGGCTCCAACCGCCTCTGCGTCCACCGCACACCGCGTCATATGTATGCTCAGGTGACGACGGCGGATGGCAGTCAGGTGTTGGCGGCCGCCTCCACACTGGACAAAGAGTTGCGCCAGGGTGCAACCGGAAACGTCGAAGCCGCGCGTCAGGTTGGCGAAATGATCGCGGAAAGGGCGAAGAACGCGGGTATCGAAACGGTTGCATTCGACCGGTCCGGTTATCGCTACCACGGTCGCGTCAAGGCGCTTGCTGATGCGGCGCGTGAAGCCGGCCTGCAATTCTAAGAGGTGGAGAAGATGAGCGAGAATGAACAGAACCAGCCTGAGCTTCAGGAGAAGCTGGTGCAGGTCAATCGGGTGGCCAAAGTAGTGAAAGGTGGTCGCCTTTTCGGTTTCACCGCCCTGACAGTTGTAGGGGACGGGAACGGCCGGGTTGGCTATGGCCGTGGCAAGGCGCGTGAGGTGCCAGTTGCGATCCAGAAGGCCATGGACTCCGCGCGCAAGAACATGGTGTCCGTGCCGTTGAATGGGCCCACGCTGCAGTACCCGGTCAAGGCCAATCATGGCGCTTCCAGGGTGTTCATGCAGCCCGCTTCTGAAGGTACCGGCATCATCGCCGGCGGCGCGATGCGCGCCGTACTGGAAGTCGCTGGCGTGCACAACGTCCTGGCAAAGTGTTATGGGTCGACCAACCCGATCAACGTGGTTCGTGCTACCGTTGAGGGGCTGAAGGCCATGCGGTCTCCGGAAGAAGTGGCGGCCAAGCGTGGCAAAACCGTGGAAGAGATCCTGGATTGACGTTATGGCTAACAAGACGATCAAGGTCACACTGACCCGCAGCCCCATCGGCGCACAGAAGAATCATCGCTTGTGTGTCCGTGGTCTGGGTCTGCGCCGTCTCCACCACACGGTGGAAGTAGAGGACACGCCCGCGATTCGCGGGATGATCAACCGTGTCAATTACATGGTTCGGGTAGAGGAACAGTAAGATGCAACTGAATGAACTCCGTCCCGGCGAAGGCTCCAAGGCAGACCGTAAGCGTGTCGGTCGTGGCATCGGCAGCGGTCTGGGCAAGACCGGTGGTCGTGGCCATGCTGGCCAGAAATCCCGGTCCGGCGGCAGCATCCGCCCCGGTTTTGAGGGTGGTCAGCAGCCCATGGCTGGGCGTCTGCCGAAGTTCGGTTTCACATCCCGTCAGCAGCGCTGGGAGGCGGAAATCCGTCTGCACGAGCTGGCAAAGGTTGATGGGGATGTTGCGGATCTGGACGCACTGAAGAAGGCGGACGTAGTCCGGCATGACGTGCGCGAGGCGAAGGTGATCGCTTCCGGTAAGCTGTCCCGCGCTGTCACTGTGAAAGGCTTGCGGGTGACAAAAGGTGCTCGTGAAGCGATTGCTGCCGCAGGCGGTAAAGTCGAAGACTGAATCGAGGGCTAAATGGCTAAACAGGGACCGGCATCCGCCAAGGGACAGGGCCTTTCGGAGCTCTACTCCAGGCTCAAGTTCGTTGTGATCGCAATCCTGGTTTACCGGATCGGCGCGCACATCCCGGTTCCGGGCATCAACCCGGATCGGTTGGCGGCACTGTTTGAACAGCAGCAGGGTACCATCCTCGGCATGTTCAACATGTTTTCGGGGGGTGCGCTTGAACGCATGAGTATCCTGGCTCTGGGCATTATGCCTTATATCTCAGCCGCGATTATCATGCAGCTCATGACAGCGGTGAGTCCGCAGCTGGAACAGCTCAAGAAGGAAGGCGAGTCCGGGCGCAAGAAGATCAGTCAGTACACCCGATACGGGACCGTAGGGCTGGCTTTCGTGCAGGGGCTGGGCATTTCCGTGGGGCTCGCGTCCCAGGGGGTGACTTTCTCCACCGGCCTTGATTTCTATTTCGTGGCAGTTGTCTCCTTCGTCTGCGGCGCCGTGTTCCTGATGTGGCTTGGGGAGCAGATCACCGAGCGGGGCATCGGCAATGGCATCTCACTGCTGATCTTCTCGGGCATCGTTGCTGGTCTTCCGGGTGCCATTGGGCAGACACTGGAGCAAGCGCGCAGTGGCGAAATGAGCCTTCTGTTGGTATTCGGCGTTGGCATTATGGCCATTGCCGTTATCGGGTTCATTGTTTTCATGGAGCGCGGGCAGCGCCGGATAACGGTGAATTACGCGAAGCGCCAGCAGGGTCGTCGGGTTTATGCCCAGCAGCAGAGCCACCTGCCGTTGAAGGTCAATATGGCCGGTGTGATTCCTGCGATTTTCGCGTCGTCGATTCTGTTGTTCCCGGCGTCGCTGGGGCAGTGGTTCGGGCAATCGGAAGGTATGGAATGGCTCGGTGAGCTGTCCCAGATCCTCGGGCCGAACCAGCCGCTGTACATCCTGTTGTTTGCAGCCGCAGTGATTTTCTTCTGCTTCTTCTACACAGCATTGATGTACAACCCCAGGGAAGTAGCGGACAACCTCAAGAAGTCGGGTGCCTTCATCCCGGGAATCCGGCCTGGTGAGCAGACTGCGAAGTATATTGACGGTGTGCTGACCCGGTTGACGATCTTTGGGGCGCTGTACATCGCAGCGGTGTCCATCATGCCCCAGTTTCTGACGGTATTCGGTAACGTGCCGTTCTACCTCGGGGGCACGTCACTGCTGATTGTTGTGGTGGTGGTCATGGATTTCATGTCACAGGTTCAGTCGCATCTGATGTCGCACCAGTATGAATCCGTGATGAAGAAGTCCAACCTCAAGAATTACGGACGCAGCGGCATGTTCCGCTGATTAACGGGAGACTGAAATGAAAGTACGTGCATCGGTAAAAAAGATCTGCCGAAACTGCAAAATCATTCGTCGCAATGGCTCAGTCCGGGTCATTTGCACCGAGCCCCGTCACAAGCAGCGCCAGGGTTGAGGCGGCTTTAGGGGCGGTTGTTGATATCTGCCGATTCAGGCGCTATCATTCCGCACCTTTTGTGACGGTAACGTAAACAGCAAAGCTTTGAATGCGGAGTGAAGTGAATGGCACGTATAGCCGGTGTCAACATACCCTTGAATAAACATGCCGCGGTTTCGTTGACCTATATCTTCGGGATCGGCCATACCACGGCAGGTCAGCTTTGCGACGCAACAGGCATCCCCCGCAACACCAAGGTTGCCGAACTGACCGATGAACAGGTGGATAACCTGCGCTCGGAAGTCGGCAAGCTGTCTGTCGAGGGTGACCTGCGTCGTGAGGTTCAGATGAACATCAAGCGGTTGCGGGATCTGGGCTGCTACCGCGGCCTGCGGCATCGTCATGGTCTGCCGGTTCGTGGTCAACGGACCAAGACCAATGCGCGGACCCGTAAGGGACCCCGTAAACCGATTCGTAAATAACAGGTAGGTAAAAATGGCAAAGCCAGGTACACGTACCCGTAAAAAGGTGAAAAAGTCAGTTGTTGACGGCATGGCGCACATTCACGCGTCGTTCAACAACACCATCGTGACCCTGTCCGACCGCCAGGGCAACGTCCTTTCCTGGGCGACTGCTGGTGGCTCCGGATTCCGCGGTTCACGAAAGAGTACACCTTTTGCTGCGCAGGTAGCAGCTGAAAGGGCCGGTAACGCGGCCGCTGAATACGGTCTTAAAAACCTGGACGTAATGGTCAAGGGTCCCGGACCCGGCCGGGAGTCTGCAGTGCGCGCTCTCAATGCGGTAGGTTTCAAGATCACCAACATCGAGGACGCGACACCCATCCCGCACAATGGCTGTCGTCCGCCGAAAAAGCGCCGCGTGTAATCAAGGAGACAGCGATTTATGGCACGTTACATTGGTCCGAAATGTAAACTGTCTCGCCGCGAGGGGACAGATCTTTTCCTGAAGAGCGGGGTCCGGGCGCTTGAGAGCAAGTGCAATGTCGATCAGGCGCCGGGTCAGCATGGCGCACGGCGTACCCGTGTTTCCGAATACGGGACCCAGCTTCGGGAGAAACAAAAAGTGCGCCGTATGTACGGTGTACTCGAGAAGCAATTCCGGAACTATTATCAGGAAGCAGCTCGTCGCAAGGGTTCAACCGGCGAAAACCTGCTTCAGCTGCTGGAATGCCGCTTGGATAACGTCGTTTATCGGATGGGCTTTGGCGCTACGCGTGCCGAAGCACGGCAACTGGTTTCCCATAAGGCGCTGCAGGTGAATGGCCGCACCGTCAATGTGGCGTCCTACCAGGTGCAGCCGGGCGATGAAATCCGCGTACGTGAGAAAGCGCAGAACCAGCTCCGTATCCGCAATGCGTTGGACTTGGCGAACAGCCGTGCCTCGATCGAGTGGGTCGACGTTGACGCCAACAAGCTCGTGGGGACCTTCCGTTCCCGTCCGGAGCGCAGCGACATGTCTGCGGACATCAACGAGAGCTTGATCGTCGAGCTTTACTCCAAGTAACGCATAGCGAAATAGGGGCGTCCAATGCAGCGTTCAGCTACCGAATTTCTGACTCCTCGCAGTATCAACGTTGAGGAGCAGACCCAAACCCACGCCCGCGTGGTTCTGGAGCCTCTGGAACGAGGCTTCGGCCACACGCTGGGTAATGCTCTGCGGCGCATTCTGCTGTCCTCCATGCCCGGCAGCGCGGTAACAGAAGCGCAGATCGATGGAGTGCTGCACGAGTACAGTGCGATTGAGGGGGTCCAGGAGGACGTCATTGAGATCCTTCTCAACCTTAAGGGGCTGGCCGTCAAGCTCAATGGTCGCGATCAGGCTGAGCTCTCTCTCTATAAGAATGAAGAGGGGCCGGTAACCGCAGCGGATATCCAGCTTGACCATGACGTTGAGATTGTTAATCCGGAGCTGGTGATCTGCCACCTGTCTCAGGGTGGCGAGCTCAATATGAAGCTTACGGTGAATGCCGGTCGTGGGTATGAGCCGGCGGATCAGCGCGAGCAGGATGAGGAAAGCCGGGCGATTGGTCGGCTTCAGATTGATGCGACCTTCAGCCCCATCCGGCGTGTGTCCTATATGGTTGAAAGTGCCCGTGTTGAACAGCGGACCGACCTGGACAAGCTGATCATCGACCTGGATACCAATGGCACCATTGATCCGGAAGAAGCGATCCGGCGTGCCGCCACAATCCTGCAGCAACAGCTGGCGGTTTTTGTGGATCTGGATCAGGAGAAAGAACCGGAGGAGTCGCAGGACGAAGAGGAAGTGGACCCGATTCTGCTGCGTCCGGTTGATGATCTTGAGCTGACCGTTCGCTCGGCCAACTGCCTGAAGGCGGAGAACATCTACTACATTGGCGATCTGATCCAGCGCACGGAAGTGGAACTGCTGAAGACGCCCAATCTCGGCAAGAAATCGCTGACCGAGATCAAGGACGTGCTGGCCTCCCGTGGCCTGTCGTTGGGTATGCGGCTTGAAAACTGGCCGCCGGCGAGCCTGCGCGGTGATGACCGGGTCCTTGGTGGCTGATCGCTGTATCGCTGATTTTGATTTAAGGAATTAGAGCAATGCGTCATCGTAAGAATGGTCGTAAATTAAACCGCAACAGTTCGCACCGGAAGGCCATGTATCGGAACATGACCGCGTCGCTGGTCGAACATGAGCTGATCAAGACGACGCTGCCGAAGGCGAAGGAGCTTCGCCAGGTGGCAGAGCCTCTGATTACGCTCGCCAAGGAGGACTCGGTTGCGAACCGTCGTCAGGCTTTCGCTCGCCTGCGTAATGACGAGGCCGTGACCAAGCTGTTTGAAGAGCTGGGCCCCCGGTTTGAAAATCGTCCCGGTGGTTATCTTCGGATTCTCAAGTGCGGCCTGAGGGCCGGTGACAATGCGCCCATGGCCTATGTGGAGGTCATTGGTCGTCCGGTCGTCGAGTACGTGGAAGACGATGAGGATGATGACGAGGACTGAGTCCCGCATGCTGGCCTGATTACCAGGCAGCACCTGAGAGAAGAGCCGGACCCTGGGGTCCGGCTTTTTTATGCGTTGGCGATCCCCAGAATGGGAGCTAGGTATTGGCCGGTGTGGGAGTCTCTGACGGTCGCTACAGTTTCCGGTAGGCCCTGGGCAACAAGACGGCCGCCGCCATCGCCCCCTTCCGGGCCCAGGTCAACGAGCCAATCGGCGGTTTTGATCACATCGATATTGTGTTCGATCACGATGACCGTGTTGCCATGGTCTCGTAAGGCATGGAGTACATCCAGAAGTTGCTGGATATCCTGGAAGTGCAGGCCGGTCGTTGGCTCGTCCAGGATATAGAGGGTGTTGCCGGTATCCCGCTTGGAGAGCTCCCGGGCCAGTTTGACGCGCTGCGCCTCGCCGCCCGATAGGGTAACCGCGTTCTGGCCGAGTTTGACGTAGGAGAGGCCCACCTCCATGAGGGTTTGGAGCCGGCGGGCCAGGAAGGGGACCGAGTCGAAGAAATCGCGGGCCTCTTCAATGGTCATGGAAAGCACATCGTGAATGGTCTTTCCCTTATAGGTAATCTCAAGGGTTTCGCGGTTGTAACGCTGACCCTGACAGACATCGCAGGGAACATAGATGTCGGGTAGAAAGTGCATTTCCACCTTGATCTCGCCGTCGCCCTGGCAGGCTTCGCAGCGCCCCCCTTTAACGTTGAAGCTGAACCGTCCGGGTTTATAACCACGGGATCGAGCCTCTTGGGTGCCTGCAAACAACTCGCGGATGGGGGTGAACAGGCCGGTATAGGTGGCTGGGTTGGATCGTGGTGTGCGGCCGATCGGGCTCTGGTCGATATCAATAACGCGATCAAGCGCGTCCAGCCCCTCTATGGCATCGTGGGGTTCCGGGGGCAAGCTTGTGGCATTGTTGAGCTGACGCGCGGCGGCAGGATAGAGGGTGCTGTTAATGAGGGTGGACTTGCCGGAACCTGAAACCCCGGTCACGCAGGTCATCAGGCCAATGGGAATGCTCACCTGGTCGCCTTGTAGGTTATGCCCCGTGGCGCCTTTCAGGGTAATCCAGCGATCCCCTGGGCTGTGGCGTGGTTCCGGGATCGGTATCCGGCGCTGACCGGTGAGGTATTGGCCAGTGATCGACTCAGGCTCGGCGGCGATGGCCTCGGCCGTGCCCTCGGCGATGATCCGGCCTCCGTGAATACCCGCGCCCGGGCCGATGTCCACGATGTGGTCCGCAGCGCGGATGGCGTCCTCGTCGTGTTCCACCACGATGACGGTGTTGCCCATGTCGCGCAGTCGCTTGAGGGTGTTGAGAAGCCGGTCGTTGTCCCGCTGGTGGAGCCCGATTGAGGGTTCATCGAGTATGTACATCACCCCAACCAGTCCCGCTCCGATCTGGCTGGCCAGGCGGATTCGTTGGGCTTCGCCGCCAGACAGTGTGTCGGCGCTGCGTTCCAGGGTCAGGTAACTCAGGCCGACGTCGACGAGGAACTCCAGGCGCTTGCGGATTTCGTTGAGAATGGTCTCGGCAATCTGTCCACGCCAGCCCGGCAGCGTGATGGCGTGGGCGCTTTCCAGGGCGTGGGCGATCGAAAGGCGGGCCATGGCCGGCAGGGTCCAGTCCCCGATGAATACGTGCCGGGCTACCTCATTGAGGCGTGATCCGTGGCAATCGGGGCAGGGTCTGGAGTTGAGGGAGCGAGCCATTTCATCCCGTACCGTCTGGGAATCGGTCTCACGATAACGCCGTTCCAGGTTGGGGATAACGCCTTCAAAGGGGTGGTCACGGTCTACCGCCTCTCCCCGGGAGTTCACGTAGCGGAAAGTGATCGGCTCCTCCCCGGTTCCGTGAAGCACAATGCGCTGGAACCAATCCGGAAGCTGTTCCCAGGGCGTATCCAGGTCGCAGCCGTAATGGCTTGCTACACTTTCCAGCATCTGGAAGTAGTAAACCGAGCGCCGATCCCAGCCCCGGATCGCCCCTTCCGCCAGGGTGAGCTCGGGGTTGCGGATCAAACGCTCTGGATCGAAGAACTGGTCCAGCCCGAGCCCGTCGCAAGTGGGGCAGGCGCCCGCTGGGTTGTTGAAGGAGAAGGTTCGGGGTTCGGGGGCGCTGATCGAATAACGGCACTGTGGGCAGGCGTGACGAGCGGAGAATACCAGTTCCGAGGGACCGTCGTCGTCCATAGACGCAACGCGTGCAGCATCATCCGCCAGGCCCAGCGCGGTCTCGAAGGATTCGGCAAGGCGCTGCTGCAGGCCCTCGCGAATCCGGAACCGGTCCACGACCACCTCAATGCTGTGCTTGCGTTTCGGGTCCAGCGACGGCAGGTTATCGATGTCGTACACATGGCCATCAATACGCAGCCGGATGAAGCCCTGGCTGCGCATCTCGTCCAAGACCTGCAGGTGTTCGCCCTTACGCTCGCTGATCAACGGTGCGAGGATCATCATGCGGCTGCCTTCCGGCAGGGTCAGGACCTGGTCAACCATCTGGCTCACCGTCTGGGCCGCCAGCGGTTCATCGTGCACTGGGCAGCGCGGTTCGCCGGCACGCGCAAACAGCAGTCGCAGGTAGTCGTGGATTTCCGTAATGGTTCCCACCGTGGAGCGCGGGTTGTGGGAGGTGGACTTCTGCTCAATCGATATCGCCGGAGAGAGGCCCTCGATATGGTCCACATCCGGCTTCTCCATCATGGACAGGAACTGGCGTGCGTAGGTGGAGAGCGATTCCACGTACCGCCGCTGCCCCTCTGCGTAGAGCGTGTCGAACGCCAGTGAGGATTTTCCGGAGCCAGAGAGCCCCGTGACCACCACCAGCTCGTTTCTGGGAATATCAAGGTCCACCGACGCCAGATTGTGGGTGCGAGCACCCCGGATTCGGATGTGGTTCATGCTGCTCCATGGTCTGGGCAAAACGATCATTATAGGGCTTACGGGTACGCCGTTATAGATGGATTGTTCATGGGTCCATGAGCTGCCCGGCGACGCTGTGCTAAGATGGCACCGCTTTTGCGGAGGGGCCTGAATGAACGCCACTGAAAAACGAGCCATAACCGCGCTGGCAATGGTCTACGGCTCCCGTATGCTGGGGCTGTTCATGATCCTGCCGGTATTTGTGCTGCTCGGGCGGGATCTGCAGGGTGCCACCCCAGCGCTGTTGGGTGTGGCGTTGGGCGCCTATGGGCTGTCCCAGGCACTGCTGCAGATCCCGTTCGGCATGCTGTCTGATCGTTTCGGGCGCAAGCCTCTGATCCAGCTGGGGCTGCTGTTGTTTGCAGCCGGGAGCCTTCTGGCGGGCTGGTCGGACTCCATCCACGGGGTGATTGCCGGACGCATCCTCCAGGGATCGGGCGCTATTGCGAGTGTGCTCATGGCCCTGGCCAGTGACCTGACCCGGGAAGAGAACCGAACCAAGGGCATGGCAACCATCGGCCTGTCCATTGGGCTGGCTTTTGCGCTGTCACTGGTGTTGGGGCCGATGGTGGGGGAAGCCTATGGTCTCACCGGGATATTCCTGCTGACAGCGGTGCTGGCCGGCATCGGTATGGTGCTTGTAGCGACCATTGTGCCGAGCCCCGAGATCCGCTCCCATCAGCCGGATGCGCTGCCAGCCCGGGATCAGCTCCGCCAGGTACTGACATCGGGGCGGCTGCTGCGCCTGGATGCAGGCATCTTTGTGCTGCACATGGCGCTGACCGCCATCTTCCTGATTGTGCCACTGACGCTGGAAGACCTGGGGCTGGCGACAAGTCAGCACTGGTGGGTCTACCTGTCAGTCATGGGGACAGGCTTTGTGGCTATGTTGCCGTTGCTGATCATTGGTGAGAAAAAGCGTCGCCTCAAACAGGTGATGTCGGTGGCGGTGGCTTTGCTGGGTGTGGCCGTGGCTCTGATGGGCGTTGGTTGGCAGCGGGTGGCCGGGTTCTGGGCGGTGCTGTTCATTTTCTTCATGGGCTTTAATCTGCTTGAGGCCCTTCTGCCGTCGTTGATCAGCAAGGAAGCCCCGGCAGCGGGTAAGGGCTCGGCCATGGGGGTTTATTCCACCAGCCAGTTCATGGGCTCGTTTGTGGGCGGTACGCTAGGGGGCTGGCTCTCTGGTTTCGCTGGTGCCAGCGGTGTTATTGTTCTCGTCCTGCTGGCCGTTGCCGTTTGGCTGCTTCTGGTTCTCACCATGGCGCCGCCCCGTTACGCCACCAGTCTGGCGCTTCGGCTCAACGAGCAGCATCAGCAAGATCCGCGGGCCATGCGGGAAGCGTTTATGGCGATACCCGGCGTGGACGATGCCGTCGTACTGGCCGCCAGCAGCGAGGCCTGGCTCAAGGTGGATCGCCAGTACTTCAGTGAAGAGGCCCTGTGGCGTTTGCCTTTTGTGGCGCGACAGGCCTGACAAGGGAAGCCACGGGACGGTTCCCGTAAACGCATAACAGCGAATAACGAGAAAGGAACAGGAGCGGAACATGGCGAGAGGCGTAAACAAGGTCATTCTGATCGGCAACCTGGGAGCGGACCCTGAAACGCGGTATACCGCCAACGGTAACCCGGTAACCAATCTCCGGCTGGCGACGGACGAGAGCTACAAGGACCGCAACACTGGGCAGATGGTGCCAAAAACGGAATGGCACCGGATCGTCATGTTCGGCAAGATTGCGGAGATTGCGGGCCAGTACCTGCGCAAGGGCTCCAAGGTCTACATTGAAGGCAAGCTCCAGACCAACAAATGGCAGGATCAGAACGGTCAGGACCGCTATACCACCGAGATCATTGTCGACATCAACGGCCAGATGCAGATGCTGGACAGCCGTAGTGGCGACAATGCCGGCATGGGTGGTGGCGCCCCTGCTGCTGCCCAGGGAAACGCGCCCCAGGGGGGCGGTTATGCGCCCCAGGGAGGCGACCAGAGTCAGGGCACTGGCATGCCCGATCCGGTTGATGACTTTGATGACGATATCCCCTTCTAGGAGGGGGTTCCGTGGGTGAGTGTCAGCATTTTGTCAAAACTGACCGATAGATGGCTGAACAGCGTGAATCTGTTTGAGTCCTGAACTATAATCCGGGCATTCTCAGAGCACACTGACTCAACGGTGCTGAATGTCCGGAAAACGCAGACGGTTGACTTGCTGACACTCCCATCCTTCCGAAAGCTATTGCTCAAGCGCCGCCCGTCGCTTCATCTGGGGCTGGAATTAACGGATGACGCCATCCACTGGGCAAGCTGGGGAGCTGAGGGGGCGCTAAAGACCGGTTCCGCTGGCCCGCAGGGGACACTGGCAACGCTGGTGAACGAGCAAGGCCTGGAAGGGGCCCGAACCAGGGTGGTGCTGGGCCAGGGCCAATACCAGATCTTCCAGGCCGAGCGTCCGAACGTGGAGCCCGGTGAACTGACGGACGCGGTTCGCTGGAAGCTTGGCGACCTGCTCGACTATCCCGCCAGCGAAGCGGTTATTGATACCTTCCCTTTTCCTGACGATGCCTCCCGGGGCCGGGGGGCGCTCATTAATGCAGTTTGCGCCCATCAGGATGACATCCAACGCACCGTGGACACCGTTCACGCCGCCGGGCTGGAACTGGAATGCATTGAGGTGGCGGAACTGGCACTGCGCAATCTGCTGGCCCGGACTGATGAAGAAGGGCGGGGCGCGGCCATGGTCTATCTCGGTGAGGCAACGGGTTACGTCGTTTTCTGCCGGGGCGAGGTGCTTTACATGGCGCGCCGGCTGGATATTCCCCAGACCCGGCTTCGGGATGCCGCTACCCAAGAGCAGACGGTCCAGGATCTGGCGCTGGAGGTTCAGCGTTCACTGGACTATTACGAAAGCCAGCTTCGTCAGATCCCGCCCTCCAGAGTGCAATTGGCTGGTCACCCGGAGTCATTGCCATTGGCCGGGATGCTCAATTCCCAGGTCACGGCCGAGGTGGTCGACCTGGACTGGGAAAGCCTGCTTTTCGGCGTCAGCCCTGAGCCGGGTTCCGGATTGGCCGCAGCGACCTTGCTGGCGGCGATTGAGGGGACGCCATGAGGCAGTCCGTCAACCTTTATACAGACGCCTTCCGGCCCTCCCGGGAATGGCTGACGCTGAGGCTGGCGTTGGTGCTGGTGGCGGCCGTGTTGCTGGTGATTGCCGCAACCGGCGGCGTTTTGCGGTACCACCTGGCTGGCGCGCAAGCCCGCCTTAGCGACCTTGAACGACGTGAGACCCAGAAGCAGGAGGCGGTGGAGGCGCTTCAGGAGCAGGTGGAGGCGCGGCAGAAGGATCCCGCCCTTGAGCAACAGATTGCGAGGCTGGAGCAGCGGGTTCAGGACCGGCGTCGCCTTGTGGAACGGGCGGACTCGGTTGCCCAGGCCAACAGCGAGGGGTTTTCGCCCTACCTGGAAGGGCTGGCGCGTCAGACGCTGGAAGGGCTCTGGCTCACACGGATCCGGGTGGACCTGATGCGTGATCGTCTCGGGGTGGTCGGTCGTACCCGTGACGGCCAGAACGTGCCGGAATATCTGCAGCGGTTACAGGATGAGCCCGTGTTTGCCGGACGCCGCTTTGCCCGTTTCAATATTGAGCGTCCGGAGGGGGATGCCCCCCTGCGTTTTGAAGTGGCCTCGACCCGTGATGCGCCAGAGGAGGACGAATGAAGGGGCGCTTTCAGCAGCGCTGGCAGGCGCTTTCGGACGCCTTCCTTGCGAGGGCGCGCCGCGAACGGGTTCTGATGGTGGTGGCAATGGCCGCTGTTCTGGGGCTGGGCGGCTGGCAGCTTTGGGTGACGCCCGTGATGCAGACGCACAGCCGGGTTCTGGAGCGAACCGAGAGTACGCGGCAATCACTGGAGGGCCTGTCACGCCAGCAAGAGACGCTGAGCCAGGAACTGGAAGTGGACCCCAACGCCCCCTTGCGCAAGCGCATCGGGCAGCTCCAGCAGCGGCTTGAACGGTATGACCAGCAGCTGGAGGAATTGACCACCGGATTGATCAGTCCACCGGAGATGGTGGCGTTATTACGCCGGATGCTCGCCCGGCACGAAGGCGTAGCACTGGAACGTGTTTCCCACCTGCCACCGGAGCCGGTGATGGTGGACGGGGACGATCCGGAGCCGCAAGACGAACAGCAACCCAGCCTTTACGCGCATCCGGTGGAAGTCATCGTCAGCGGGGGCTTTCATGATGTGCTGGCGTATCTGCGGGAGCTCGAGGGCATGGATGAACGTCTGGGATGGCGGAAGCTGGACTATGAGGCTCAGCAGTGGCCGAAGGCCCGGGTACGGATCCGGTTGCATACACTGAGTCTGCATAAGGAGTGGCTGGGTGTCTGAGCGGGGCAGGTGCGGACTCATGATAAGCCTTCTGGTGATCCTGCCGCTGGCCTGCGGTGCGGACAACGGGGCCTCGCTGCCCGACCCCACGCGCCCTCCCTCGGTCTCGACGGCGTCAGGCAGTGCCTCGCCGGAGAGTGGCTTCCGGCTGGATTCCGTCCTGATAGGGGACCAACGCCGGCGCGCCGTTATCAACGGCACCGTCCTTGCGACGGGGGGGCAACTTGGCGACGCCACTCTCGTGCGCATTGGCGTGGATCGTGTGCTGATTGAGGTGGACGGTCAGCAATACACACTTGAACTCGATAGTGCGCCGTCAATCCGGCGCCAGTAACAGGTTAACCGTTATGCGAGAGCGTTTCCTTCCATTCCTGACCCCGGTCATACTGGGCCTGCTTATGGCCGGTTGTGCCGGCAACCCGCTGCTGCAGACCGAGCAGGCGACGTCCACGGAAACCACCAAGCGGATCGAGCAGGAACTGGCGGAGGATGACGCTGGGCAGGATGAGCCTGAGCAGGGCCAGGCTCCCGAAGCAGTTACTGGGGCCCTTATGCCGGATTTCGGCGGCGGTGGTGCGTCCGGGGCCAGTGAGCAGGAACGTTTCAACGTGAATGCCCAGGGATTGGCAGCGCCTGCCTTCTTCCAGAGCCTGGTGGATGGAACCTCCTATAATGTGGTGGTGGACCCGGCGGTTGAGGGCTCGATCACGCTGGACCTGACCCAGGTGACGCTTCAGGAGGTCATGGACGTGGTCTCCGACCTTTACGGGTATGAAGTGAGTCGCGAAGGGCGCATCTACCGTGTGCGCCCGGCCGGGCTCAGAACCCGTATATTCCAGGTGGATTATCTGGACATTAAACGCAGCGGTAACTCGGAAACGCAGGTCCGTTCGGGGCAGGTCACTGACGGCGGCAACAGCGATTCAGGCTCCGGAGACAGTGGTAACGGCAATAATGAAGGGGCAGTGGTCGGGACCCGGATCACGACCACCTCGGAATCCCATTTCTGGCAGGATCTCAGTGACTCGCTGGAGCTCATGGTTGCAAAGGATAAAGGCCAGCGTGTGATCACCAACCCGGGCACCGGGGTTGTGGTGGTGCACGCCCGCCCGGATGCGCTGAAGACGGTGGAGGAATACCTGCGCCGTATGCAGCTGATCTCCAAGCGCCAGGTGATTCTGGAGGCGCGTATTCTGGAGGTTGAGCTGAATGAGCAATACCAGCAGGGCATCAACTGGAATGCCGTGGACGAGGTTGGTAGTGGGACGATTGAGGGCAGCCTCAGCAGCATCGGCGCCACTACCCAGGGTGGCGGTGTGTTTTCCACAGCGCTTGATGTTCAGGGGTTTGACAGCCTCATCCAGTTGCTTGGCAGCCAGGGCAATGTCCAGGTGCTGTCCAGTCCACGGATTTCCACGGTCAACAACGAGAAGGCCGTGATCAAGGTTGGCAGCGACGAGTTTTTTGTCACGGATCTCGATTTTGAAGATGACACAGGCGGCGGGACGGGCACCAGTAACTCGCGATCAACGTCCGTCGACCTGACCCCGTTCTTTTCCGGTATATCCCTGGACGTCACCCCCCAGATCAGTGATCAGGATGTAGTGACTCTGCATGTGCATCCGTCGGTGTCGGAAGTGGAGGATCAGGAAAAGCTCATTACCATTGGGGACCGTGATGTGACGCTGCCGCTGGCGTTCAGCACGGTGCGCGAAACAGACAGTGTGGTACGGGCGCGCAGTGGCCAGATTGTGGTCATTGGTGGACTGATCCAGGACCGTACCGAGGAAACCCGGTCTGCGGTGCCCTTTTTCAGTGATATTCCCGTGCTCGGCGAGTTGTTCACCCAACGGGATTACGACGCCAGTAAAAGCGAGCTGGTCATCCTGCTTAAACCGATGATTGCCAACACCGGCCGCTACGGCAAAGATGTGGAAGACAGCCGCCAGCGGATCCGTGATCTGCGCCGCATCATGGAATCCACCGAATCGCCCCGGCCCAAGCCGGCCCCCGGTGCTGAGCGCGAGAGGTAGCATGTACGAGGCGTTTTTCGGCCTTCGGGATGCCCCTTTTTCTCTTACGCCCAACACGCGCTACTTCCTGCGCGCGCCCAGTCACGGGCAGGCGCTGGAACTGCTGCTGGTGGCGTTGCGCCAGAAGGAGGGCTTCATCAAGGTCTCCGGCGAAGTCGGGACCGGCAAGACGCTGCTGTGCCGCCTTCTGCTTAATACCCTTGAGGGTGAGCTGACCACTGCTTACATACCCAATCCCCAGCTTGGGCCCACCGAGCTGATCGAAGCTCTGGCGGATGAGCTGGGCGTGACCCTGAACGATGCCAGCAATACCCACAGGGCGCTCTCGGCCCTTCAGACCCACCTGATTGACAACGCGGCTGCCGGGGATGCGGTTGTCCTTGTGATAGACGAAGCCCAGGCCATGCCGGTTGCAACCCTGGAGGCGCTGCGCCTTCTCACGAACCTGGAAACCGAAAGCCGCAAGTTGCTGCAGGTGGTGCTGTTCGGCCAGCCGGAGCTGGATGAGCTGCTGGCCCGGCCCGAACTGCGCCAGCTCAGTCAGCGGATTACGTTCCAGCACCGGCTGGAAACCCTGGCGCCAGAGGCGGTTGGCGCCTACCTCCAGCACCGCTTGATCCAGGCGGGCTGGAACGGAGGTCGGCTTTTCCGGCCCGCGGCCGTGCGGCTGATCAGCCGGGCCTCCGGTGGTACCCCAAGGCTGATCAATATACTGGCCCATAAGGCACTGATCGCGGCCTACGGGCGCGGGGAGCGGGAAATCACCAGCCGGCATGTGCGCCAGGCCATCCAGGATACGGACAGCGTGGTGCGTCGCCCCGGCGTTCTCGGAGGGCTGGTATGAGCCTGCTCAATGACGCCCTAAGGGATCTGGAAAAACGGCAAAGCAATGACGGAAACCACAAGGAGTCGATTCCCGCCGGCCTGAGCGCGGCGAGTGGCCAGTCCGGCCCGCGCTGGCGCCTGGTACTGGGCGGGGCCGCCCTGCTGTTGGCTGTAGCCGCTGGCGGCGGAATCTGGTGGTTGGGAAGCGGTGGCTCCCAGCCGGCAAAGTCGACTGTTGCCTCCATGGAGCCTGAACCGGTGCCAGTGGTTCGCCCCGTTATCCGGGATCCGGCTGAGGGCGAGCCGAAAGCAACCGCCGGGAGCGCCGAGCCCCGCCCCTCTGAGAATCCTGAACGGGGTGCTAATAGCGGCCCAGAGGAGACGGAAGAGTCCGTTGCGCCTGTGGCTCAAGTGCCGAAAGCCGACAATACTCAGGGCACGGCCGTGGCGACCGACGATGCCAGCGCAGAGGCAGACCCAGAACCAGAGCCCCAGCCCGAGGCCGCCGGGGCAAGCGAGGCGGTTCAGGCCCCGGAGCCGGTTGGCGAAACGGCGCCGGTTGCGGCATCCGAGACGGACGCCGGTTCCGCGGCCGCAAAGCCGAACGTACGCGAGCTGACCCCGGCCGAAAAGGACCGTCGCCTGGCCAGCAAGCTTGAAGCGCTGCTTGCCGATGGGCGTCTGGCGGAAGCTGAAGAGCGGCTGAGCGAACGGCTCGAGCAGGGAGCTGAGGCCCCCAGGGCGCGCGCCGTCATGGCCCGGAACGCACTGGCGCGTGGAGCGCCGTCCAGGGCGCTGGCGTGGCTCCCGGAGCAGGCGGTGGCAATGAATCCGCAGCTGCGGTTGCTCAGGGCCCGCGTGGCCCTGGCGCAAGAAGGCAAAGCGAGTGCCCTGGAATGGCTGGTGTCCGATCCCCCGGGACCGGGAAGCATGCCGTCCTACCACAGCATGATGGCAGCACTGTACCAGCAGACCGGCGACCATCAGGCCGCCGCTGAGCAATGGGCGGCACTGATCGAGACAGATGATGGCAATGCCCGTTGGTGGGCCGGGCTGGGTATTGCCATGGAAAGCAGGGGGCGGGATCAAAAGGCCCGGGCCGCTTACGCGCGGGCCTTGTCACTGCCGGATCTGGCGCCGCCGCTGCGCCGGTACATTGAACAGCGGCTGGCTGAGAAGCAGGGGTAACGCATGGCTTCTGAAACACGTCGCAAGGTCCGCATCGGCGATCTCCTTGTAGAAAACAACGTCATCACCGAGGATCAGCTGCATGCCGCGCTGGCCGAGCAGAAACGCACCGGCCGCAAGCTGGGCAAGACCCTGACGGATATGGGGTACCTGGACGAGGACCAGCTGCTGAACTTCCTGTCCCAGCAGTTGGATATCCCCTTCGTTCAGTTGCGTCACTACAACTTCGACCACGAACTGGTGAAAAAACTCCCCGAGACCCAGGCACGGCGATTCCGGGCTATTGTGTTGGCTGAGCGCAACGGCGAGCTGCTGGTGGGGATGGCCGACCCCATGGACATCTTCGCCTACGACGAACTGGCCCGGCTCCTGGGCCAGCCGGTGAAGCAGGCCGTGGTGCGCGAGAGTGAACTCCTCAACACCCTGGATCTGGTCTATCGGCGGACCGATGAGATTGCCTCGCTGGCCGAAGAGCTGGAAGACGAGATCGGTGACGAAGCCTTTGACCTGGCGGATCTCGGCAACGACTCGGACGTGAACGAAGCGCCGGTGGTGCGCCTGCTCCAGACCATTTTCGAGGACGCCGTCCAGGCCCGCAGCTCGGACGTCCACATTGAGCCGGACGAGACCGTGATCCGCATCCGTCAGCGCATCGACGGGGTGCTCCAGGAGCAGGTCATGAAGGAAAAGCGCATCCATTCCGCGCTGGTACTGCGTCTTAAGCTGATGGCCGGGCTCAATATCTCCGAGAAGCGCATGCCCCAGGACGGGCGCTTCAATATCCGCGTCAAGGGCCGGAGCATTGATGTGCGGATGTCCACGCTGCCGGTGCAGTATGGTGAATCCGTGGTCATGCGCCTGCTGGACCAGTCAGAGGGTATCCTGAACCTTGAATCCACCGGTATGCCCCCGGGGATCCTGAACCGCTTCCGCCGGCTCATTCACCGACCCCATGGCATGATGCTGGTGACCGGCCCCACGGGTTCCGGTAAGACCACCACCCTCTACGGTGCGCTCGCCGAACTCAATCAGGCCCAGGTCAAGATCATCACGGCGGAGGACCCGGTGGAATACCGCCTGCCGCGCATCACTCAGGTGCAGGTGAGCAGCCAGATCGGGCTCACTTTTGCGTCGGTGCTGCGTTCCGCCCTTCGCCAGGACCCGGACATCATCCTTGTGGGCGAGATGCGTGATCAGGAGACAGTGGAAATCGGGCTGCGCGCGGCGATGACTGGCCACATGGTCCTGTCCACCCTGCACACCAACGACGCTGTCAGCAGCGCCATGCGGCTGCTGGATATGGGGGCGGAACCCTTCCTGGTATCCAGCTCCATAGCCGGCGTTCTGGCGCAACGGCTGGTGCGGCGGGTGTGTGACAACTGCCGCGTACCCTATACCCCTACCCATCAGGAGCAGATCTGGATCGACCGGATCCGCAGTGAGCGCGGTGATGCGCCACTGGAGGCGTCCACCACCTCTGAGCCATCCGCGGACGCGGCTGCGCCAACCAGTGGCGAGTCGGGCGATCAGGCCGGATCCGATGACGGCTCGCTGGAGCTCACGCTTTCTGATGAGCTGATGGAGGGGAATGAGCCAATGCCGACTGATACTAGCAGCAACGGTCCCGAGCCCAGGGGCAGTAACGGTTTTGTGGTGGGCAAGGGCTGCTACCAGTGCAGCAACACCGGCTATCGGGGCCGAATTGGTGTCCACGAGCTTCTGGAGTTCAGCGAAAGCATGCTGGATGCCCTGCGGCGGGCGGATTACGGTGGCTTTGAACGGGCAGCGCGAGCCCTGCCGGATTATGAAAGCCTGGACCATTGTGCCCTGCGTTACGCGGAGCAGGGCATCACCAGCCTCGACGAGGTGGCCCGGGTCTCCGCCACCCTGAGCGGCGGCTTCGCGGATGAGGCGGGAGACTGACCATGCGTTTCGAGTACCGGGGCCGGAACAGCAAAGGCGTACTGGAGCAGGGCGTGCTCGAGGGCGGCTCACGGGATGCCATTGCCACTGAACTCCAGCGCCGAGGGATTACGCCCGTCTCCGTAGAGCCGGAAGCGGAGAATACCGCTAGTCTGGGGGCGCGCCTGGCGCAGATTGAGCTGTTACAGCCCCGGGTCAAGCTGGATGACCTGATCGTGTTCTGCCGCCAGATGTACGCGCTTACCAAGGCCGGCATTCCCATTATCCGCGTCATGCGTGGCCTGGCCGAGACCAGCAAATCCCGGGCACTGAGCCAGGCTCTCGATGACGTGGCGGACCGACTGGAAACCGGTACCACCATGGCCACCGCCATGCAGGCCAATGACCGCGTTTTCTCAGGGCTGTTCGTGGCCATGGTTCATGTGGGTGAGAATACGGGCCAACTGGATGATGCGTTTTACCGGCTGTCGCGCATCTTGGAGCTGGAGCGTGAGACAAGGCGGCGCATCAAGCAGGCCACGCGCTATCCGATTTTCGTGATCGTGGCGCTCGCGGCGGCCATGGTCATCATCAATTTCTTCGTGATTCCGCAGTTTGTTGCCACCTTTGAGCGCCTGGGGGCGGACCTGCCGTTCATCACCCAGGTGCTGATCATGACGTCCAACTTCATGACCACCTGGTGGCCGGCGCTGCTTGGAGGGATTGTGGCTGCCTTCGTGGCGGTTAACCGCTGGATTGCCACGGAACAGGGACGCCTCAAGTGGGACCGCTACAAGCTCCGGCTGCCCATCATTGGCCCGATTCTGGAACAGATCGCGTTGAGCCGTTTCTCGCGCAATGTTGCCACAACCTTGGCAGCGGGCATGCCGGTGACCAGCGCGCTGTCGGTGGTGGCGGATGCCAACAGCAACGCCTGGATCGCCCATCACCTGCACGAAATGCGCTCCTCCATCGAGCGTGGCGACAGCTTCCTGCGGGCCGCGCGGGAAAGCGGGCTTTTCACGCCGCTGATCCTGCAGATGATCTCGGTGGGGGAGGAGACCGGTTCGGTGGACGAGATGCTCACCAACGTGGCGGATTTCTACGATGAAGAAGTGGACTACCAGCTCAATCGGCTGTCGGAATCCATTGAACCCATACTGCTGGTGGGCGTCGCCATACTGGTGCTGATCCTTGCGCTGGGCGTATTCCTGCCGGTGTGGGACCTGGGCAGTGCTGCGATCGGGTAACAGTAGGGTGCCACCAATGCGTTTGGCGCGGAAACCGGAGATAGGATGAACGCAAGATCACCTGAAAACGTAAAGGGCCGGCAACAGGGGTTCACGCTGATCGAACTGGTGGTGGTTATCATCATCATTGCCATTCTGGCCGCCACATTGATGCCACGGTTTGCGGAACTGGCCGGGAACTCGCACCGCGCGAACGTGGAGGGAGCGGGTGGGGCACTGGCATCCGCAGTGGTGCTTGTCCGGGCGCAATGGACGAGCAACGGGGCCTCCGGCGCCGTGGAGGATCTGGCAGGGTTCGGCAAGGATAATGTGGATGTCAGCTCCGAGGGCTGGCCGGTTTCGACCGGGGGAGAAACAAACCCAGGCAGCATTACAACCCAGAGCTGTGTCGAGCTCTGGAAAGCACTGCTCCAATCCAACGCGCCAACGGTCAGCGCTGACCCGGATGCGGACACCGATTACACCGCCAGCGTGTCGGGTGAGAGCTGCCGCTACAGCTACCAGCGCGGTGAGAACGACCATGCCATTGAGTACAACCCTAGCGAAGGGGAGGTTTTAACAAGTATAGACAATCCCTGACTCGAAAAAACTGTGAAATCAGTCATAATGATAGCCAAAACATCTAACCAATGAACGAAAAGTCTGAACGGAGTAATCTGCATGCAAAGACAACAGCAGGGTTTCACCCTCATCGAACTGGTCATCGTGATCGTTATTCTCGGCATCCTGTCCGCTTTTGCGCTGCCTCGCTTTGCGGATCTGAGTGGGGATGCTGAAACAGCCTCAATCGAGGGCGCACGTGGAAGCGTTAAATCCGCCGCTAGCATTGTGAGGTCCAAGGCACTTGCGGCTGGTGAGGGAGACACGACTGGTACGGATGTGTTTTCGTTGGAGGGACAAAGCATTGACCTTACAAACGGTTATTTGGCGGCTTCCTCATTGGAAGGTGCGGCGCAGCTGGGCGACTACAAAGTAGAGCTCAGTTCCCCAGACGCAAACGTGACAATTGCAGACCCTCAAACTGATAGCCCTTGTTTTACATTTAATGGCTCAACTGGTTCGGATGACCCGGCTGACGTATCAGAAGTTGGGACCTGGGATACTAGCAACTCCACGTGTACGACTCCCTAACTATAATTGAGGGCAGCTTTGAGCTGACCCTCATGGTTTGGCCATGAGCTGGATTCAAATGCCGACCAGTCTGCTAGTCTGATGGTAGTGGTTCTGGGCCGGATTCGGAGTCAGTGGTGAACTTGTTGGTTAACGCCGTCCATTTGAAGGCTCGGTATGCACTCGGGTTCACACTCATTGAACTGGTGATCACGCTTGTGATTATCGGCGTTCTGAGTGCTTTGGGAGCGGGACTCTTCGCCTCTCCCAGCGCCTACTCCTCTGTTAGTGCTCGAGACCAGCTTGTTTCCTCTGCCTTGCTGGCCCAGAAGATGGCCCTTGCGAATACGTGTAAAACCATCGTCTTGGTTGTGGAAGAGTCCGAGGACGAGTGGCGTTTCGTTGTAAGAAAAGAAGACAGAGAAGACAGGGAACACTGCGAAAAAAGCGAAAAAAGCGTTTCGAGCACTCGTACTGCTGAAAGGAACAGCACCAGCCTCAACATGGATGGTACGCCACTCAACAATGGCACCCGCAAGTTTACGTTCGAGGCGAGTGGTAATCTAAGTGGTGGCGAGAACGTCAATATAGCGTTCATCGGTGCTTCGTCCCATTACGCCTGCATTTCCTCCCTGGGATTTGCTTATCCGGAGCGCTGCGTTGACGGTTGACTCCCGCTCTTCCCGCCCATCAAACAGACAATCCGGCGTCACCCTGATCGAGCTGGTCATCACCATCGTGATCGTCGGTGTCGCCATGGCTGGTGTTTTGGGGGGGTACTCCCTGGTGGTGGGGCGCAGCGCGGACACCCTCTACCAATCCCGTACCACGGCGATTGGCCAGGCTTACCTAGATGAAATACTGGTTCGGCGCTTTGATCAGGATACGGGGGCTGGTGGCTCGCCGTGTTATGATGGGCCCTGTGACGTTGGCCCGAATGGCGGTAGCGACCGCGAGAATTACCGGGTCGTGGACGATTATCACGTTATCGAGCATGAACCTCCGGCATTGGTCTCAGGGGATTTCCGCTCAGGCTATGACGGTTACCAGGTCAGTGTGAGCGTTACCTCGGAGGTGGGCGTGGGCGAGGATGCCAAGCGTATCGATGTCAGGGTCTCGCCTCCCCAGGGACCGGAGATGGTGTTCACCGCCTACAAGGGCAACTTCTGATGCGCCGGGTCAGCGGGTTCACGCTCACGGAACTGATCATGGTGATCGTGATACTTGGCATTATTGCCAGTATCTCGGCGCGATTCATCCAGTTCTCCACTCAGGGCGCCCAGGACACCGCCAACCGACAACGCCTGGCCATGGCGGCGGGTGTTGCTTCCGAAAAGTTAAGCCGGCGTTTGCGCTCCGCCCTGCCGGGGAGTGTGCGCACTGGAGAAGGCGGGCAGTGTATTGAGTTCTTTCCGGTGTGGGCGGGCTCCGCGTACATCGATGGTGAAGACAGCCTGAAGCTGAATGAAACGCTCTCATCCTTTCAGTCACTGCCCTTCAGCCGGGCAACAGATGAAGCTGAGTATGTCTTTGTTTACCCCTATGCAGAGAACCAGTTCCCGGCAGACCTCTATTCGGATGGGGCGCTTACGCGGGCCCGTCTGTCGGATGTAGATCCTGCGAGCGGCGGGAAAGTAACGGTCAAGCTGTCCGGTTCCCACACGTTCACGGCACACTCGCCCCAGCGTCGCCTATGGCTCACTACAGGGCCCGTAACTTACTGTCAGGGCGACGGGGCCGAGGCCCGCTACCTGTTCCGTTATCAGGGGTATGGGCGTAACGGCAGTGCCGCCCGCGAAACGGATGGAACCCGCGAAGTGGTTGCCATGCCACTGCAGCCTGAATCGTTGGACTTTACGTTTTTACCGCCCACGCAACAGCGCAATGGGTTGGTGACGTTTGAGTTTGCCCTGCAGTCCGGGGGTTCGGAAGAGACACTGGCTGTTTCCCAGGAGGTTCAGGTCCGCAATGTCCCCTGAGCATGATCCCTGCCAATACCAGCGTGGTGCTGGCCTGCCACTGGCTATTTTCCTGATCACGGTCATGGCCCTGATCGTGGCGACGATTGCCCAACTCCAGCAGAGTACGGGCGAGGCAGAGGCCCGCGATATCCTGTCCACCCGCGCCTACTATGCGGCTGAGTCCGGTGCCCAGCTCGCCATGACGCGGGTGCTGCCAGACGACCCGGATGCCCCGGTCTCAGCGGCAGCTTGCACCGACGATATCTACGAGCAGGACTTTGACCAAGGTGGGCTATCGGACTGCAGCGTCAGAGTGGACTGCGTATCGGTGGACGATGGTTCCGGTAGGCCCCTGGCCACATTAACCAGTACGGGCGAGTGCGGGGCATCACCGGAAAAAGCCAGCCGCACGATAGAGGTCAGAGTGGAATGAACGGGATCAAGCGGCAGCTTCATCGTGTCGCCAAAGCTCTTGGAGTTATGGCGACCCTCTTTCTGATAGCGAATCCGGCTAATGCCGCGACCTATACCCTGCCGGGCGGCCCGTTGCCGGGAGGCTGTAACAGTAGCGGCAACACTGTTTCCTGCAATCCCGTTCAGCTTCAGAACGATACAGTCATTGTTAACGGGACCGTCAATTGGATCATTAATGGCGGTTTTCTGGTGCAGAACGGAACGACCGTCAACCAGGGAGGTGATCCAGCCAATCTACAGATCTCGCTTGGCGGTAATGCACAGATCCAGGGCAACAGTATCGTGAACGCGGACATTGAAGGAGCCCGCCAATTCTCCGTGCAGGACAGTGTTCACACAGGGGATGTCCAGGCAGAAAACCGTGTTGAGACCAATAACGGCACTATCAACGGCAACATAGAATCCGGGGGCCTGGTCCAGAATAATCGGGGCACCATCAATGGAGACATTGAATCTGGAGGTTTGGTTCAGAATAACCAGGGTCAGATCATCGGGGATATTGAATCCGATGGCCAGGTTCAGAATAACCAGGGGACGATCAGCGGGAGTGTGGAAGCGGAT
The DNA here is from genome assembly GCF_056783195.1 of Salicola sp. AFF1. Taxonomy (NCBI): domain Bacteria; kingdom Pseudomonadati; phylum Pseudomonadota; class Gammaproteobacteria; order Oceanospirillales; family Halomonadaceae; genus Salicola; species Salicola sp. AFF1. The sequence continues at coordinate 56,560 of NZ_JBXAYL010000001.1, forward strand.
GGTCGCGTTCAGAACAGCGGCGGATGTATTTCCGGTTCAGTGGATGCTCCTCAATACTCGAATTACCCAGCACCGGACTGCAGTGAGCCTGACGACATTGTGCTGTCAGTGAACGGGCAAGCTGAGGGACCGATCACCGTTGAACCCGATGAAACATTGGACCTCTCTGTGACGGTCAGAAACTGCCGAGGCGGCGTCGAGTACTGGCGAGATCGTTGGACCAATGCCGGTGCGCCAACACCGGATCAACCGCTTGCGAGCCCATGCAATCGCTCGCCGATAGAACGCACACACTCCTTCCCGTCTGAGGGTACCTATACCATCACGTACCAATCGGAATTCTGTAATGACACCTTTTTGGGGTTATTTTGTCTCAGCGATGGTGTCAAGGGTAGTGACACCATCACAGTAGAGGTCTCCGAAACCCCGCTGACCTGCCTTAATGATGATTTCCAGGGGCGTTCAGAGCTCGGCCCGGACTGGGTTACTGCAGTTTCCAGTGGCAACTTCACGCCCGGGATAGTGAATGGTCGACTGCGCATGACAGAGGCCGAGGGCAACCAGGCCACCGCTGCGACCATCCAGCGCGAGATACCGGGTGCAGACAACCTGGTCCGTCTCACCTTTGATTACTACGCCTACGGCGGCTCGGGTGCGGATGGGCTGGCGGTGGTCCTTTCAGACGCCTCGGTATCACCGAGCCCGGGTGGTTACGGCGGATCCCTCGGTTATGCCAACAGCACTGGTGGGTCGGGCAGTGATGGCTTTGCCGGCGGATGGATGGGGATCGGCCTGGACGAATTCGGGAATTACTCCAACCCGACCGAAGGGCGTAACGGCGGTGTTGGGTTCACCGAGAACGCTGTGGCCCTCCGGGGGTCCGCCAGTGGTCCGCAGGGTTACGAGTACCTTGGGGGGACGGATGAGTTGTCGCCGGGCGTAGATGCTACTGGCTCTACTTCACCGCATCGATACCGCATCACCATTGATTCTCTGGATACCAGCGAGGCGATGGTGACGATCGAACGGGATACAGACAACGGCTACAACACCCTGGTGGGCCCCCTTGATGTGCTTGACCAGGGGACCGGCCAGGCGCCTGTTCCCGAGAACCTCCTGCTCTCGTTGACCGGTTCCACGGGCGGCAGCACAAATATCCATGAGCTCGGCAATGTCGAGCTCTGTGCCCGCGAACTGAACGACGTGGGAGAGCAGGTCGATCATTTCGAGATGACTTTTGATGCGGTGGCCCTGACCTGTACACCACTGGAGGTCGATATCCGCGCCTGTGCCAACAGTGACTGCAGTGAGCTGTTCACGGATCCCGTGGACGTCACGATGACCCCTTCAGGATGGGTCGGCGGTGATACATTCACGATCAACGGTGGAAGCACCACACGTCCGCTGCGTCGCACCGCGGCTGACGACGTAACCATTGATGTTGCGAGCTCCAGCCCGACCAAGCGCCCCCTTACGGACAACCTCTGTCGTGCCGGCGGTGGACCACTGGCCGCGGATCAGTGCCAGGTGACCTTTCGGGAATCGGGCCTGGCGATGAGCATTCCGGACCAGACCGCTAACCGGCCGTCGGGGCCGATTTCGATCCAGGCTGTTGAGCGTGACAACGAGACCAATGCCTGTGTACCCGCCTTTTCGAATGTACAGCGGGATGTGTCGTTCTGGTCGCAGTATGTCGACCCCGGACCGGATGGCCGGCCGGCGAGCAGGCCGGTCCATGTGAACGGTAATGAAATTGGTCAGTCCGAATCTGATGCCGACGTCTTTGAGTTGAGCTTTGATGATACCGGTACCGCTTCCCTTAACGTCCGGTACCGTGACGCCGGCCGGATGAATCTGAATGCCCTTTATCAGGGCACCACGGACAATAATGACGAAGGTCTTGTGATGCCGGGGGACGCGGGCTGGGTCAGTGTGCCCCAGGGGCTTTGCGTTGAGACAGGGTTCGAGTGTGAACAGGGGAATAGCACCTGTCCAGCCGCCCGGGTCGCCGGGGAAAGCTTCGCGATGAACGTTACCGCTGTTGGGTGGGAGAGCGGTGGAAACGACAACCTCTGCAGTGGCAACCCAACGACGCCCAATTTTGCACTCGATGGGATCGAGCTGTCCCATGACCTGGTCGCGCCCACTGATGGCCAGGAAGGCCAGCTTTCCGTAACGGACTACGACCACGGGCGCAGCAGCGATGCGCAGCAGACGGTGACCGATCAAGCGCTCTCCGAGGTGGGGGTGTTCACAATCAGCGCGGCGCCGCCAACCGGCGCCTATTTTGGAGCGACGGTACCGGGTGGAAGCAGTGCGCCGTCGGGCCGGGTCTATCCGGACCGTTTCAGCACCCAGGTCATTGAACGCGGCGAAATCGCGGATTATTGCAGCCAGGGGGCCGCTTTCGCTTACAGTGGTCAGACGCTGAACTGGGCGGTGGCGCCGGTGGTTGAGATCACCGCCCTTAACGCTGCGGGCAACGTGACGCGGAATTACACCGAGGGCGGTTTCCTGAAGCTGGAACCGACAAACGAAGACGTGGCACGGACCACGCCGACGACTGATGACGGTGCTCTGGATGCCGACGGCGATCCCTACCCGGTAGCGGTGGACCTTGGGCAGCGGAACGAGGAAAACTTCCTGACCGCGAGCGATGGCCGGGTGGAGTACGGCTTCGACAACGTCACCAGTGACGGTACTGAAGAGGACGCCATCAAATACCAGAAGACGGTGGAAAGCCGTGTGAAACCCTTCAATCCGCAGCTGCCGTTGAGCGTGACCTCCGTGGCCGACAGCGATGGCGTGACTGCCGCCGACATGCCACTGGAGTGGACGCCGCGAGCCCCCTTCGCTCTGCGCTACGGGCGTCTTCAGGTTGAGAACGCCTATGGGCCTGAGACCCTGCCGCTGACCCTGCCAATGCAGGTCCAGTACTGGGACGGCAGCGCCTTTGTCCGCAATACAGACGACAGTTGCTGGACGTACGCGACCGGCTCGGATGTCAGCCTGTCACCAACCGGGTTCACCAGCGTGGTGCCCGCGAATGACCAATTGCTTAATGGCGAACCCATGACGGGCTCCAAACTCGTGCTCCAGGACCCGGGCGAGGGCAATACCAGTGACGTACGCGCAACGTTCAGTGTGCCGGTCTGGCTTCAGGATGACTTCGACAACGAAGGGACGCTAGTGAATCCCTCCGGCTTGGCCACCTTCGGTGTCTACCGCGGCCATGACCGTATCATCTACTGGCGGGAGGTAGAGTAGGGGTTAATCCTCCTGCTCCGCCTCGTTCTCCATCCCCAGCTCCTTGATCTTGCGCGTCAGCGTATTCCGTCCCCAACCGAGTAGTCCCGCGGCATCCCGCCGGCGGCCCCCGGTGTGCTTGAGGGCGGCTTCGATCATGATGCGCTCGAACTCAGGCAGTGCCGTGTCCAGAATCGGGTGCTTGCCCTGCTTGAGCGCACGGTCGGCCCAGTCGCGGAGCTGCTCCTGCCAGCTGCCGGAGGTGCCGCCCGCTTCTTCCTGTTCCAGGAGCTCCCGGGGCAGGTCGCTGACATGGATCTCCCGCCCGGAGGCCATTACCGTGAGCCAGCGGCACACATTCTCCAGCTGGCGCACATTACCCGGCCAGGGCAGAGTGCTGAGGTAGGTTTCGGTGTCCTCCTTGAGGATCTTGGGCTCCACGTTCAGCTCGTGGGCGGCCTTTTTCAGGAAGTGGCGCATCAGTAGCGGGATGTCCTCGCGCCGCTCACTGAGTGTGGGCAGATGGATGCGGATGACGTTGAGCCGGTGGAACAGGTCTTCCCGGAAGCTGGACTCGCGCACCCGTTCCTCCAGATCCTGGTGGGTGGCAGCGATGATGCGTACGTCCACTTTCACCGGCGTGGCGCCGCCCACGCGGTAGAATTCGCCGTCCGCCAGCACGCGCAGCAGGCGGGTCTGGGTATCCGCCGGCATATCGCCAATCTCATCCAGGAAGAGCGTGCCGCCGTTGGCTTGCTCGAAGCGACCCTGGCGCCCGGCATTGGCGCCGGTGAAGGCCCCTTTCTCATGCCCGAAGAGTTCGGATTCGATCAGGTCCTTGGGGATGGCCGCCATGTTCAGGGCCACAAAGGGCCCGCTGGAGCGTGGGCTGTGGTTGTGCAGGGCGCGAGCGACCAGTTCCTTGCCGGTACCACTCTCGCCATTGATGAGTACCGTGATATTGGAGTGCGAGAGGCGTCCAATGGCCCGGAAAACTTCCTGCATGGCGGGCGCCTCGCCGATGATCTCGGCGTTCTCACCCGCGGCCTCGGCATCGCGCTCTCTGGCGCTTGAACGCTGCTCGCGGCCATGATCCACGGCGCGCTGGACCAGCGAGAGCGCTTCATCCACGTCAAAGGGCTTGGGCAGGTATTCAAAGGCGCCGGTCTGGTAGGACGACACGGCGCTGTCCAGGTCCGAATGGGCCGTCATGATGATCACGGGTACCATCGGGAACTGCTCGCTGATGGCGCGCAGCAGCGTGATGCCATCCATGCCCGGCATCCGGATGTCGCTGATGATGGCGTCGGGTTGCTCCTGCTCCAGTCGCTCCAGTATGCCCTCCCCGCTTTCAAAGCTGACCGTTTCCGTGCCGGCGCGGCTCAGGGCACGCTCGAGAACCCAGCGGATGCTGCGGTCGTCGTCGATGATCCAGACAGTGGCACTCATTCGGAGGCCTCCAAGGGCAGAAAGATGATGAACCGGGTACAGCCGGGCTGGCTCTCACATTCCACCAGGCCCTGATGCTGCCCCACGATGCTCTGTGTAATGGCCAGGCCCAGGCCGGTACCGTCAGGGCGGCCGCTGATCATGGGGTAGAAAATGTTGGGCTGCAGATCGCGCGGAATGCCGGGGCCGTTGTCGATGATGTCCACACGGCAGACGAGCCGGTGGCGCTTGTGGCCGATGGTGAACTGGCGCAGTGCCCGGGTGCGCATGGTGATCCTGGGCTCGTCGTCCTCGGGGGGATGCTTGGAGAGTACATCCAGCGCGTTGCGGGCAATGTTCAGGATGGCCTGGATCAGCTGCTCCCGGTCGCCCATGAACTCCGGGATGCTGGGGTCGTAGTCGCGCACGAGCGTGACGTGACTGCCGCCTTCGGCCTCGAGCAGCGTGCGCACGTGTTCCACCACGTCGTGGATGTTGGTGGCGGCCGTCTCAATGGCGCGGTTGGGGCCGAGCATGCGGTCCACGAGAGTGCGCAGCCGGTCCGCCTCCTCCATAATGACCCGGGTGAAATCACGCAGGTCGGCATCCTCCAGTTCACGCTCGAGCAACTGGGCCGCTCCCCGTATTCCCCCCAGCGGGTTCTTGATCTCATGGGCCATGCCCCGGACCAGGGTGCGCGTGGTTTCCTGCTGGGTCAGGAGCTCTTCCTCTCGGCTGATCCGCTGCAAGCGGTCGCGCTGCAGGATTTCCATCAGCAGCAGCGGGTCCTCACCGGGAAATGGCGATATGGAATAGTCCACACAGATCAGCTGGCCGCTGGGCAGCAGCAGTTCCGCCTCGCGCTTGGTAAAGGTGTGGCCGGTTGCGGCCGTCTCGGTCAGCGTCTGCAAAGCGGCATCGGGCTCCACGAATATACTGGTGACCGGCAGGCCGCAGATGCGGTCACTACTGGTCTGGAGCAGCATCTCGGCCGCTGGGTTCAGGTAGCGCGTGTGCTTGTCGTGATCGAGCACCAGAACCGCTGTAGCCAGGTTGTCCAGGATGCGCTGGTGCATGGGTTCGCTCATAGGTCCCCTCCTGGGGCAGATGCTGCAAGAATCAAACCAGGTTGTGCGTGTTCTTTCCGCTTGTGAATTCCTTTGCAATCAGTGCTTTATGATCGGCGATCTGAATCGGTGCAGGTGGTATTGCGATCATGACCCATGATAAAGCGCCAGGGGAACCGTGCGCACCAAATAAGTGCACAGCCTGGGCGTCTGCCTAGTAGGGGAGCCAGGTTGAGGCGCGACTGTGAGTGGGGTTCAGTTCTGTTGGGAAGGGCGGTGCAGAGTGAACCGCGTGACGTCTGAGGAGCTGACCGTTTCGCCATTGGCGTTGATCACATGGGCTACGAGTTCATGAGTCCCGCGCGGCATGTTTTTCACGGAGAACGAGGGGCTGCGCCCCTGCTTGACGCGCTCCCCATCAACTTCCAGCGCATAGCGGTGCCCGGGCTTCAGTGAGGGCTGGGACTGGACGCGCACCACGACCAGTCCGCCACCACGCCAGAAGGCGCTGTCGTGCTCCGGCTGGGTGATCTCCACGGAGCGGTAGCTTGCTTGTTGTTTGCGCTCGCTGTCCTGCCCTTCACGGTTTTTGCGGCGCTGGCTCCTGTCCCACTTGGGCAGGCTCACCTCCGGCAAGGGCTCCAGTTCCATGGCTTCACTGTCGTCACTCATGGGCTCATCCGAATAGGTGACATTGCCGTCTTCGTCCACGTGCCGGTAAACCTCGTCGGCCACCGCGCTACCCAGGGGCAGCAGGAGTGTGAGCGCCAGCGTGTGCACAAGGGCGGTTGATCGGGACAAGACGCCTCCGGGGTCCAATGGGTGGATGTCGTGCTTTGATTATTGAACCAGCTGTAGGCCAATGCAACAAAAAAACCGGCGCGGGTTGCCCCGGGCCGGGTTGTAACAGGTACTGGTTCCGTGTTTATACGGAGTAGTACATGTCGAATTCCACCGGGTGGGTGGTCATGTTGTAGCGGGTCACGTCCTCACGCTTAAGGTCGATGTAGCCCTGGATCATATCCTCGGTGAACACGCCGCCACGGGTCAGGAATTCGTGATCCGCTTCCAGTGCTTCCAGTGCTTCCTGGAAGGTTTCCGCAACGGTCGGGATCTCCAGTGCCTCTTCCTTCGGCAGGTCGTAGAGGTCCTTGTCCATGGCTTCACCGGGGTGGATCTTGTTCTGGATGCCGTCAAGGCCTGCCATCACCAGCGCGGAGAACGCGAGGTAGGGGTTGGCGGACGGGTCCGGGAAGCGCACCTCAACCCGGCGTGCCTTGGGGTTGTTGGTGTAGGGAATCCGGATGGAGGCGGAGCGGTTGCGCGCCGAGTACGCCAGCATAACCGGTGCCTCAAAGCCCGGAACCAGACGCTTGTAGGAGTTGGTGGAAGCGTTGGTGAAGGCGTTGATGCTCTTGGCGTGCTTGATGATGCCGCCGATGTAGTACAGGGCGCTCTCGCTCAGGCCCGCGTAGCTGTCGCCGGAGAACATGTTCTTGCCGTCTTTCACCAGAGACATGTTCACGTGCATGCCGGAGCCATTGTCGCCCACCACTGGCTTGGGCATGAAGGTTGCCGTCTTGCCGAAGGCGTGCGCCACATTGTGAACGCCGTACTTCAGGATCTGGACTTCGTCCGCCTTGCGGGTCAGCGTATTGGCTGCAACACCAATCTCGCACTGACCAGCGGTCCCCACTTCGTGGTGGTGGACTTCAATGTTCAGGCCCATGGACTCGAGTGCCGAGCACATGGCGCCGCGCAGGTCATGCAGTGAGTCCACTGGCGGTACCGGGAAGTAGCCGCCCTTGACGCCGGGCCGGTGACCGGTGTTGTTGCGGTCAAAGTCCTCGCCGGAAACCCAGGCCGCTTCCTCGGAGTGGATTTCGTACATGGCGGAGTCCATGTCCACTTTCCACTTGGCGGAATCGAACACGAAGAATTCGGGTTCAGGGCCGAACAGCGCGGCGTCGGCGATGCCGAGCGACTTCATGTAGTCCTCGGTGCGGCGAGCCACGGAGCGCGGGTCACGCTCATACCCTTGCATGGTGGCCGGCTCAACGATGTCGCAGGTGAGGTTGAGCGTGGGCTCTTCCGCGAACGGATCCAGAGTGACCGCGTTGTCGTCGGGCATCAGGATCATGTCGGATTCATTGATCCCCTTCCAGCCATTGATGGATGAGCCATCAAAGGTGGCGCCATCCGTGAAGAAGTCATCATCCACCTCTTTGGCGGGCATGGTCACGTGCATTTCCTTGCCACGGCTGTCAGTGAATCGCAGGTCGACCCACTTGATGTCGTGTTCCTGGATCAGCTTCATCGTGTTGTTGGACATGTCAGAACTCCATCTATGGTTCATTTGAGTAGAGCAGAGTGCTCGCGGCTCTGGCCCTGCGCACCGAAGTGGGGCCGTTTCAGTTGCCTGATCACCCTTAAGCAAAAGCTTTGCCAATTACGAGTGGTGCCCTTTATTGGCCGCAGAACAGGCAATTGGTCTCATAATGGTGCGCTTCAGGGGTGCCGTAATGCACAGTTTTGGTGCGTTGTGGCTGAGAATGACCTTTTATGGTGCGATTGACCCCGGTGCACCTGGAACCTGAATCAGACAGCCTGACACTCTTTCGCTCATGGAATAAAGCTGTCAGTTGCTGTACAATCCGCGCCTCTGGTTCGGGATGAATCCCCAACCGACCCTCATTTTCACCGCCCTTCATTCGAAATACCAGTGATTCAGAGGCCCTTTTCGTGATTGAGAACATTCGCAACATCGCCATCATTGCACACGTTGACCACGGCAAAACCACGCTGGTCGACCAGCTGCTGCAGCAATCCGGGACCCTGGATCGCAAGTCTACGGATACCGACCGCATCATGGACTCGGATGACCAGGAGAAGGAGCGGGGCATCACCATCCTCTCCAAGAACACCGCGATCAATTGGGGCGAATACCGCATCAATATCGTGGATACGCCCGGCCACGCCGACTTCGGTGGCGAGGTGGAGCGCGTCATGTCGATGGTCGATTCAGTCCTGCTGCTGGTCGACGCCGTGGATGGCCCGATGCCCCAGACCCGGTTCGTCACCCAGAAGGCTTTTGCCCAGGGGCTTGATCCCATTGTCGTTGTCAACAAGGTTGACCGCGAGGGCGCTCGCCCGGACTGGGTCATCAACGAGGTTTTTGACCTGTTCGACGCCCTTGGTGCCACAGAAGACCAGCTGGACTTCCCGGTTGTCTATGCGTCCGCGCTCAATGGTATCGCCGGCGAGGATCCGGATGCGCTTGAAGATGACATGGAGTCGCTGTTCAAGATGATCGTCAACCAGGTGCCGGCCCCGACCGTGGATCCGGATGCCTCGCTGCAGATGCAGGTGTCGTCCCTGGACTACGACCCCTATGTGGGCGTTCTGGGTGTTGGCCGGATCAAGGGCGGCCAGATGCGGCCTGGCCAGCAGGTGACGGTGGTCAACCGCGAAGGCGAGCAGCGCAACGCCAAGCTGCTGGAAGTTAAAGGCTTCCTCGGCCTCAACCGCGTGAATGTGGACGAGGCTAACGCCGGCGACATCGTTTGCATCTCCGGCATCAACAACCTGCGGATCTCGGATACGATCTGCAGTCGCGAAGCACCGGAGGCCATGACGCCGCTGACGGTGGATGAGCCCACGGTGAGCATGACCTTCCAGGTGAATGACTCACCCTTCGCCGGTCTCGACGGCAAGTACGTGACCAGCCGCCAGATCAAGGAGCGCCTCGAACAGGAGCTTCTGCACAACGTGGCCCTGCGTGTGGAGCAGGGTGACGCGGCCGAGAAATTCAGCGTCTCCGGGCGCGGTGAGCTCCACCTGTCGGTGTTGATCGAGAACATGCGTCGTGAAGGCTTCGAGCTGGGCGTTTCCCGCCCGGAAGTGGTGCAGCGTAATAACAACGGCACCACCGAAGAGCCTTACGAGCAGGTGGTTGTGGACATCGAGGAGCAGCATCAGGGCTCGCTGATGGAAGAAATGGGTAACCGTCGGGCCGAGATGCAGAACATGGTTCCCGACGGGCGTGGCCGCGTGCGCATTGATTTCATCATGCCAGCGCGTGGGCTGATCGGCTTCCGCTCCCAGTTCCTGACCCTGACCCAGGGCTCCGGCCTCCTGACCCATGTGTTCGACCACTGGGGCCCGGTTAAAGGTGGCATGGCCGAGCACCGTCACAACGGCGCCATCATCTCCATGGTTAAGGGCACCACTACTGCCTACTCCCTGTTCACGCACCAGGATCGTGGCCGGTTGATGGTTGGTCCCGGCGCTGAAGTCTACGAGGGCATGGTTATTGGTATTCACAGCCGCGAGAACGACCTGACCGTTAACCCCACAAAAGGCAAGCAGCTGACCAACGTGCGGGCTGCCGGGACGGACGAGAACCTGGTGCTGACCCCGCCCATGGAGATGACCCTCGAGAACGCACTGGAGTTCATTGATGACGATGAGCTTGTGGAAGTGACGCCGAATCATCTGAGGATCCGCAAGAAGCACCTGACCGAGGTGGAGCGCAAGCGCGCCAGCAAGAAATAATAGTTGGCCGAAGCAGCCCCGGGCGCCTAGACTTGGGGCATGTTGACGCTCTACCCGGAAATCGCGCCCTATGCCACCCATCGCCTGGACGTGGGCGATGGCCACAGCCTATATCTGGAGGAAGCCGGGAATCCCGAGGGGATTCCCGTGCTTGTGGTTCACGGGGGGCCGGGGGCGGGCAGTGACCCTGCAGCCCGCCGCTTCTTTGATGCCGAACGCTACCGCATCATCCTCTTTGATCAGCGCGGCTCTGGCCGCTCCACGCCCTTTGCCTCTGTAATCAATAACACCACCAGCCACCTTCTGGCGGACATGGAACGCATCCGTGCGTTTCTAGGTATTGAGCGGTGGCTGCTTTTCGGCGGCTCCTGGGGCGCGACGCTGAGCCTGCTCTACACCCAGTCACAGCCGGAACGGGTTCTGGGATTGGTGCTGCGCGGTATCTTCCTTTGCCGGCAACGCGACATCAACTGGTTCCTTCATGACGGCGCGAGCCGTATCTTTCCGGACTACTGGGAAGACTTCATCAGCCTCGTCCCCGAAAGCGGCAGACAGGACCTGGTCCAGGCCTACCACCGCCTGCTCCACAGTGATAATGAGCTGCAGCGGCTCCAGGCCGCCCGCACCTGGGCCATCTGGGAAGCCCGTTGCGCCACCCTGCATCCCAGCCCGGCGGCCGTGGAGCGTTTTGGACACGCGCACCTCGCGCTCTCGCTGGCGCGCATCGAGTGCCACTATTTTCTGAACGGCGGTTTCATCGAGGAAAACCGCATAATGGATAATATTGGGTCTATGCGTGACAAGCCGGCCCGGCTTGTTCATGGCCGATACGACATGGTCTGCCCGGTTGAAAACGCCCTGACCCTGCACAGTGCCTGGCCGGAGGCTGCGCTCTCATTGGTGCGCGATGCCGGTCATGCCGCCTCGGAACCGCCCATCGTGGATGCGCTGATTCATGCTACCGACGCGATGAGTGATCGCTTCGGCCCTGAATTCGGGTTTCAGTAGACCGGGCCGCCCTGCAGGCGGCCGGGGTTCGGGAGGGGTTAAAGGCTGAAGGATTTGGCGTAGGTGGCCTTCAGAAGGGTGGTGCGACGGGTACCATCACTGTTGTCAGCGTCCAGGAGGGTGCTGGCCGTGAAGGAGAGTTCGTCATTGAACTGGAAGCTGATATCAAGGTGGGTCATGTCCTCGCCATAGGTGGGGCTTGGTGAGTCCTCGTCAAAGCTGTGCCGGCCAAGCGTCGCGCTGAACGCGTTATAGCTGTAGCTTGCGGTCATGTACTGGTAATCGGCGCTGGTGATGTCGTGAAAATAGCTCAGCCCCACGTCATAGGCGTTGACGCTTACGATGGCTTCACTGAAATCCGCGAAGCCGGTCTGGCTGATGCTCCTGTCCTGTTCCGGGTAGATGTAGTTCACAACGCTGGCATCCACTGAGATGTCCTCGGTGAGGTCCGTGCCGTAGCCAGCGTAGAGGTCGTACTCCTGGCCGGCGGCACTGTCGCCGCTGGATGCCCAGACGCCCGCGTAAGCGCCCATGCCGCTAGCGACATCCAGACTGCCCGTGACCTGAGCGTCTCCTGCGCCAAGGTCGGTCCCCCGCCACAGGTAGATGTTGGACGCGGAAAAGCCCGCGGTCACGCTGGGCTCAGCCGCGCTGGCCTGGGTCGCGCCAGCAAGGGCGCCCGCGCCGAGCAGGCTGGCAGTCAGGCAGGTCGCAAGACGGAAATTGGGTGTTTGCATGATTGGAGCCTCCGTTGGCTGATTCCTCTGGGTTACGTTGCCGTGCAACTGGTCTGCGTTGGAGCAGGTGCTGTGCCTGATGCTGCAAAAGGCAATAAAAACAACGGTTAATGGCCTTTGGGGCGCTGTCTGTTCCGTTTCAGGGCGGGTTCGCCCGGCTGCTGGTAACCCGAAACAGGGCACACTTAGGGCCAGCGCCTGCTTTTGGTGCATCCTTCCCCGGTGAGGGGAGGAGTGGCACCATCAGGCGCTTGGTCTGCATCAAAGGGAGGAGCGGTTTTGAAAAGTCTGATTCAGCGTGTCAGCAGTGCCAGCGTCAGCATTGATGGAGAGATCGTGGGCGAGATTGGCTACGGCCTGCTGCTGTTTCTGGGGGTTGAGAAAACCGACGGTGCCTCTGAGCAGGGCCGGATGCTGGAGCGAGTGCTGGAATACCGTGTCTTTCCCGATGAACACGGGCGCATGAACCGCAGCCTGCGCGATTGTGGCAGTGATCTGCTGATCGTACCCCAGTTCACACTGGTTGCGGACACTCGCAAGGGCAGCCGCCCCTCCTTTTCCGCCGCAGCCCCGCCCGAGCGGGGTGAGCACTGGTTCAATGCCTTTGTCGAGGCGGCAAAACAGGCGGTGGATGTGGCCCCGCCCGGGATAGGGCATCTCGCCACCGGTCGTTTTGGTGCGGACATGCAGGTACAGCTGGTTAATGACGGACCGGTAACCTTTCTTCTGGAAGTCTAGGGCAGCCGGGCATTTCTTTAGTCGGTCCGGGCATAGTGGTATTCTGCCGGCACTGATCATACGAGGGGGTTCCATGAAGCAGAAAGGATTGGTTTTGGCGCTGGCCGTGGTTGCGGCTGGCGGAGTCCAGGCCCAGGAACGCAGTGGCGATAGCGAACTGACGCTCGCCGAGGTGGACGCACTCACCCACAGGCTGGATACCCTGCCCGAGATCTATGGCCAGCTGGGGCTGGTGATGGAGCACCGGGATAGGGAAAACGTACCGGGTAGTGAAACCGCCTTCCGGGACAGTAACTCCTGGATCGGCCTGCGAGGCACCACCGAGCTCATGCCGGGAACGGAAGGCTTTTTCCGTGCCGAATGGGCGTCGATCCCCTCCGCCGATGACGACGATGAGCGCATGTTCGATGAGCACATGGAATACGCCTACATCGGCCTGGAAGGTGATTTCGGCCGCCTCTGGGGGGGCGTGGACGACACCATCTACGAACAGAAGCTGGATCACGTGGCGAACTTCTTTGAAGGCGAATACCGTGATGAAGACGGAAACTCGGAGCGCCACCTGTTTGGCCCCTATACCACGGGTCGGACCCGACTGGTTCAATACTCGTCCCCTTCCTGGGGGGATCTCCGCCTGCACGGCGCCGTTCAGCTGAAGGAAGACAGGAGTCCGGAAGTCCAGAGCGGTGATGAAAAGGAAGAGCGGCCTTATCAGGCTGTCCTGAGCTATACGCCCGGTCACTGGGAATGGGCTCTGGGTATGGATTCCAATGATGGCGGCGATGTGGTGCCGGCGGGCGCATCCCAAGCCGAGCAGCTCCGTCAGGAGAATGAGAACACCTATGGCGCCCGGATGACGTACCAGGGCGAGGGCTGGCTCCTGACCGCCCAGTATCAGCACCGCAAGGATGTTGCCAGCGTCGCGTCCCTTCTGAGCAGTTACCACATTGGCCCCAATCGTTTCTCGATCGCCTGGGAGCGCGAGCGTAACGAGCTGGCGCCCGGGACCACCGCCACGGAAACCACCAACGCGTACACCGCTCAGGTGCTGCATGACCTCACTGAATCCATGGCGATTTACGTAGAAGGGTACAAAACGTATTCGGACGAACAGACCCCGCACCAGTACGACCTGATGGTCGGCGCCCAGTACCGGTTCTGAACCATGAGCGAGACAGAGCTCAAACTCAGCATGACCCCTGCCAACCTGGATCGGGCCGGGGGCTGGCTGAGCACCAAAGGGGCTGTGGAGCAGGGCGCCCCCCTGGAACTGCTCAACCGCTATTACGACACCCCGGAAGGGGCACTCAATAGGGAACGGGTTGCCCTTCGCGTGCGTGCTACGGGTAGCGGTTACATCCAGACGCTCAAGACCCAGGGTCAGCTCCAGGGCGCCGCCCTTGCCCGGAAGGAGTGGGAATGGCCAAGACCGGACGCATCCCTGGACCTGACGCTGCTGGACGATACACCCATGGCCGGGCATCCCGCACTGGCCCACCTGGAGCCGGTGTTTGATACGGACTTCCAGCGCCGTGTGCTGATGCTGGACTGGTCCGGCAACGGCCAGTGGGCACGCATCGAATGTGCCCTGGACGACGGCGTGATCCGGGCCGGCGGGCGGGAGCAGCCACTGTGCGAGCTGGAGCTGGAACTGGTGGAAGGCGACCCGGCCGTGCTGGCCCATGTGGCCACGGTACTGACCCAAAGCGTTCCGGCGTTGCTCAACAGCATCAGCAAAGCGGAGCAGGGCTATTACCTGGCGGGCATCGGAACCCAGGGCGAACTGGCGCCCGGTGCGGCGCCGGGGGACTGGCTGGATGCCCTCTGCCGCCTCTGGCTTTGGGATGACCCGGCGGGATGGCAGTCGTTGCTGCACGTGCATCGGGAACTGTCCAGCCGTGCAGAGGCGGCTGGCGCCAGCAAGGCCTATCAGGGGGTGACGGCCAGCCTGGAAGCCGCAGCCGAGCAGGGACTGTCCCCCCGGGAAACGCTGATCACCCTGCGGGGGCTGGCGCCACTGCAACTGGCCCTTCTGAGCTGAGCCCGGGGGCCAAACGCGACACCAACAGTAAGGCAATGACCATGATGGATCCTCTGCGGGACGGCGAGCTGGCAGCACTGCCAGGTGCCCTTCAGGACAAGGCCGCCGAAAGCTGGCGAAGCCTGATGGAGGTGGAGGATCCAGCCTGCAGGACGCGCTTTGAGGCTCATCGTACTGGCATCATGCAGGCCATTGCCCGCAGTGACTTTCTGTTTGAGCAGCTGCGTCGCCACGCCGCCACAATGGCGCCGGTGTTTGAAGCGGACCTTCTGGCCAGGCCCTGGTCCCCGGGCGAAATCCAGGCGGATTGGAGCGCCCGGTGTAGCGCCGTTCAGGAGGAGGCAGAGCTCCAGAAGGCACTACGGACCTTCCGGCGGCGCTGGATGTTCCGGATTGTCTGGCGGGACCTGCTGGGTGAGGCAGACCTGGAAGAAACCATGGGCGCCATGACCGAGCTGGCGGATACCTGCATCGATGGCGCTGTGGCCTGGCTCTACGCCGAGGCCTGCCGTGAATGGGGAACCCCCATGGGTCACGATCCCGTGACTGGTGATTACACCGCCCAACCACTGCTGGTGATTGGCATGGGTAAGCTGGGCGCGGGCGAGCTCAACCTGTCCTCGGACATTGACCTGATTTTCGCCTATCCGGCCAGTGGTGAAACAGAAGGCGCCAGGCGCAGCATCGACAACCAGGTCTTCTTCAGCCGCCTGGGCCAGAAGGTGATACGCGCGCTGGACCAGCCCACGGCGGATGGCTTTGTCTTCCGTGTGGACATGCGGCTGCGTCCCAATGGCCAGAGCGGCCCGCTGGCCATGAGCTTTGATGCCCTGGAGGCCTATTACCAGAACCAGGGGCGGGAATGGGAGCGCTACGCGCTGATCAAAGGGCGTGTCATCAACGGCACCAGCGAGCATGCGACGCATCTGCAGCAGCTTCTGCTCCCCTTCGTGTATCGTCGCTACATTGATTTTTCCGCCTTTGAATCGCTGCGTGAGATGAAAAAGCTGATCCAGCGCGAAGTTCGGCGGCGGTCACTGGAAAGCAACATCAAGCTGGGCGCTGGTGGCATCCGGGAGATTGAGTTTGTGGTCCAGGCGTTCCAGCTCATCCGGGGTGGCCGCGAACCTGTCCTTCAGGCGCGCCGGCTCCGCGAGGTGCTGTCGGCACTGGGAACCATGGAGCTGCTGCCGGAGGCAGTGGTCACGGACCTGGACCAGGCCTATGTGCTGTTGCGCAATGCCGAGCATGCCCTTCAGGGCATCGCCGACCAGCAGACCCAAACCCTGCCAGGCGACGACCTCGACCGGGCACGGGTTGCCCTGATCATGGGGTATGGCGACTGGGAAAGCCTGGCTGAAGACCTGCGGATACACCGGGAACAGGTGAACGCCCATTTTGCGGATATTATCGCGCTGGAGGAGGAAGAGGGGGGTGAGGAGGCCGGTCATGACGGCTGGGAGGATCTCTGGGCGGGAACGCTTGGCGAGCAGGCCGCAACCCAGTGGCTGGAACAGGCCGGCTTCGAGTCAGCCTCCGAATCAATGGAGCGGCTCAACGCCCTGCGGGAGAGCCGGGTTGTGGCCTCGTTGCAGCGCGAGGGGCGCCGCCGGCTGGACCGCTTCCTGCCGCGCCTGCTTGCCAATCTGGCGGAAGAAGACGCGCCTTCTGCAGCCCTGGAGCGAGTGCTGCCGCTGGTGGAGGCCGTCCTGCGGCGTAGCGCCTATCTGTTGCTGCTGACGGAAAACCCGGGGGCGCTGCGCGAGCTGGTGCGCCTGTGCGCGGCGAGTCCCTGGATTGCGGCCCAGCTCGCCGAGACGCCGCTTCTGCTGGACGAACTGCTCAATGCCGAAAGCCTTTACACACCACCGGACCGCGATCAGCTGCAGGCAGACCTGAACCAGCAGATGCTGCGCATTCCCCTGGATGATCTGGAAGAGCAGATGGAGGCCCTGCGTCACTTCAAGAAAGCCCACGTGCTGCGCGTGGCGGCTTCCGAGATTCGCGGAACGCTGCCGCTGATGAAGGTCAGTGACTACCTGACCTGGATTGCCGAAGCCGTTCTTGAACATGTGGTGACCCTGGCCTGGCATCACCTCACCCAACGCTACGGAACGCCCACGGATGACCAGGGCGCCCCCATAGAGCTGGACTTCGCCATCATTGGCTACGGCAAGTTCGGGGGCATTGAGCTTGGCTACACCTCGGATCTGGACCTGGTGTTCGTGCACGACAGCGATCCCCAGAATGTGACCGATGGCGACAAGTCCATCGATAACGCGGTTTTCTACGCCCGCCTAGGGCAACGGGTGGTGCACATCCTCCAGGCGCACACGCCCTCTGGCCAGCTGTATGAAGTGGACATGCGGCTGCGCCCCTCCGGCAACTCCGGGCTCCTTGTCTCCACCCTGGATGCCTTCCAGAGCTACCAGGAGCAGGATGCCTGGACCTGGGAGCACCAGGCGCTGGTCCGGGCGCGCTGGGTGGCGGGGAGTCAGGCCTCCGGGGAGCGGTTTGGACGGATCCGCCACAGCATCCTGACCCGTGAGCGCGACCCCGAGGCCCTCCGCGAGGAAGTGGTGGCCATGCGCCAGCGCATGCGGGAAGCCCATGCTTCAACCAGCCCCGACAGCTGTCATCTCAAGCAGGACCCCGGTGGGATCATTGATATTGAGTTCATGGTCCAGTACCTGATCCTGGCATGGGCCCACCAATACCCAGCCATAACAGGCCAGACGGACAACATCCGCCAGATGGAATCCCTGGGGCAGGCGGGTGTGCTGGATACGGCCCTGGCTGAACGCCTGCGGGCAATCTTCATCGCCATGCGCTCCACCATTCACCGGCGTGCCCTGCAGCGGCTGAACAGCGAGGTGCCTTCGGATCAGTTCGAAGCCGAGCGGGGCTTTGTGCTGGAATGCTGGCAGGCGTTGATGGCCCCTTGAAAAGCGGTAATCTTGAAATGAGGTATAAGAAACAGCGATTGCGGACACCGTTGTTATACTGTCCACTAAGGATAATCATCGAGTGATATCAGAGCACTAGGACAGCGTTATGAGCCATACTCTCAGAGGGATAGTCCGTCAGGTTTTTGCACGATTCGCAGCGCTTGACCGTCCCCACAAACGCGTTGTCTCGGTGCTTTCGGATGCTACATTCGTGTTGTTCTCGCTCTGGGCCGCCTTTTCCCTGCGTTACGAAACCCTGTTCCAATTCGAGGGTGGGGACTACTGGGCCCTGTTTGGCATCACCGCCCTGGCAACCATCTTTCTATTCGCCCGGCTGGGCCTTTACCGGGCCGTCATCCGTTACCTCAGCGAGCGCGCCCTGATCACCGTTTTTGCCGGTGTGACCGGCTCCGCGTTGATCCTGATCGCCACGGCCTTTGCGCTCAGGGTGGATATGCCACGGTCGGTGCCGTTTCTGTATGGCGCGCTGGCCTTTCTGTTCGTCACCGGAACCCGTTTCAGTGTGCGTACCGTGCTCAACCGTCCCCGCCACCTGAGCAAGATGCCTGTGTTGATCGTGGGAGCGGGGGACACCGGCATCCAGCTGGCCATGGCCCTCAATCAGGGTGTGGAGTACCGTCCGGTTGCCTTCATCAGCCTGGAGCCGGATAACCATCAAACCACCATCAATGGCATGCCCGCCTACGACCTTGAGCATGCCAGCAAGGCCGTGCATAAGCATCAGGTTGAGCGGATCCTGCTGGCAATTGACGAGAAGGCCGAGGTGGACCGTTGCCAGCTTTTGACGCAACTGGAGGGGCTGCCGGTGCCGGTGCAGACCGTCCCCTCTGTTTCAGAGCTCGTTACGGGCCAGGCGCGCATCAGTGATGTGCGGGACCTGAATATTGATGATCTGCTTGGTCGGGACCCCGTGCGCTATCGCAATGAAGAGGTGGCGGAATCGCTCAGCGGCCGGGTGGTCATGGTCACTGGGGCCGGGGGTTCCATCGGGGCAGAGCTGTGCCGCCAGATCCTGCGGCAGGAACCGGCCGGGCTGGTGCTGTTCGAGCAGTGCGAATTTGCGCTCTATAAAACGGAGCATGAGCTGCAAGTGATCTGTGAGAATGAGGCCCTCGATATCCCCATTCACCCGTTACTGGGCAGCGTGACCCACCGCCGCCGGTGTGAAGGCGTCATGCGGAGTTTTGGTGTCCAGGTCGTCTACCACACTGCCGCCTACAAGCATGTGCCGCTGGTGGAACAGAATGTGATTGAGGGGGTCCAGAACAACGTTTTTGGCACCTGGTACACCGCTGAGTCCGCTATTGCGGTGGGTGTAGAGAAGTTCGTCCTGATTTCCACGGACAAGGCCGTACGACCCACCAATGTCATGGGCGCCAGCAAGCGGTTGGCGGAGCTGGTGCTGCAGGGCCTGGCGCGCCGCCAGCAGACAACCGTCTTTTCCATGGTGCGTTTCGGGAACGTTCTGGGGTCATCCGGCTCCGTGGTTCCGCTATTCCGGGAGCAGATCCGCAAAGGGGGCCCGGTAACCGTGACGCATCCAGACATCATCCGTTATTTCATGACGATCCCGGAGGCCAGCCAACTGGTCCTTCAGGCCGGAACCATGGGGGAAGGTGGGGAAGTCTTCGTGCTGGACATGGGCGAGCCCGTGCGCATTGCGAATCTGGCGCGGCGTATGATCCACCTCATGGGGCTGACCGAGAAAACCGAGACCAATCCCCACGGTGACATCGAGGTGACCTACAGTGGCCTGCGCCAGGGAGAGAAACTCTATGAGGAGCTTCTGATCGGTGATGACCCGCAGGGTACCGCCCATCCACGGATCATGAAGGCACGGGAGGGCGATATGAGCTGGCGGTCACTGGAGCAACTTCTGGAGCAGCTCATGATGGCAAGCCGGAACGTCGACTGTGAACGGGTGGTGCAACTGCTCCGGACCGCCCCCACCGGCTATCAACCCAACGGGAAGGTAGCCGACCTGGTGTGGTGCCAGGGCGGCAGTGAAACCCTGCTCAGCAGTGACATCACCAACCCCGGCGAGACCATCCGGCGTATCGTTGAATAGCCGCCGGCCCGTCGTTCAACACTGGCAGCCTTGAGCCTGTTCACCCGTCCCGCAGCAGGGTGATGATGTTGATGAGCCCGGCGTTGGCGCGGGTCAGGTAGGACGACATCGTCAGCGAGTAGTTGGGAACCAGCCCGAACTGGGAGCCATTGAGGACCATCGGGCTGGTCATCGAGCGCTGGGTGTACTCCAGCTCCCGGATGATCTGTTCAAGGCTCACCATGGCGTTCTTGTCTTCCAGTACGCTGCGGAAATCGCGCTTGAGGGCCTTGAGATAGACCAGCATCGCCCAGGTGGTGCCGCGCGCCTGATAGAACACATCGTCCACCTGCATCCATGAGGTCTGGCTGACCGTCTCTTCAGACTGAACCTTGGCCGCGGCGGCACTGGGGTCATTCGCCAGCATCGTGGCCCGGCGGTTTTCCGCAACGCTCGCGGCCAGGCTCTGGGACATGCTGCCCAGGCGCTTGTTCATCAGGTCCAGTATGGTTGCCAGGTTGTCCGCCCGGGCATAGAAATCCCCGCGGGCGGTATCCGGATTGGTCAGATCCTTGCGGTACGCCCTGAGCTCCTCAATGGCGTTGTTGTATTTCCCCTCAGCAGAGGGAAAGATCCAGCGCTCGCTGTCGTTGTTCAGCAGGATCTGGGCCTGGACCAGGTTCGGATTCTCATTGGACTGCGACTGGGAACGGGAAATGTCGTTGCGAAGGGCCAGTGACAGGTCCCGAGCCTGGCGCAGTGCCCCGGTCTCCCAGGCCGGGATGTTGTCCATCAGTACAAAAGGCGGCAGCACGTCATTGGAGAGGAATCCGCCGCGCTTGTTGACGATCAGCTCCAGGGTGCGGATCAGCGATTCCGTCGTGTAATAGCCCACGGGGGGGTTGTCCTGCCCGGATGAGGCCGTGAACGACTCCTCAAGGTCGCTCTGGCTAGGGGCTTGCGGGGCACTGTTGGGCCAGTACGAAACCACAAACAGTCCCACAAGGAGGACCAGACCGACCACTACTGGTGTCATGATCAGGCTGCGTGTGCGCAGGCTGAGCACGGCGGTTGTCATCCATTCCTTCATTGCATGCATCGTGCGTCTCAGATAGCCCATAGAATTTCCGTCACCGTTGATTACTGACAACTCCAAGGGTAACTGACTTTCGTCGATCCCGGAATCAGTTCAATTCACGCAACCCTAATGCGGACGGTTATTCGAAGCCCCCTGGAATCTGCCTGAACCCAGGGGGGAGCGCGCTGCAAGCTGACGGCATAGGGGTTGACCCAATAGGAAAAGCGGCGATATCGTTCAGGACTGAGTTGTTTCAAACTGACTTCAGGGATGCTTAGCAAAGGAAATGCGCAAACTTATCGCAGCCGCTCTGGTCTCCACTCTTATAGCCAGCCTGGTTTTCTATCTGCCGATATTCAACATTCACGCACTGTTCCATGTTATCCCCTTCTGTGAGGGGCAGGGAGTGCTGCAACGGTTGATTACCATCGTTAATGCGTGCTGGTTTCTGGTCTACTCCATTCAGATTCCGGTTGCAATAATCGCTTTTTATGGATGCCGCTTCCTGTTTTTACGCTTATTAAATGCCGCTGAATTCAGTGTGGTATTTCTAATGTGTTCGACGTTGCTTGTCTTCTTATCAGTCGTGGTCGGTCGCTATCACATATTTGCAGGCATCATGTTTATAGTGCCTTCGATGATTCTGGCAGGACTCACGTTACATCAATCAAGGAGGAAAAATGAAAGATCCAGAGGTGACCTACAATATGCCGGAAACGACCAATGGGAAAATCAAGTACCTCTGTAAAATCATGAACCTCAGGCGTGAACGTTTTTCGCAACTGTCCGATGAAAGGGTGGCACGAGTTCTCACCGGTGTGGTGTTATATCATCACCTTCCTCAATCTCAGAAACCAAGGGTGATGAGGGACGTTCATGAACTGCCGGGACCGTTGGTTGCTGCCGTTATGCCGAAAATCACCGACCCGATGGTTAATAAACTTTGGGGTGTTTGGACTCTTGAGAGTGAGGAATTGTTTGAGTATCAGACGCTCTTTGAAACGGTATCAACTCTGGGTGGTGCCTTGGGGCTCTCTTTTAGTGGGCCTTCGGCGAAGAGTGTGCTCAGTGATCTGAACAGTAAAGTTAGAACGGGAAGTGCGAGTGCCATTAGCAGGTCGTGGTTGAGCTTGGCAGCGACTGCATTGATCTGGGGATTCTTTTGGAATAATGAATGCGCGCGGCGAGCGATCCAGGAAGAAATCAACAGGCGGGCAGGGAAGAAGATTGAACTCTGAATCCGTATCGATTTCCACTATTGGATTCAACGTTGCTTTTGCGAAATGGTACCGGATCCTAACGGGCCTCTCCATTCCTCTTCTTTTCGGTATTTTTCTTTTGCTCGAAATGAGTGTGGGTATACTCAGGATGGAGTTCACGAGCGTAGTAATCGTACTAGTAGTCTTCGTCGGGTATGTTTTTGTTACAGATTTGCCCGATTATCTGGGCCAAATTGGGAGACAGGACCGGATTTTATTTGAATGCAATGATTATCAGGTTCGACTCTATCTGGATCGTGAATATGCATTTGAACTGGAAAATCTCGAAACTATCTATGCCGAAGAAGGGGTTGGCCCTTTCAGGCAAAATACAATTACCATAGAGCATGGAGGGCAAAAGCAAGTGCTCGAGACACCTTTGAAGTATACGCCACTCTTCAGGGCCATCAATCAGCTAGGCAAGCGGATCAAAAGGGTCAGTGACCCGAGTTCGCCTGACTAAGCATCTCAGAACCTGCCGCCCCTTCTTAATCCCAGGGGGCGGCGTCAAGCCTGAGCGGCAGAGCGGAAATCCGACGACGTGTCGGCCGGTTCAATCCTGAGCAGTGTAAAGCGTCATTTCTGGAGTGAAAGTCATGCCGAAGCTCCGGCTTTAAACCAAAGCGCCAGTGCCACCAAGGGCAACCAGGCAATAACAAGGACCAGCAACACCGGGAGTGACGATACGACGCCCAGAATCGCCATCGGGGTAAGCCAGGCCAAGTTGATCACGCCAACCGCGAGTGATACTGGGGTATGGCTGCCGTAATAGCGTGCCGCCACCTGGTACGCATGGGTGCAGTGGGGCTGGTCGAACTTTTCGCCACGCAGAACCCGGCGCAGGAGCGTCAGGGTGGCATCCACCACAAAAGTCCCCATCAGGATGACCCACGCCATTAACAGCTCGGGCTGCAACATGCCCTGCCAGACGGCAATCAAGCCAATGCTCAACCCCAGGAACCCACTGCAGCCATCCCCCATGAAGACACGGGCGTGCGGAAAGTTCCAGAACAATACGCCAAGCCCGCTGCTGATCATCAGCTTAAGCAGTAGGCTGGCCTCCCACACACCGGCGTACGCCCCGGCCAAAAGCCCCCCCAGGGCGACGGTGATCAGCTCAATGGCGGCAATACCATTGATGCCATCCATGAAGTTATAGAGGTTGAGCCCCCAAACCAGAACCACCAGTGCCAGAAGGTTACCGAACAGCCCCAGATCCACGGGTTGCTGCCACAGCACCACCTCTGGTAGTCCGCCCAGAAAGTACAGGCCCCAGGCGGCCCCAACAAAATGCCAGAGCAGGCGCCACTGTGTGGGTATAGGGCGAAGGTCGTCCAGCAACCCCACCGCGGCAACAATCACCCCGGCGCCACTGAGTGCCAGAAAAACCGGGGCACGGATTTCACCATGCCACGCCAGGGCCGCCAGTGCGGCGAGAACCACCAGAATGAGCGCCACGCCGCCGCCTCGGGGCGTGGGCTGGTGGTGGGAGCTGCGCGGCGTGGGCACATCAATGACGCCGTGGGACAGCGCCAGATGGCGGAAGGCGCCGGTCAGCATCAAGGTCACAATCAAGGAAACCCCAATCAAGGGAGCGGACGTTATCATGTCAGTGTTGTTCCATTCGGTTCGCCGTCTGTTGTAGGCCGTCTGCCAGCGATAGGGGGGGCGTCCATCCCAACGTTTGCCTTGTATGGCTGATATCCAGCTGCAACGAGCCAAACAGGCGTTGATAAACCGCTTCCTGGCGGGTCAGCTTCGCCCCCAGCTTTATCGCCCAGGGCGGCACCGGTATCAATCGTGCCCGGCACCCCAGTGCCGCTGATGTCATCCGCAGTAGTTGGGTCGTGGAGACATCCTCCCCATCACTGACCAGAAACGTCTGGTTCGCAGCGCCGGGATGGGCCAGGCAGGTGGTGATGAAATCCACAAGGTTGTCCAGTGCCAACAGCGAACGGGCGTTATTCGTGCGGCCCAGCGGCAACGGAATACCGCGCCTGAGCCAGTGCATCATGGCCGCAAAATTCGCGTTCACTCCAGGCCCATACACCAAAGGGGGTCGGATGATCACCACCTCCATCCCCGTTTCCGCTGCAGCATCACGCAACTGCTGTTCGGCCTCGGCCTTCGACCGGCTATAGGCGCTGCTGGGCGCAAGAGTGTCATCAATGTTAAACGGCCTTCCTGCTTGCGTAAACTCGCCATGCACCTTGGCGGTGCTTACAAACACGAAACGTCGGACACCGGCCCTGGCGGCCTGTTCACCCAAAGCCCGGGTGCCTGCCACGTTCGTGCGCTGAAACGCTTCATGGGTTGCGTCTGACTCATCAAACACATGCGCCTTGGCCGCCAGGTGAACCACAGAGTCCACCCCCTTAAGCGCTGCCGCCCAATCCGTCTCTCCATCAATTGCCCCGGTCACCACTTCGGGAGCGGAAGTGTCCAGCAGGCCCTCGCGCCGCACGGCCGCCTTCACCGGCACCCCATGCAGATGCACAAGGTGGGAAACCAGCCGCTGGCCTATGAATCCATTGGCGCCGGTTACCAGAACACACGGTTGGTAGCTCATGTTGGTTCCATCCATCGAGTCACCCACAAACCGCTCTCAATACCTCACAGGTCTTCTCAATCTCGGCGTCGGTCAGCGTGGGATGGCAAAGGAACATCAGGCTGGTTTGGCCCAATTCGCGGGCTACGGGGAGGGGGGCTTCAGGCGCAAGGGGGGAGGAGGTAGGAGCAAGGCCTGCATCCTGGAAATTCTTCTCCTGGTACACCTCGGAGCAGGCGCCGGACATGCAGGGCACGCCGCGTTCCATGATGGCGGCCTGGATGGCATCGCGGTCCCAGCCGGGGGCGAGCTGCTCCGGTTCCACGAACACATAGCACTTGTAGCCGGCATGCTCTATGTCCGCCGGTACCTCCGGTGCGCGCAGGCCGGGGCACTCGCGGGCGGTACGCCAGATCGCCTCGCAGTTGGCCAGGCGTTGTTCATGCCATCGGGGCATGCGCTCGAGCTGGATGCGGCCAATCACCGCCTGCATCTCCAGCATGCGCCAGTTGCTGCCAAAACGCTCATGGAGCCATCGGAACCCGGGCGGATGCTCGCGGTTGTAAACCGCGTCGTAAGTTTTGCCGTGGTCCTTGTAGCTCCACATTCGGGACCAGAGCTCAGGATCATTGGTGGTGACCATGCCGCCTTCGCCGCCGGTGGTCATGATCTTGTCCTGGCAGAAGGACCAGCAGCCCACATCCCCCAGGCTGCCCACGGCGCGCCCCTTGTAACGGGCCCCGTGGGCCTGGGCGCAATCCTCGATCACGGAGAACCCGTGTTCCCGGGCCAGGGCATTGATGCCGTCCATATCACAGGGCCAACCCGCCAGGTGCACGCAGATCACGGCGCGGGTGCGCTCCGTGATGCAGGGGCGGATGGTCTCCGGCGTGATCACCTGTGAATGCCGATCCACGTCCGCAAACACCGGCGTGGCACCAGCAGTCACGATGCAGGACGCCGAGGCGATGAAGGTGCGCGAGGTCACGATCACCTCATCCCCCTCACCAATCCCCAGCCCCTTCAACGCCAGATCCAGCGCCAGGGTACCGTTGGCGAGCGCCACCGCGTATTCGGCCTCGGCAAAGGCCGCGAATTCCCGCTCAAAAGCACGGCACTCCCCGCCCGTCCAGTAATTCACGCGGTTGGAAAGCAGCACCTGCTGCACCGCATCGGCTTCTTCCTGGGTGAAGGAGGGCCAGGGGGAGAATGGGCCGTTCAGCATCGGTTAAGTCATTCCATTATCAATAAATCTAAATTCAACACCGTAGGAGCCTGCCTTGCAGGGGCGCCCACCAGGGTGTCATCTTTCCCATCGTATAGTGTCTGCATGGCTCACAGCCCTCAAGGAGAAATGGTGCAATACCTTACAAGTCTTCTCAATTCAGGAATCAGTAAGGGTGGGGCAGAGACGCATCAGGCTGGTGCTGCCCGGCCAACGAGCGTAGTCGCTTCTGCTGCTTGATGGTAGGCTTGGGGTATGACCAATAGTAGACCTGAAAGCAGCCGTGATGGCCTGATCGCATTGATCAGAGCGCATCTTCCTGAGCTTGAAAAACGGTTCAATGTCGCGGATCTGGCCATTTTCGGTTCAACAGCGCGCGGGCAGGCGCGCGAGGATAGTGACGTGGATATTCTGGTGCAGTTCAAGGGTCCCGCCACTTCCAACAATTACTTTGGGCTTCAGTTCTACCTGGAAGATCTGCTCGACAAACGTATTGACCTGGTGACGGACAAGGCGCTCAGGCCTGAACTCAAGCCCTTTGTGGAAAAGGATGCGCTCCATGTGCGCTGATAGGACCCAACACCGTGAGTGGCGCTTCTATCTGAGTGACATGCTCGAGTTTGCGCAGAAAGCGGTGACCTACACTGAGGGACTGAACCAGGAACAGTTTGTGCAGGATACTCTGACTTATGATGCGACCCTGCGGAATCTGGAACTGATCGGCGAAGCCGCCACCAAGATACCTGGTTGGGTTCAGGAAGAGCACCCTGAGATTCCTTGGCGCAAGATGATCGCGACTCGCAATCGGCTTATTCATGCCTATCTGGGAATTGATAACGACATTCTCTGGAGTATTGTCTGCAATGATCTTCCAGAGTTGATCGAGTCACTTGAGGAGATTGGCTGAGTATCGCGAGAGAGCTGGCCCAGCTCCACAAACACATAGCACTTGTAGCCGGCATGCTCGCGGTTGTAGACCGCATCGTAACTCTTGCCGTGATCCTTGTAGCTCCACATGCGGGACCAGAGCTCGGGGTCATTGGTGGTGACCATGCCGCCTTTCAAAAGCACGGCACTCTCCGCCCGTCCAATACTTCACACGGTTGGACAGCAGCACCTGCTGCACCGCATCGGCTTCTTCCTGGGTGAAGGAGGGCCAGGGGGAGAATGGGCTATTCAGCATAATGCGAACTCGACGTTACTCGGATTCAGCCCGTGGCTTGAATAAGCCGATTTGCGGGCGGGGAAGCTTGGCCTCGGAGGCAGAACGAATGGCATGCTCACGCCAGAAGGGCCAAGCATTGTGAACCACATTGTGCTGAATGAATTCCTGGATGGTGTCATCCGGCAGTTCCCGGCTCATTCGATAAACCACAGCGAAGGTTGCCGTCAGCTCGGAGAGAGGGCCCTGGTCGCTGTTTTCTGTGGTTTCCTCTTTGCACACGAAGCGCAGCCCAAAACTGACGAAGGCCCTCAAGTAGAGCTCATCCGCCCCTCCAGGCTCTGCTTCTTTAGAAATAAGATCGCCTGAGACACTGAGCTTTGACTGCTGGCGCATTTCGTCGGCCGGGTAGTGCAGGTCAAAGTCCTTGGAACGCTGCAGCTGGCTTTCATTCAGATAAAGATCCAGCAGTTCCATGGAATCAATAGCATCCTGTACGGCCTGCTTATTCATAGGCCGCCTCCATCACCGGCACTTGACGCTTCTCTGCACCGGCAAAGTAGACCTCATCATTCGCCGGGTAATTCTCGGTGTGCCAGTCCTCAATGATGATGTCGCGAACACCGTCCACTTGCCTGAGCGTTGACACCTCATGGAACCCGGAACGGATCTCATCCAACAACTCTGGATGATTCACGCAAAGCCGAATCAACCGATCCATGGCCACGCTCTGCGTGACTTCGCCCCGCTCATATTTGGAGAAGGCATTGGCACCACCGCCGAACACGCTGGCAGCTTCCTCCTGGCTCACTCCCAGTGACTGCCGGCCATGGCGGATTTGTTCCGGAGACAGCAGGCCGTCGTAAGCGCGCTTGGCAGCCCGGATCAATGCATCATTCTGTTTAATGACCTCTGTCGGCACGAATTCGCGCCCACAGGCGTTACAGACGCAATACGACAAAGTTACGTCTATAGCGCCCTGACGGTATCGGATACTTTCATTCTCGGCGTGCTGCGTTACGTCGTGCGAGCCGCAAGCTTTGCATTCGTACATACGGAAAGCCTCAAAAGCTAACGTTGCAAATGGAAGGAGCCTAAATCGACCATGACGAGCTCACCGAGCAGTCTGAACTTGATATAAAGCTCATCGATCTCGGTGTCCTCCGAGCCGGGGCGAGGCGCTTTGAGCAAGTACGCATCGTCCCCGGGCTCGCTTTCGTATTCATGGCTTTTATGAAAGTCCTTCAGCGTAAGGCGCAGAAGACAACTGCACACATCGTCCAGTTCGTAGCCCAGATTGGCTATGTCGAGCATGGCTCGACGGCCGCGGTACTCAACTCGCTGCATCCTTGCTGCCGCTCTTACGTCGTCCAAGTTGTATAAAGGCACTCAATACTCATAACCATTATGGTTAGTTGTGTGATCGTGGCATAACCGGAGCTTTTTAGCCAGCCGGCTTAACCCGTGATCGTCTTCCAGATGTAAACCAGATCATCCCGGAACCGCCAGTTCCGGATGTACTCCAGGTTGATCCGCACCTTGTCCGGGTAGATCACCTCGTCATTGTAACGCTCCGGGTCCGGCCGCGCCGCGAGGATGGCTTCCTCATCGCGGTAGGCCAGGGTGGCGGGGCCGGTGATGCCGGGGCGGATCGTGAGCAGCAGCTGCTGTTCGCCCTCGAGGCGGTCCGCGTAACCGGGCACGTCCGGGCGTGGCCCCACAAAGCTCATGTCGCCGACCAGCACATTCCAGAGTTGGGGCAGTTCATCCAGCTTGGTCTTGCGGAAGAAGCGTCCAAGCGGCGTGATGCGCGGGTCGCCGGATTGGGTGATGGTGGTCTTGTGGGCGCGGCTCGGGCGCATGGTCTTGAGCTTGACCACCGTGAACAGCCGCCCGTCCTTACCCACGCGCTTCTGGGTGAAGAAGCCGTTGCTGCGGGTGTCGAGGGTGGCGAGGAGCCAGGTCAGGGCGATGAGCCAGAAGGTGAGGAGCAAGCCCACCAGGGCGACCGAGGCATCGAAGGTGCGTTTGAGGAAGCGTTGGATTGGTGTCAGGCCGCCATCCATGGAATTACAGATACCCATACCGCTGAAGGGATGAGCCAACAAGGGATTCCAGGTGCGCTACTTCATCCTCGCCCAGGGCCCGGCGCCCCTTGCCGATGGTGGCACTGGAAACACCGGCGACCGCCTGGGCAATGGCCTCGTCAGAGACCTCATCATGACCAAGGAAGCCCAGAATCCGGCGCATCTCCGCTTCCGGTTCGCGCACGAAGGTCTCGTATTGCACCCGCAGCACCTTCTCTTCCGGCATCCCAGCCAGCGCCTCTTCGGCCAGGTCTACGCAGCGCTGCCACTGCAGGGCACAGACCTCGTTCAGGGTGTGCTTCTGTAGGATTTCCTGCATGTTCGCCAACGCCGGCCCCCAGAACGCCAAGCGTTTTTCGCGGGACACCAACCGAAACAGGCGCGCCCAGAAATAACGGAGCACGTAGTAGGGCAGATCGGTGACCGGCACGAACCGGACCTTTTCCAGCAGGTAGGGTATATCCAGGCCTGCCGTCCAGCGCTGGCGGGCGGAGCCGGTGGCATCAATGCCATCGCGCACGATCACCACATACCGGGCCTCCGGCACAACACGGTCGACAAAGGGCACACGCAGGCAATTGGCGCAGGTCTTTTCAACCAGCGTGCGCGCGCCACTGTGCCGCGCCATGGAGTCGAATCGGCTACGGATGTAGCGCTTTACGGGGTCAGTCGCGTTCTCGGCTGGAATTTCATCAGACGGGTACCGCACATTGCCGTGACGCCAGATGTAATTGATCTCATCGCAGGGCCAGGTGCTGATGCCCTCAAGGGACGTGAGGGCATCGCGCAGCATGTTGGTACCCGAACGGGGTGCGCCAACAATCACCACCGGCGATACCTCCAAACGTTGAATTTGCATCACAAAAAGACTCCGAATTCGTAACGAGCCGTTAGTCTAACTTTCCGAGGTACCGATAAGGAGACACCGTGCACGCAGATCCTCGCTCGATCCCCCGCCGTGTCGAAAGCTAAAAGTTGTTGAATCCATAATAAAGTCAAAGGGCAACGGCTAACACGGCTGTTCTAAAGATTCACTGAAACCCTGGAATCACCCGCTCTTCGGGTGCAAAGCGGTGTTTATATTTTTATTAAGCCAATCGACCAGTCTTTCCATCAGATTCTTTTTATCTATAAATTCCATGCTTTCATTTCTAACAGCATCTCGTGAAGTTTTTTTTGATTCATAGCCAAATTCCAATAAGTGATCCACGCTAAGATTCGCACGTTCATAATATGGGAACGATTTTGGGATTGCCGCATCGTCGTGTCCCGAATAAACAGGTAGTCCTAATGCTAAATATTCCCTAACTTTAAGAGTGCAGCCTTCCTCTAAATTCTCCCGGTCCATCGCCAATGAACCAATTCCATAATCACATTTAGCTAATACCCGCCTATACGCAGCGCCGGATAACACCCCATGAACTTCGAAAATATCCGACCGGGAATTGATTTTTCTAATCTCGCCCAAATCAGACTCACTTAGTTTTCCAATCAAATGTATCTTCAATTCTGTTTGTCTTGGGTTTTGGGGGTCGCTTCTAATAGCCTCAAGGAGTCTATCTAAACCGTGCCACGACGAAAAGGTTCCGCAAACAAAAGCAGCGTTCACCACATCTTCGCGTTCATCATGTAGCGGTTCAGTTTTTTCTAGATTTATCCCGTTGGGATATATCTTCGTTAAAGCGCCGCTTCGACCGTTATGCATTTCATACCGTACTATGTCACCGGTTACACCTATAGTGCCCGCTACCTGCCACGGCAATAGTTTTCCGACAACTTTCTCCATATTGGAAGCAGCGAATCCTGAAAAACCTTTTCTGATCAGCCTTAGTTCCTCAATTTCTTTTCCGTGGTGGATGGTGATGCGGTTCTTTAAGAACCACCCAAATAGTATGGAAAAAGGATCAAAAGGGAGGTACCGTTGGACTATGATGTCATAGTTCTTTTGGTGATTTATAAGGTACAACCAAGTATAGAGGCGCGCCATAAAAAGGTTGCGGCAGCCGAAAGGCAGCCTTTTTTCAAACGGGTTAATCGGGGCGCTGTCGTGAAAAACAACCGTTTCCCAATTGGCACCCTGGAGGGTTTTAGCCGCTTCATGCTCGTACTCCAGTTGCTTTCTTACGCCAGCCGATAAGTTTCGTATGGTCGAGATGTGAATAATATTCATGCAGCGATTGCACCAAGCGTTAGTATGAGTCAGTAGATAAATAAGGTGACTGTTGGAGAAGGAAGCGTGGCAGTCTTAAAGTGCAACTTTACGTTTCTTAGTTTACTCAACAATTTATAGGAATGGTTGAGACTTGGTTAGCCAGCCGGCCTTATTTGCATAAACTTTAATTTGAGATCCTGTATCGTGGTTGATTCGGGCTTAGAAATAAGTTTCAGGCATGGCATTGCAATCGCAACATCATGTGTATGGCTCAGTTGTAAGTCATTCTGCGGGAACACAAAAATGCGGCTACAGATCCACGACACCACACGATTGGTAAAATTCGAGCGCTTTAAGCGCAAGACGGTCTTGATCAAAATGCTCCTCAGCCATTTTTCTCGATTCCTGCCCCATTTGAGGCAGAGCGCTCGCGCCTTTAATCACCCGTTCAAGTACCCTCACTAGGGAACGGCTATTCCCGGGCTCAACTAAATAACCGTTAATTCCTTCTTTAATAGCTTCCTGACATCCTGGAATGTTACTGGCTATTAACGGTTTACCCATGGCAGCTCCTTCCATTAATACCTTGGAAAACCCCTCCCGGTACGAGGGAAGTACGACCACGTCGACCTGGGAGAGGGTTTCAGGCATGTCCTTGAAGGAAACAGGGCCTAGCCATTTAACGTACGTAAGACTGGCCATTCGAGCGATATAACTCTCAGGTACACCTTCGTTATGTTGATGCTCAATTTCTCCGGCTATCCATAATTCGAAGCGACCCGACATTGACTGAGCGAGTACCTCAACGGCTTCAAAAAGTTCACCAACCCCTTTGCTCCAGAGAAGCCTTGAGGCAAAAAGAAATTTGACAGGCTGGGTGGTATCCGGAATATATGCGAAAGGACTCTCAGTCAGTTCAACGCCCGAGGAAACTTGCACCGTCGCCTTGGTTTGGACCGGGTACTCGCCTTGAAAAAAATCTTTGTCGGCAGAATTTTCAAAAAATAAACCGTCGCATCTCTTAAAACTGCTCAAGTATGCCCGCTTGACTAGCTTTCCGGACAATTGCCGTTCATTGATCTGGCCGAGACCAGTGATCGTGCAAAAGGTCTTAGGAGCATTAGGAAGAAACATTTTTACGTGAGCGCCGATGAGGATCGGTTTCGGGTTAAAACAATGAAGTATGTCAGGTTTTACTCGCCAAAGAAGCGATAATAACGAAAGGGCCGCCCATGTATCCTTAAAGACTGAGAAACCGAACCGAAAAAACGGGATCGGGACGTAATTGATCCCGTTTTCTTCAAGAACTTGGTCAAACTCCGGCTGTGAGGCGCCCAGGGCGTACACTGTCCAACCTCGCCGCTTAAGCTCTTGCATAAGAGGTAACCGCGAGCGAACGAGATTGAAACTCCTTCCTGATACAAATACTGCGACTTTTTTTTGCGGGGGCGCCTGACGTAATTTGGTCGCGAAATTAAACATTTAACGTTTTTTTAAATAGCGTGGTGAAACTGAAGTTAAAAAGACAGCGTTTTCCGTGAGACAGGCTCGGAAGATCGTGGAAAACGGTGACAGTTTCGGGATAGACGTCGCGGAAGTGTTCATGACCATGTTGTACCTCGGAAGATGACGTGTTGCGCGATGTTTTTCTGATGACGCTGCACGTAACGCATCATTTCGGCTAGTAATTCGTCCGTTAGGTAGTGCGGTTCAAGACCTAAATCCAAAAGACCCGTGTGTCTAGGGTTGTAATAATGCTCTTCAGCTTCTTTTCGTGGATTCTCAAGGTGCTGAATTTCTACGTTCAGGCCAATCTGTGCACCAACCCGCTGAACCTTTTCGGCGAGCTCGTTGACGCTAAAAGTTTCTGTGAATTGATTGAAGATTCTCATGTCCCCCTTCTCCGGAGGATGCTCCAGGGATAAAGTTACGCACTGGAGGGTATCTTTAAGGTTTAGATATCCTCGCGTTTGGCCTCCCCTTCCGTATATCGTTAGGGGGTAGTCAATAGTGGCCTGGGTGATAAATCGATTTAATACGGTACCAAATATCTCATCGTAACTGAGATGCGGCGTTAGTCGCTCTTCGTGTAGGTTTTCATTGGTATAAACCCCATAGACGGGGCCTTGCATTAAATCTGTTACCCGGATATCCCAAATTCGGACATAGTACCACAGTAAATCGGTATCCATAATTTTTGTGGTGTGATAAAGGCTGCCACTCTGCCTAGGAAACAAAAAGGTGTCGGAGCGACCGTTATGCTCAACGTCGAGCCATCCCTCTTCTATATCAATGTTAGGTGTGCCGTACTCACCCATGGTGCCCAACTTAATGATATGCGCGTCCTGTGTAAATTGTTTGATGGCGTATATTAAATTGAGCGTTACACCCAGGTTGTTATGCAAGGTTAGGTTTGCTGCTTGCCGGGATAGCATTGAATAGGGAGCCGAGGGTTGCTCGGCGTAATGGATAACGGCCTCTGGAGTAAACTCGTCGAATATCCCCTTTACAAAATTCCAATCATTAAGATCGCCAATTCTAGGAATGATTTCATAGCTGGAATGCGCGTACCAAAGTTTGCAGCGCTCATGCAGATTGGGGACTGGATGCAATGGTTCAACGTTCTCTTCAGTGGCCAGTCTACGGCGCAGATAATTATCAACAACCATCACATCGTGGCCGCGGGCTGACAAATGCATGGCCGTTGGCCATCCAAGGTAGCCGTCTCCCCCCAAAATCATAACTCGCATTAGTGCAACTCCTCTTTGTCGCCGGGCCAATAACGTTGCGCCGTGTTTTCCTCGGGTGGGGCTAGCAGCCCCTTTTTTTTCAAGAAATGCACAATTTCATCAATCGACGCCGGTGTTTCGTTGGACGATATGTAAGGGTTAGATATCGTGTTTGATACAATATTTGAATAATCATAGGGGATATCGTGGTAAATCCCTCTAAATGCAGGGAGCACCACAAAATAATCAGTAAGCTCCACAGCCCGACGAGTTTCCTCATCGCTCATCAACTCTTCGTAGAGTTTTTCGCCTGGTTTTGTGCCGACTGTTTTCATTTCTATCTGGCTGGGAGCATAGCCATATTGTTTCGCTAGCGAGCGAACCATCGCTTGGGCCAGATCCTGGATCCGAGTTACGAGCATTTTCGTTATGAAAACTTCCCCCCCCTGAGCGAGATTGGCGGAGTCGATTACGAGCCTAACTGATTCTTCAATGCTCATGACGAATCTGGTCATTGCAGGGTCCGTTAACGTGATTGGGCCACCCTTGGTGATCTGGTTATGAAAAATAGGGATTACGGACCCTCTCGAGCCCAAGACATTACCGAATCGGGTAGAAGCAAATATCGGGCCGTCATCATGCTTGGTGCTATTCGCAGCGGTCATAAGCCGCTCGCCCATTAGCTTGGACGTTCCCATGACGCTCGTGGGATTAACAGCTTTATCTGAACTTGTAAAAATGACACGCTCAACGCGGTTAACGGTAGCGGCCGCTATGACATTTTGTACCCCATTGATGTTTGTCTCGACCGTTTGATTTGGAGAGCGCTCAGACAGAATGACGTGTTTGAGAGCGGCGGTATGGAAAACAAGGTCAACGCCGGCCATACGTCGGACGAGTTCATGGCGGTCACGTACATCGCCGACGAAAAAACGCGCACGGGCGTCGTCTAGGTATTCTTGATCCAGAAAAAAGAGGTCACTTTCGTTGTTATCCAGTCCAATTACCTCCTTAGGTTTATATTTACTTTGATTAAGGAGCTGTCGAATCAACTCAGAGCCTACGGTGCCGCAGGCACCGGTTACCAAAATACGTTTCCCCTGAAAGGTTGCCATTTAGAAGGTCTCCTTCTTAGTTAGGCTAGGAAGGACATCACTGTTTTTTCCAAGCCCTGTTCCAAACTGTATTTGGGGGCCCATCCAAGCCTTTGCTTTGCTTTTGTGGTGTCCGAATAGTTCCTCAATACATCACCGACTCTTGCTTGACAATAGTGGACCGGAATGTCTTCTATCTGGTGGCGGGTCAATATAGAAACAAGTTGACTCGCTAGCTCATCTATAGTGGTTTCACTGTTCGTTGCAATTTGAAAGACCTCACCCTGAACGTCCCGGGCTAAGGCGGCCCGCTTTAATGCATCGAGCAAATCCTCGACGTAAATGAAGTCCCGCGTTTGGCGCCCATCGCCATATATCTCGAGACCATTGCCCGAAAGAGCATCTTTGATGAATTTCGCTACGACGCTTCCTTTGTGATGAGAGTCAGGACCGTAAACGTTTCCAAACCGTAGCGCTGTCGTTTCCAGGCCATAGCTGCCCCAATATGCGGAACAGTACGCTTCCCCCGCGAGCTTGCTGGCGCCATACGGCGACACTGGACGGGGCGCCATTTCCTCATGGATTGGAGGTGTTGCGGAACCAATGGGCGCGCCGCTCGAAGCGAAAACGAAGCGGGCCGTTTTATTGCAACGTGCAGCTTCCAGAAGATTAAGGGTGCCGATGACGTTAGTCTGGCAGTCACTGCGCGGGTCTTCAACCGACGGCGCTACGCCCGTGTTCGCAGCCAAATGGACGATAATATCGATGCCTTGCGCCGCCGCCACGGTTAATCTTGGATCCTGAATATCGCCTTCTATAAGCTCAACTTGGCCGTTCCTTGGTCCGTCCTTATCGACGTCCGAGATGTTATTAACTGACCGTTGAATACCTACATCCGCTAAAGCGTTTTTAGAGCCCACTGAGAGATTATCGAGAACGCGAATCGAGTGGTTGCCTTCTTGTTGTAAATATCTGACAAAGTTGGATCCTATAAATCCGCATCCTCCGGTAATTAACCAACGCATCTGATATTCCTTCTATTTTTATAACAGTGAGTTTGGGGCATTCAATCTTTCTGAAAGAATGTTTTTGACAAGAAAAGGTAAGACGCGACGAACACAGAGCTTTCCAGCATCGGGTCATCCACGGTAACTAGCTCATGTTTTTTAATGTGATGTTGAACAGCGTGGCAAGCAACATGAGGTACGTGACGGTTCCGACCAAGTGCGTGAACCCTCCTATATCGTAGATAAACATGAAGGCGAAAAAACTGGCTGCTGTGGCACTTGTTATGGGTTTTAATCGTTCTGGAATGTGCCGCATAGGAATAAAAACTAGTAGGGAAATCATTAATAATTTTAGGATGAGGCCGATGAGCCCTACTCTCAAAAGGCTATCATAAATCAAATTGTGTGGTACGGAGGTTAGGCCGGACTCTATGCCAAAGATGCGGCTAGGTAACGCAGAAAGCCCGAGTCCCACGAAAAAGTCGGGGGATTCCGACATCCGATCTAGGATTGCCTGCCAAATATCGAACCGCCCGCTGCTTACATCGCCTTCGCCAAGATAGACGCCTGCCAAGTCGTTAATTTGGTACAAGTTCATGCCGAAAAGAGTCTCAAACCAAAGTAGTCCACCGGCGCAAAACCAAATGGCGAAAAACAGCGCCCAAGCCTGCATTTTGTACCAACGTAGCGCTAGACTTAGAAGAGAGAGGCTGCTGCCGATGAGAACCCCCATTGAGTTTGCAAAGGCGGCGTATAGCGCAACCGGCGCAATCATTAATGCGATCCTATGTGGAGGTATCGTCTCGGTTGTTTGATTTGCACTTATGACGTACATAAATATGGCTGTAAGCGTTGCTAGGGCTGCCCAGTTATGGTTGATTATTGAGTTCCTGCCAAGTAATACGTTGAGGCCAATCGTTGCTCCTAAAAAGATATATGGAACTGCGACAGCCCGGAACCTGATCGGCTTGACACCCTCTGTCAGCAAACACGGGATTAGAAATGCAAACCAAATTATTAGGTTGATCGTTAGTAGGTAGATGTGGTGTTGGAGGTTTAGCGTCTCTGTGAAAATAAAACTGACCAAGACGTAAAAATAGAAGGGGGTGGAGATACCTAGTGTTAAAGAGAGCAAGCGTTTCGGAAAGTTTTTTTTTGGAATGAGACGTGTAAAGAATGATAGATAAGCGGCTGTGGCTCCAGTCATGAGCGCAAATTTTATCGGTACGGAGAAACTGCCTAGGGTAAATACCCAAAAGGTTTCAAAGGAATAGTTCAGGAAAAAGATAACAAGCACAGCTAGGGAAGCTTGCTTAACCCTAAATGCAGGCATCAATGAATTATGGGGGAGTGTCGAACGATCAGTGAGCATTTGATATCCGATGGGCTGTAACGCTTTGCCTCAGATCTTGTTGCAGCTGCTAAAGACGAGTTGCACGAGATCCTTGAAGTTTGGGGCGTTTAGGTCGGACCATAGCAATATGGGCGTTGACGGCAAAATACTAAGTTAGCTTGCATGAGTGCTTATGTAGTCATAAATGCGCCCCGAAGCGTTTCCGTCGCCAAACGGGCTACCGGGCTTTCCCTGAGAGTTGATGGCTTGATAAATGACGTCTTCGATGTGCGAATGCAGGGGGGGGGCCAGACGATTCCATCCCAGTTCCAATAACTCCCCCCATTCGGTTTCATCGCGAAGTGTGACACACGGAGTGCCGTGAAAATACGCCTCTTTTTGGATACCCCCGGAATCCGTTGCGATAACGGCAGCGTGACGTTCCAAAGCGACCATATCCAGGTACCCGACAGGCTCAATAAGTTTGATTGAATGTGGCGAGAGTCTTTCGCGCGTAAGAGCCGCACGGGTTCTTGGGTGAAGAGGGAGGATAACGGGCGTTTCATCTCGCGCCACCAGATCCAGGCCTTCGATGATGGCTCTCAGGCGGGAGGGGTTGTCGGTGTTCTCCGCCCGGTGTACCGTCGCCAGAATATAATTTCCTGGTTCAAGTCCGTTTTTCGATAATGCATCGCTGCGCTGATCTGCCTGATCACCGTAGAAAAGCGCTGCATCAAACATCACATCACCTACTTGGCAAATACGGTCTTCCGGGATGCCCTCGTCCCGTAAGCGAGAGGTTGCTGTGTCCGTGGGAGTTAACAAAAGGTCAGAGAGATGATCAGTGACAATGCGGTTCTGCTCTTCGGGCATCTTTCGGTTGAATGAACGAAGGCCCGCTTCAACATGGGCTACAGGAATGTGTAACTTGGCTGCTGTCAAAGCGCCGGCCAGCGTTGAGTTGGTGTCGCCGTAGACCAATACCCAGTCGGGCCTTTCCGCTTCGAGTAGGGGCTCAAGGGCTTGAAGCATTGCCCCCGTCATAGCGCCATGCCCTCCTCCAGATACACCAAGGTGGTGAGTGGGGTGGGGAATACTCAATTCCTCGAAGAAAATATCAGACATGTCAGCGTCAAAATGCTGTCCGGTATGAATAATCGATTGTGAAATGCCCGCTCCGGAAAGAGCCCTGGAGACCGGAGCAGCTTTGATGAACTGGGGGCGAGCACCGACAATAGTAAGAATTTTCATTTATACACTTGTCCCGATCAGTGACCCAAAGAAAGACTTGTCTTTCTGATGAGTTAAATGTGAATTGTGCCAGAGGAGCACAAATTGGCCATTGAACTTTTGGCAGGTCCGCTTGTAATAGAGCATGTAATCCAATGCCTCTTCCGAGTAGCCGATCCCCAAATACCGGCTGGCGATTACAGAGCACTCCATCAGGATAAGCGGCCGTTCCTGTAACTGTAACGGCGTACGGTTAGGTACATCGAACAGAGCATACTGCCGGCAAGTCCCGCATCGAAATCCTGGACGATCAGCGTAAGAGAGAGTCGAATCGTAGCTTAGCCCATTTTCCTGCCAAAGGCGAGCGGTGGTGGGTGTTTGCCATCGTAGAAAATGCTGACGACCGCCCAGTAAAGCTTGGTTGATGTCCTCTTCCTTCATTACGGCTTTGAGCCGGGCGACGGCTCTTAGCATGGCGTCTGGATGGCTGAATGTATTATAGCCGGGGTGTAGCCCAATTTCGTGGCCTCGATCATGAATCTCACGAAGCATTCGTCGCATACGCGGATCATCAAGGCTGACCGGCCTGTCTTTTTCTGGATCCGTAATTTCAGGGATGAAGAAGAACGCAACTGAAAGGTCAGCTTGTTCGGCTGTATCCATAATCCACTTCAGGCCGTGCCAGTGGGGGTCAGCTTCAAGGTTGCCAGCGTTCGTACGTAGTGCTGCTACCAGGTTGTAGACGGCAAGAGCCGGGGACTTGCGTTTGACAAGGTCACCGCCAAGGGTTTTGATTACCCGTTTCCAGCTTCCTCGAAAGCTAATGGCGCTATCGACGTCACAAGTGACGAACGCTCTGAATTGGTGTTGCCTGCGCTCCAATCGTGGCCAGAGCTGACTGATGGCTGCCCAGAGTACTTCGACGTATTCATCCACGATCGGACGGTCAAGGTAGTTTTCCTGGCAAGCCACACTGGCCCAGGCAGGAAACCTTTCATGCTCATCTCTATCCGCGGTAACCATCTCCTCATAACGGGTAAGCATGAAGAAGGCTGAGCCGAAGATATCTATTGGGAGTCTGATAGTGCTGTCTTTCTGGATGGCGGGCTGGTTATTACTGCCATATATGACAGGGAGTCGGGGCTCAACAAGCGTAATATCTGCCGCCAGCTCACGGGTGTCCCATACAGAAAGAGGGGATTCCGGCATCGACTCCAGTGTAAGCCATTGTTCATCGGTTACAGACAGCAGAGAATCCGGGAGGCGTATTTCCCCGGTGCTGTCCGTCAGGGTTATTCGGGTCTCGAGACGTTCCGTGGCTTGATGACGCCATTCGAGCCCCAGAAAATCCCCAAGCAATACTTTAAGGATATAACTTCTTTCTGGCGTCCTGCTGGAAGGTGTTTCGATGATAAGTGTCATACGTCGGAGTATTGTCCGGGAGTAGAGCGCTACTGACTGGTTCCGAAGCTCTTACGAAGTTGCATAGCCAGCTGCAACAGTCGAGAATCGGTTTTTGTGACGCGGAAATAGGGCGTCTGTTGTGCACCGAAGGCGCGGAAAAACCGTTCAACAGGCTCCAACATTGAGCCTTCAAAATCGAAATACTTAATGGGATCCGGCTGCTTACGAATGGCTTCCCATAGAAGGAGGCTGCTGGCGCCACTATTGCGCAGTTCAGGATCGCCGCCGCCCATTAGGTAATAGGCAGTATCGCCGCTACGAACGATATAGGCTCCAGCATGCTGTCTACCATCCTCGCCGACTGCAATTAGGCAGTCTCGGGCGTTGCGCGAGTGCGCCTCTTCCTCAATGCGTTCGATAAGTTCTCGCCCGTAAGGGGGGCTCTTGCCTTGACGCTCAAACGTCATCCGGTTGAGCGACAGAAACTCCTCTAGATTTTGCGCTGAACGTACAATTATAGCTTCCCGATTCTGCGCTTTTCGGATATCCCCTCTAATGTTCTGTTGCAGGTTGTTCCAGAGGTATTCTTCGTCTTTAGAGCATTCCAGACGGTAGGTATAACGTGTTGTCTGTTCAAAACCAAGCCAGTAGAAGGGAAGCCAGTTCTGGCGGGACCAATGCCAGTTTTGCGCGTAATAATGAAAGCGGGGCAGTCCCTGCGCAAGCGCTTGGAGGACATCCTTTTCGTATCCTAGAGCTTTAGAATACGACTTATTACTGGGGCGAACCCAAGGACCAAGCGTTTGTGTGAGCTGGGGTTGGTTCAGTAGTGTCAAGCCAGCTCTTTTGCGTTTGGTATAGGGGAGTGCACCTACAATTCGGTCGCCCTGGTAAGCAATTACTGCACTCCAGGAATCCGACGCAACGGCACCCAGCCACCAAGCTTGGGAAAAGAGCGGGATTGAGTCTTCCTGCTCGCAGAGTGCCCAGTAGGCCTCTCTGGACTCCGTTGTCTCAATACCCACTAGTAACTCCTGTGGCTTTATCGATAGGAAGGCCAGCGGTTTTTTGCACGTAGTTCACAAGTTCCTCATACATGGCATCCGGAATCTTACGATCGTGCCTGGTCTCAAAATGCGCCGGCACCTCGAATCGGGGCGAAAGGGTTACGTTATTTTTCAGTGCAAACTGTTTGAGGTCTTGAAGTGTTCCGTGTACATCCTGGCAAAAGGCTTCGTAGTTTATTCGAAACGTTTGCTCCGTTAACCCCAAACGTTCAACATCCTCAGTTATCAAGGCATGGACTGAACGAACCTGCTCTGCGGCTTGCTGTACTGGCCTTAGGCTCTTCAGCTCGGCAACATTCGGGGGTGGAACCGACCACCAAGGGTCATAGCTTCCCAAGGCTTCCATGCGGCCTTTGAGAATTGATTGGGCGTTGTCCACTAGATCACGCTC
Organism: Salicola sp. AFF1; assembly: GCF_056783195.1. Lineage (NCBI taxonomy): Bacteria > Pseudomonadati > Pseudomonadota > Gammaproteobacteria > Oceanospirillales > Halomonadaceae > Salicola > Salicola sp. AFF1. The sequence continues at coordinate 98,161 of NZ_JBXAYL010000001.1, forward strand.
GACAATAACGAAAAGTGCGTTTGGAACGACCTGTGCAATGGGCTCGATACGAAGACTCGCATAGAGGTTCTTGAATACCAGGGGGCGTTCCATAGCCTCTTTCAATGCCTGGAGGGAGTGGCGGAACGCCCGCATCTTCCGTGGGTTTACGTCCTCCTGCGTGACGTAAGCCGGATCTCGACGGAAAAAGCGGTACCACCACGCTCCACACTCGGCAGGGTCGCTAAGTTGTTCGGTACGACCATGGCGAGATTCATAGTTTGAAGGCTGCTTTGCCGCAACCGGATTGAGAATTCGGTCTGCTATAGCTGGAGCACCGAACCACCGGCAGTGCTGGTTTGTGAGATAGCCGACGTTGAAGGCGTCGGTCAGTAGCTGCATCAGTAGGGTACTGCCGCTGCGGGGTGGACCGATAACAAAGATTGGAGCTAACGTATCGCTTTCATGGCGTTTTGTGGCGAGCGAATCAATGAACAGTGGCGCAACCCTGTTCAATGTTACAAGCCCCCGAAACCAAAGTTTACGAAAGAAACTACAGATTGATGACTTATCTTTGGTGGCCATTACTGGAGTGCTGGTTCTGTGGTTTTTAGCAAAACTGTACTCTATCTTAGTTGTGTTAAGTTTCTAAAATCGCCTTCCACTGCCTCGCAAGATTCTTTTCTGAGAACTCGCTTTCGATAATATGGCTATTTAGGGGCAGCGGAAGCTGTTTAAAATCTACCTCTCCAATCGTTTTGGTGTCGAATATGGTCAATCCAAGTGATTGAAAAAGCTCCCATGGCGTGGTGTTTGAATTAATGAACGTGGGAATGTCCAGGCCAAGCATTGTAATAATATTGCCCATACCCTGTTGGCGGTCATAATTATATATTGCTGCATCCATCTTTGAGACTAGATCGACATACTCGTTTAGATCAAGATAATTCTGTAAAGCGTGAAATCTATTCCCAAATAAATCGAAGCCTAATTTGATAACATCTTCGATGTAATAAGAATCACCGTAAGCTAAGGGGCAATAAACATGCCCGGAAAAATTGTTGTTCTCGCTTAGGGCCTTGAATACAGCGTGGTGATTATTTTCAGGAGAGCCTGAGTTCCCAATAATGACCTTGGCAATATTTTGTTGGTCGCGTTTCCTGGCATTACCGGTAGGTATCTTGTAGAGATTCCCCGGATACATCAAACAATTGTGCATCTTAGGAGTAGCTTCAAATTTCTTCGAAATGAGAACTGCGTCACCAGGAATATACGTTATTATATTTCCAATTTTTTTTATCGCCCTCTTTTTTAGCTTGTAAAGGATCGATTTTTTTGAAAATCTTTTTGCAGGAGGTTCAGCGTAAAGATCTCCTCCCCAGACAACCCAAAATAATGATGGAAGAAAGGCTTTTGGTGTCAGCGAGAGTAGAATGATAATAAAAGGATTGAATAGGCCGTGAATTATTACTTTTTTTGAATTGTTTGTTGTAAGTATGGCCTTGGGGAGTTCTGTAAGTAGGTTGTCGGTTTTTTGGCTGTTTTTTATTCTTGCGTCTGCCTCAATGGGGCCATTCCCTAGCACTAGGAAAAACTGATGGTTAGAGTCTAAATTCCAATCTACCAAGAACTTTGTGAATCTCGATGTGTTTCTGCTGTTGCTCGGAAGAAGGTGTACGGTTTTAGGGGTGGTATATTGCGACATTATTTGTTTGTTAAGATTTAGTTTTTATTTAAGGTCGAAGATTGCATAAGCAAGAGTGTTCTGGTTTTGGCTTTATTTTTTGAGGCTTATTGAGTAAACCTTTGCTGCGAGTTAATAAGTCGCTCCGCTCTTTTTAGGAGAAACCGAAAGGTCTCTGCATATTCTTTTTTAAATATGATAAAAGTGCTTGCAAAAATTAAAGCCCAAAATAATATCGAGATAAGCTGTGTATTTACGGTTGGTGCGTTTGTGAAAATTGCACCAGAAGTGAGAAGAAAGGTATAAATATAGACGGTTTTTTTGGGTATCTTTCTCCAAAGATACGATGAGAACTCTGTTCTGAAGATAAAGAATGCGAAAAAAGCGATTGAGCTACTTATCGCTGCGCCTGATGCCCCATATTCTGGAATCAGAAACCAGTTACCCAAAAGGTTAAGTGCTAGTGCTAGCACCGATGCTAGCATCGCAAAAGAAGTGTTCCTGGAAATATTGATTCCTACAACGGTGGTTTCAGATAATGTGTAGAGAAGGGGGTAAGATAGGCATGCTATCACCAAAAACTGCACCTCTGCGTACTGGCTTGGAATTATAAAGTTTAAAATCCAGGAAAAAAGACCAGCCAAACAAAATAGTACAATTACACACAAAAGAACATAACGCATTACGGGATCGATTTTTTCGAAGCTCTCACCTTCTTTTTCCCACTTATAGACTGTCGGTATCCAGACTGTTGAAAATACGCTTTGTAAAATAGTTGCAGCTGCTGCGAACCGGACGGCAACTGAATATAAACCTAACTCTTCATAATCGGAGATTGCTCGTAAAAATACCTTGTCACTTGCAGTAAGGCCCCAATAAGCAAGACCACCAAATACCAAAGGAAAGCCGAATTTAAGCAATGATCTAAGTGTGCTCAGCTCCAGCCGGCTTCTGAGACTTGGTAGCCAGTCTTGCCGAGTGTTCCACGAAAAGATAATGCAAACTGATACATATGCTATGGTTTGGGCAAGTATAAGTGCGGTTAGGTTTTTAGATGTACCGGAAACTATATAATAAATAACGACCAATAATAATATGCACTTCGGAAGAAGTTGGCTGAGGGAAAAAGCGATACCCCTTTCATTCATGCGAAGAGTGAGTGAGAAAAAACGAGTGAGAAGGGCTGATATTAATGTGGCGCTCACAAAAGCGCTTAAAGTACTATCTCTTGTACCAAAAAGCAGTTCACTTATATAAGTTGGGGCGATTATAAGCAAAAGGATGCTGACCCCCAGTAAAATTGCTAGTGGTGGGATTAGCGTATTTTTAAGGAGAAATGCTTTATCAGAAGTGTTGTGAAATTCTCGGACGTAGGAACGGTCAAGGCCGAAGGTAAATACGAGGGCCGTAAAACTTACAGCCATTTGAAGCATCATTAAACGACCAACATCCCCTTGGGTGAAATACCAAGTAATTATGGGTAGGGTAAGAACTGAAAATATAGCTCCACCCACTGGCCCAATGGCGAATTGTACAATTTTCTTAGGCGTCACTAAAAAAATCTCGAACTGCAGTAATCACTGACTTCTGTTCTTCATTACTCATCCCAAACCATATTGGTAGTCGAATTAGTCGTTCGCTTTCCTGCGTTGTATAACGGTCATTCCCTTCAAACCGACCGAATTGTTTGCCGGCTTTTGAGCTGTGTAAGGGAACATAATGGAAAGCTGCGATAATTTCGTTAGTTCTCAGGTGTGAGAGAAGGGCTTGCCGTTCTTCAAGATTCCGGGTTTTGACGTAGAACATATGGGCGTTGTGAGTGCAGACTTCGGGAATCACTGGGAGAATGATCTTACCTGTTTCGTGCAAGGGCAATAAGGCGTCATAATAGCGCTTCCAAGCTGCTAAGCGGTTGTCATTGATTTCGTTGGCTTGCTCGAGCTGACCCCAAAGGTATGCAGCCTGTAGCTCGGTGGGTAGATAGCTGCTTCCCATATCAACCCATTGATATTTATCGACCATACCACGGAAAAATTGGCTACGGTTGGTTCCCTTCTCGCGAATTATTTCGGCTTGCTCTTTAAACCTGTCATCGTTGACGATGAGTAGGCCACCCTCACCACCGCTGGTATAGTTTTTGGTTTCATGAAAACTAAATGCGCCCAAATGCCCAATAGTACCTAGTGCCTCCCCGTTATAAGTGCTCTTCATTCCTTGGGCTGCATCTTCGACTACCCAGAGGTTATGGCGTTTGGCAATGTCCATTATCGTATCCATTTCACATCCCACACCGGCGTAGTGGACGGGGACGATTGCTCGAGTGTTTTCTGAGACAGCCGGCTCAATCAACTGTTCGTCGATATTCATGGTATCTGGCCGGATATCAACGAAGATAATCCTTGCTCCACGCAGCACAAAAGCATTCGCTGTACTGACGAAGGTGTAGCTGGGCATTATAACCTCATCGCCAGGCTTGATATCGATCAGGAGCGCGGCCAGTTCAAGTGCTGCGGTACATGAGGGAGTGAGTAATGCCTTACTTGTAGGGAGTGTTTCCTCAAACCACGATTGGCATTTTTTACTAAAAAAACCATCACCAGACATGTTTTGGCTATTAAGTGCTTTAAATACAAAGGTCTTTTCATTACCAGTGGCTGGAGGCCGATTAAAAGGTATCACCGACTAGCCTCCTGCAGGAATTGTTTTTCAAGGTCCAGAATATCTTTGTTTCGTTCCTTAATCCGTTCAGCGGGGGTGCCGGCGTATATACCCCATGGAGTGGTGCTTTTATTTATAAGGGTCATTGCGCCTATTGAACAACCATCCGCAACTTCTACACCGGGAAAGATTATAGAGTCCGCTCCAACGATTACCTGATGGCCTAATGTGACCTTGGCTAGGTACTCATTTTTGTATTTTTTTGGAATTAAAGAATTCACCATGGTTTGTCCGCTGTAGTCGTCAGATTGAGCAAATACTTTTACGCCATATGCCAAGGTGCAGAAATCTGAAAGGTGAATTCCAGGTTCACCCCCTGCGATGAGGCACATCGTAGTAATGTGACAGTAACAGCCGATTTTTACATTTCCGGAGATTACACAGAAATCGTCGATTCGGGAGTTGTCACCTATCTCTATTCTTTCAGCATCGTAAATGCTGGCCTTGTCGCTTATTTTTACGTTTTTTCCTAATTTTTTGAAGTTTAATGACTTTAGCTCGTTCTCTGAAAGGTAAGCCATTTTAGCTCTCTAATAATTCGTGGTGATTAGCGAAGACGGAAGATGTGCGCGATAAAAAGTATTGATTTATTTGATGCTTTTCGGATGCTTCTGTTTTGGTGTAGTTGTATTAGTTATTATTTAATAAAGGCGGTTTAACGCAGCATGATATAGCTTGCATTTCAAGAAAAGGAAAAATTGACGGTTGTTCTTAGATATTGTCGGAAATCAATGCTTGTAAATACTCACCGTAACCATTCTTATTGAGATTTTGGGCTTGCTGTTCGAGTGAAGCTATGCTGAGCCAACCTTGATTGAACGCAATCTCTTCGAGACATGCGATTTTATATCCCTGACGTTTTTGGATGGTTTCTACAAATTGAGCTGCTTCGAGTAAACTCTCATGAGTTCCGGTATCGAGCCAAGCGAAACCGCGGCCAAGCAGTTCAACGTTAAGGTCGCCGCGAGAGAGGTAGGCTTCGTTTACAGACGTTATCTCAAGCTCGCCTCTGGCGGAAGGGCGCACTGTACGCGCAATTTCGACGACGTCGTTGTCGTAAAAGTAGAGGCCGGTGACTGCATAATGGGATTTAGGATGCTTGGGTTTCTCTTCTATCGAAATAGCTTTTTGGTTCTGGTCAAATGCAACTACACCGAAGCGTTCTGGATCCTTTACCTGATAACCAAATACGGTAGCGCCGGTTTTTCGGTTAGCGGCCTGTTGGAGCTTTGGGGTGAAACCCTGCCCATAGAAGATATTATCCCCTAGGACCAGACAGACAGGATCATTACCAATGAAAGATGCGCCGATCGTGAATGCTTGAGCCAGACCATCCGGTGAGTTCTGCTTGGCATAGTTTAGATTGATTCCGAATTGGCTTCCATCACCGAGAAGGGACTGGAAACTACGTTGGTCTTCTGGAGTCGTGATAATAAGGATATCCCGTATGCCCGCAAGCATGAGTACGGACAGGGGATGATAGATCATAGGTTTGTCATAAATGGGGAGTAGTTGCTTTGATACTCCCTTCGTAATGGGATGGAGCCGTGAGCCACTGCCGCCCGCCAGAATGATGCCTTTCATTGGAATACTCATTCGATATTCAGAATGCCACCGTGGCGCTCAATGTCCTTGATAATTCTGTGCCACTTGGTGAGTTCCTGGTACCAGTTGAGTGTCAATGTCTGATCGGTTTTATCCAATTCACCTGACTGAAGTTTCTCAACGATTTCCCGAGTGCCTGTTTCTGCTGTGCGGGAAGCTTTCCAGTCGAGTGCTGTTTCGAGTTTTTCAAACGAAACCCGGTAGCTGCGACGGTCCGGCTCCCCGTACCATTCGATATCAATAGTTTCCCCCAGAAGTTCACCAACAGTAGCTGCAACTCGCTTGCCAAGGTCACCCAGTTGATAGGTGTTTTCGGCGCTGCCCACGTTGAAGATCTCACCGTTGATGTTTTCTGGCTCTGCTTGAAGCAACAGGGCCATGACGTCGGTTGTATCCTGCACATGAAGCATCGGTCGATACTGGGAGCCGTCCCTCATCAGGGGCAGAGTTTTATTGGTGTAGGCACCGTAAGTCATGCCGTTAATGGCCAAATCAAACCGCATCCGTGGGCTGTAGCCGAATACGGTAGCCTGGCGCATGATTGTGACCACAAAATCTGCATCCGCCAAAGGGAGTGTGTCATTTTCAGCTTTTTCATTGGCTCTGGCGTAGACGGTCAGTGGGTTTGTGCCAGCTGATTCGTCCACAACATCATCCTGAAAACCGTAGATGCTGCAGCTTGATGGGAGGATGTAGCGCTTAACGCCGGCCTGTTTGGCCATTTCGGCTGTTTTAGCCCTGCTCTGGTGGTTGATCTGCCAAGTGGGTTCTGAAAAGAGCTCGCCGCTTGGGTCATTCGAAATTGCTACGAGGTCAATTACATGGTCGATGCCCTCGAAATGCCCCGGCTGAAGCCTCCGGCTGTCCTCTTTGACAATTTCGAGACCTTCGTGCGGCGAGAGTTTGTCTTCTCCAAAGAAATACCGATCGATGGCTTTTACCTGATAGCCATGGGAAAGTAGCTTTGGGACAAGGACGCTGCCGATGTAGCCGCCAGCGCCTGTTACTAATACGGTCGGCATGAATTGTTTCCTGGTCGATTAGGTGGCCACTGTCTCGGCGGCCAAACTTTTATTGAATAAGGTTGTTTGTAGCTCTAATTGTGAAACTTGGCGCGTCTCTTGAGTGAGGAAATTTCTGAAAGACCGTCACTCTTTATTCCGGCGTGAGAATTTCACAGATGTGGCTTTGTTCAGCGAGTGCAAGCTGAGGTGCCATTGGCAAGCTCATTACGTTTTTAGCAGCCTTTTCACTGACAGGGAGAGTTTGATTGCTCTCCTGTACTGCAGGTTGTTGGTGTAGAGGGATGGGATAATGTACTGCTGTGGGAATGCCTGCTTCTTTTAGAACTTTCTGAAGTTCATCCCTATTTGCTACACGGACGGTGTACTGGGCCCAGGCGCTTTGGTTGTGGGGTTCGATGTACGGCGTCGTGAGGTCTGATCGCGCGCTAGGTGCGCTCTTACTGAGAAGATTGGTGTAGTGGTCGGCTACTTCCTGTTTGACCTGGATCTCTTCGTCCAGGATGTCGAGCTTCGGCAACAGTATTGCGGCCTGCAGCGTGTCCAGGCGGCTGTTCACCCCAACCCGGCAATGATGGTAGCGCCGGTCCTGGCCGTGGCGCGCGATCTGCCTGAGGACGGTGGCCAGTTCCTCGTCATTCGTGAAAATGGCGCCACCGTCGCCGTAGCAACCCAGTGGCTTGGCCGGGAAGAAGCTGGTGCAGCCAATGGTGGTCAGGTTGCAGGATTTCCTGCCCTTGTAGGTTGCCCCGAAGCTTTGGGCGCCGTCCTCAATAACAGGCAAATTGTGTTTCTCGGCGATGGCGTTGATGGCGTCGAAGTCCGCGCACTGGCCGTAGAGTGAGACGGGAATGATGGCTTTCGTGCGTTCAGTGATGGCGTCTTCGATCAGTGCCGGGTCCATGTTGTAGGTATGGGGATCAATGTCCACGTAGACCGGTTTGGCGCCGAGCAGTGCAGGGGTTTCCGCGGTGGCGATGTAGCTGAAGCCGGGCACGATGACCTCGTCCCCGTCGCCCACACCCAGCGCCATCTGGGCGATCTGGAGCGCATCGGTGCCGTTGGCGACTGAGATGCAGTATTTGGCACCCGTGTAGGCAGCGAGTTTTTCCTCCAGTTCCGTGACTTCCGGGCCCAGGATGTACTTGCCGTGGCGCAGGACGTTCTCGATGCGTTGTTCGATCTGGGGGCGGATCCGGGCCTGTTGGGCGGCTAGGTCTATGAAAGGGATTGGGTTGTCTGGGCTGGGGTCGACAGAATCGCGAGCGGAGCTCGCTCCTACAGTTTCGGCTGGGGTTTGGGCTTTGAGTTCGCCCAGGGTGTCGAAGGTTTTGTCCAGCGTGACGAGTATCGGGTTGCGTCCTGGCAGTGATCGGGCGGCTGCGGCGATCTGGGCGTCTTCATAGTCTCGGGCCTGGGTGTAGACATCGCTTTGTTCAAAACCGTGAGTGCTCAATACGCCAACGCGCTGCAGGAGATCCTTCATTAGGGCTTGGACATGCTGTTTCGCCCGTTCCGCGGCAATGCCGGCCTGCTTCATGCGGGTACGGGCAACGTAGTCCAGCGTAGGCAGGCTGCTGGCTGCGATCCAGAGTTGGGCCTCCCCGGACTGGCTTGCAGTGAACAGTTGCGCCGTTGCGTCACTGCTTTCTCCTTCCAGCCAGAGATCGATGAGCGTGCTGACGTCGAGGATGTAATGTTCAGCGGCCGCCAAGGTGTTTTTCCTCCAGGTGCTGGTACCAGGTTTCCTTCACCTCTTCGGCAGTGGAAGAGGTGGTCAGCTTCTCACGGTCAGAGCCAAGGATGGCCCGGATCTGATCTCGGATGTCACCTGAGCCCGGTTCTGGACGCTGGCTTTGTGGTTCCGGCGTTGAACTTGCAACTTCCTCGTCGGGAATCTCCACTTTCAGCGTAAAACGCTGGTGTTTGAACCGGAGGTGGTCCGGGAGCTTAACCGACCCATTGTCGTAGATGGCATCGATCTGCATGACTTAATCCTCTTTCTGGACTCGCCCATCTCTGAGTGTATAGCGAGCGCCTGTATGGGGGCAGGCGGTTTCAGCATTGCCTTCCATAGGCAGATCCAGCTGTTCGCCGTATTCGCTCATCCAGCCGATCTGTTTCGCGGGCACGCCGACCATCAGGGCGTAGGCGGGCACGTCTTTGTTGATGACGGCCCCCGCGCCGATGAAGGCGAACTCGCCCACGGTAGCACCGCAGACAATGGTGCAGTTGGCGCCCAGTGATGCGCCCTTCCGGACGATGGTGTCCACGTATTCGTCTTTGCGCTCGATGAGCGAGCGCGGGTTGTAGACGTTGGTGAACACCATGCTGGGGCCGCAGAACACGCCTTCTTCAAGATGCACGTTGTCGTACACGGAGACGTTGTTCTGCACCTTGCAGTTGTCTCCGATGGTGACCTTGTTGCCCACGAAGACGTTCTGGCCGAAGGAGCAGTTCCTGCCGATTTGCGCACCGCCGCAGATGTGGACCCAGTGCCAGATGCGGGAGCCTTCGCCGATCTGGGCGCCTTCATCGACGATGGCGGTGTCGTGGACTTGATAGTTCATAGATTACAGATCGCTGCGTTGAGCGTTATTTGTTCAGGAAGGGATGGTAATCGCCTTCCGGTTTGGTAATTTCCGCGTCGCGGATGTGGGCGACGGTTTCGATGGCGGTGCGGTTTTCTTCCAGTCCGAAGCCCTGGCCGGCGAGGATGCCCTCGTAGCTGCGGGTATGGAGGTCCGCGAAACCGCCGGAGAATTCGATTTCCTCGCCGTCCACCGTGATGGAGCGGAAGGTGCGTTGGCCGTCGTTTTTGGCAGCCTCAGGTACGTCTTCGTAGTTCAGGGAGAGGAACCAGCGGACTCGGGCCTTTTCGTATTCCAGGTAACCCGAGGCGCAGCGGTCTTCGCGATGGTGCACCACGTTCGCCTGAAGCTTACCGAACAGGTAGTGGAGCATGTCGTAGAAGTGCACGCCGATGTTGGTGGCGATGCCGCCAGACTTGTGCTCGTCGCCCTTCCAGGACTGGGTGTACCAGTGGCCGCGCGAGGTGATGTAGGTGAGGTCCACGTCGTGCTTGTGGTCGCTTGCCTCGTTCTGGATCTTCTCGCGCAGGGCAATGATGGAAGGGTGCACCCGGAGCTGGAGGATGGTGTTCACCTTGCGTCCGGTGTCCCGCTCGATTTCCTGTATCCCGTCGATGTTCCAGGGGTTGAGCACGATGGGCTTTTCACAGATGGCGTCGGCGCCGGTGCGCAGGGCAAAGCGCATGTGGGAGTCGTGCAGGTAGTTGGGTGAGCAGATGGAGACGTAATCGATCTCGTTGCCCTTGTTCAGCCGGTGGAGCTTGTCCAAGTGCCGGTCGAACCGCTCGAACTCAGTGAAAAAGTCGGCATTGGGGAAGTAGCTGTCGATGATGCCGACGGAGTCGTTGGGGTCCAGGGCGGCGACCAGGTTGTTGCCCGTGTCATGGATGGCTTTCATGTGGCGGGGGGCAACAAAACCGGCTGCGCCGATGAGGGCGAAGTTTTTCATGTCAGGTTTAAGACCTTTGGTTTGCAGGTTGTCAGTCTGGAGATGAGCGCTTTGCTACAAGCGGGCGTCGACCGCTGCTTTTGGCAGCGCGTATTTCACATCAAACAGAATGTGGTTGGGCTTGCCCAGTGCTCTTAGCTTGTCAGCGCCTTCGCCCAGAAAATCATCGTGGGCCACGGTGAGGATGATGGCGTCGTATTCGCCTTTCTGGGGCGCCTGAATGAGGTTGAGGCCGTATTCGTCGCGGACTTCCTCTGCATCGGCCCAGGGATCCCAGACGTCGACGTTGGCGTGGAAGCCTTCAAACTCGCGCACCACATCCACCACCCGGGTATTGCGGATGTCCGGGCAGTTTTCCTTGAAGGTCAGGCCCATGATCAGTACCCGTGAGTCCACCACCTGGATGCGGTTGCGCGTCATGTGCTTGATGACGGTGTCCGCCACATGCGGGCCCATGGAATCGTTGATGCGCCGGCCCGAGAGGATCATCTCCGGGTGGTGGCCGATGGCCTGGGCCTTGTGGGTGAGGTAGTACGGGTCCACACCAATGCAGTGGCCGCCGACCAGCCCGGGGTGGAACGGCAGAAAGTTCCATTTGGTACCGGCGGCTGCCAGAACCTGTTGGGTGTCGATGCCCAGCTTCTGGAAGATCAGCGCCAGTTCGTTGACCAGGGCGATGTTCACATCCCGCTGGGTGTTTTCAATGACCTTGGCCGCTTCCGCCACCTGGATTGAGGCGGCTTTATGGGTGCCGGCGGTGATGATGCTGGCGTAGAGCCCGTCAATGAACTCGGCCGCCTCTGGTGTGGAGCCGGAGGTGACCTTGGGAATCGTGGGCAGACGGTGCTGCTTGTCGCCGGGGTTGATGCGCTCGGGGCTGTAGCCGACGGTGAAATCCCGGTTGAAGACCAGCCCGCTTTCAGCTTCCAGCAAGGGCACGCAGGCCTCTTCGGTGGCGCCGGGGTAGACGGTGGACTCAAAAACGACCGTGTCGCCGCGTTTCAGTGCCCGCCCTACGGTCTTTGAGGCGGCCCGCAGGGGTGTGAGATCCGGGGTCTTGAACGCATCAATGGGCGTGGGGACAGTGACGATGAAGACGGTGGCCTCATTCAGGTCGGCCGGCTCGCAGCTGTACTGGATGTTCTCGGCTTCGGCCAGTTCCTCGGAGGTGACTTCCCGTGTGCGGTCGATGCCGTCTTTGAGTTGGTCAACGCGCTCTGGGTCGATGTCGAAGCCGACGGTGGCGTAGTGCTTGGCGAATTCCACGGCCAGGGGGAGGCCGACGTAGCCCAGGCCGATGATGGCGATGGTTGGGGTCACAGTGTGCATCTCAGGTTTGGGGGGCTTGGGCCGCTACTTCCTGTTTGAGGGCCTCGATTTCCTGTTCGATCCGTTCGTGTTCCTCCAGTTTGCGTTGGAGGAACCGCCTTGTGACCCGCGCTTTTTCCGTCACGCCTGCTGGTGTGAGCTTGTACAGGTACGCGCTCTTGTTCTGGCTGTTGCGGAAATTTTCCGCCTTGATCCATCCCTTCTCCTTGAGGGCCTTGAGGCAATAGTTGAGCTTGCCCAGGCTGTAGCCGAGCTCGGTGGCGAGCTGGCGCTGGGAGAGGTTGGGGTTGTCCGCCAGGGTGCGCAGGAGGTGGTAGCGGTCGTTGTCTGTGAGCATGTTGCAACAAGGATGGAAGGCGGCTGGGCACGCTACCGCCCCGGGGCGTATCCCCCCGTTGCCGTCAATGGGTGCGCTTTCGTAGCGCGTTCAGTGCCTGAACGCTGAATTATAGCAAGGGAGCCTATGAGAGCAAATGTGTTCGGTAGCGTCTGAGAACTTCTTCATCTCTTGGGGGTAATCTGGAGCTATGGAGACGGCTGGGGTCAGCTCAGGTCTGTGGCTTCTGCGATAGAGCGGGCGAACTGTCGGAATTCGTCGAGGTGTTCGGTGCCGATGGCGTGAACGATTCGCCAGTCCACTTCCTCATAGGCGTGGACCATGATGTTGCGGAAACCCACGGAATGGCGCAGTTGGGTAGCCAGAGTTGGATCAATGACGCCCGCTCTGGTAAGCAGCTCAAAGGACTCGCCCATGCTCTGGGGAGCGGGAAGTTCAGGATGGCGCGATACCCAGTGGGAGGCGATGTCCACGCAGAGCTGGATGGCGCGGGTCAGGTTGAGGGCGACAATGTCCTGGCTGTCCGGGTCGTCCGCCAGGGCCTCGCTTGTCGCGGGAATGCGTTCCTGGACCCGGCCCACGCAGCGTCGCAGCGATTCCAGCTTCTGTTCAATCAGCCGTTCAGCCATGCCTGGCGCTTCTCCCGGAGGATGCGTTGTTGCAGGGGAACGAAGTCTTCGTTCTCCATGATGTTGCGGTAGATGAGATTGCCCCATTCGTCATCGGCGTCATGGATGGGGGTGGCGTTGGCGATGATCTCACTGAGCAGTGGTTGGCCGGCGGTTTGAAGGTCAACCAGGTCGATGGGCCGGTTGAACGCCAATGCAAGCGCGTTGCTCATGGCGATCTTCCGGTTGCTGCTCAGTGGTTGGGGCGCCAGAACGCCAACATCCAGATCGCTATCCGGTGTCTGCCGGCCCTTGGCGACAGAGCCGAAGGCAACAATCAGCCGCAGTCCTTCAAAAGGCTGCAGTGCTTGGAGGATCCGTTGTTCAGTCTCGTGGTCCATGGGCGCATTATGTCACGCGCCGATGGGCTGGAACAGAACCTGAACGTCCTCCGCGGTGAGCGCACTGGAGAAGCTGCCGCCTTCACCGTAAACGGATTCCGCCAGCGCGGCCTTGTCGGCTTTGATGGCTTCCATGCGTTCCTCCACGGTGCCTTCGCACACCAGGCGGTAGACCATGACTGGCTTGTCCTGGCCAATGCGCCAGGCGCGGTCCGTGGCCTGGTCTTCCACGGCGGGGTTCCACCAGGGGTCATAGTGGATGACGCAGTCGGCGGCGGTAAGGTTGAGGCCCACGCCGCCGGCGCGCAGGCTGATGAGGAAGATGGGGACCTCGCCGTTCTGGAAGCGGCTGATGGGGGTGTCCCGGTCCCGGGTGTCGCCGGTGAGCAGGGCGTAATCCAGGTGGCGCGACCGCAGTTCCGCCTGGATCAGCTCCAGCATGCTCGTGAACTGGGAGAAGATGAGAATGCGCCGGCCTTCTTCGAGCAGCGCCGGCAGCATCTCCATCAGGTAATCCAGCTTGGCGGAGTTCAGGCGTTTGGTGGCGCTGTTCTTAACAAGCGCGGGGTGACAGCAGGCCTGGCGGAGCTTGAGCAGGGCTTCCAGGATTTCGATCTGGCTGCGGCCCACGCCTTTTTCCTGCATCAGCTGGCGCACTTTCTGGTCCATGCTGGCACGCACGGTTTCATACAGGTCGCGCTGGGCGCCGGTCAGTGTAATGGTGCGCGTGATCTCGGTTTTTTCCGGCAGTTCGGGGGTGACCTCTTCCTTGGTCCGCCTCAGGATGAAGGGGCGGATGCGGCGTTGCAGTGCCTGGTGGCGTTCCGTGTCGTTGTATTTTTCGATGGGGGTGCGGAAGGTTTCACGGAACTGGGAGCGGTCCCCCAGGTAACCGGGCGCAACCAGCCCGAACAGGGACCAGAGCTCTTCCAGGTGGTTTTCCATGGGGGTGCCGGTGAGGGCGATGGTTTGCTGGGCCGGCAGGGCCATGGCGACCTGAGTGGTGGCGGCGTTGGGGTTCTTGAGCTTCTGGGCCTCATCCAGGATGACGACTGCCCACTGGGTGTTGGTCAGGTGTTCGCGGTCACGGGTCAGCAACGGGTAGGTGCTCAGAACTAGGTCCGCTTCGGGCAGCACCTCGAGCTGGTTATGGCGTTGGGGGCCATGGAAGGTGAGCACCTGCAGCGCCGGGGTGAAACGCTGGGCTTCGTGGCGCCAGTTGGGCAGAACACTGGTGGGGCAGATGACCAGTGCGGGGGCAGTGAGCTGCCCGGCCTGCTTGAGCGTGTGCAGGTGCGCCAGGGTCTGCAGGGTCTTGCCAAGGCCCATGTCGTCGGCAAGGATGCCGCCCAGCCCGGCCCGGTGGAGAAACTGCAGCCAGTCCAGGCCCTGTTGCTGGTAGTCCCGCAGTGTGGCGTGGAAGCCCTCGGGCACCTGGGTGTTGGGCAGTTGCTCAAAGTCTGCCAGCTCCCGGGCGAGGTTCCCGAGGTTGTGCTCGGAGCGCCATTCAGCCTCGGATTCGCCCATGACCCGGGCGGCTTCCATGCGCGAAAGGCGCAGCTGGCCCTCGCGGGCATCGCGGTCGCGGTAGAGTTCAAGGGTGACCTGCAGCAGCGGCTTGACGCGTTCCGAGGGAATGCGCAGCAGTGACTGGTCATCGTGCAGCCACAGGTGGCTGGGGAGGCTCAGCTCGCCGTCCTCGGTGGTGTCCATCTCGTCGCGCAGGTGGTCCAGTCCCTGCAACAGCAGGGGCACCAGGTTGATGGTCTGGTCCTCGTGGACGATACCGAGCTCCAGGTTGAACCAGCCCCCTTCGGTGTCGGCTTCTGCCTGCCCGTACCACTGCTGGGGCTCGACCACCGGCACGTCCAGGTTCTCATCCATGATGATCTTCCAGCCAGCGCGTTCCAGCTTGGGAACATGCCAGGCGAGCAGGTCGAGCCAGTCACGGTGCCGGCTGAGGGTGAACAGTCCGTCGGGGCCGTAGGGTTCCAGCGGCGGATAGCTGCGGACCTGCTGCATCCAGGCTTCCTCCGCTTCCAGCTGGCGGTGGATCACCACCGGTGAGGCGTCGGTGTGCTCGGTGTGAACCGGGTTCTGCTGCAGGTGCCATGGGATGTCGAACCCGCCATAGCGGAAGCTGACGCGGATGAGCGGGGTGGCCTGCGAGGCCCCGCTCTGTTCCGGGGGTATCTGCGCGAGCGTCAGGGCGGGTTGTGGGGATTCCGAGATGACCTCCAGTGAGTCAATGGCAGGTGGTTCCGGGGCCTGGCACGCGTTCAGCAGTGGTTCGATGTCCGGCAGGTGCTGCTGCATCTGCTCCAGGGTCAGCACAGGGGCCTCAAGCAGCAGACGGGTTGCCGTGGCGTCACCGGGCATTTCAAGGAGGCCGATGAGGCCCTGGGCCTCATCCAGGTACAGGGCGGGCTCCGTGGGAATGTAGCGTACAGCGCCGGATTCGGTGGTCAGCTTTGGGTACAGCGTGGCATCGTCGTTCTGATGCCATTCGATGTGCCCCTCCAACGCGGGGCCGGCCCCCAGGGGAGCGTCCGTGTGCTGCCAGAACAGGCGTTGCGTTGCCTGGGCGCTCTGAAGGAAGTGGTAGCCCGTGCGGCCCTGAGGCTGCAGGGCGTAGTGTCTCTGGTCCAGCAGGTTGCGGAGCCAGCCAATGGTGTCCACGTCTTCCGGTTGGATGTAACGGGGCCGGTCTTCACCCAGCGAGGTCTTGGCCCAGGTGCTGTTGTGCTGGACATTGCTCCCGAAGGTGCCGTCCTTGCGGCGGCTGCCCTTATACACCTCAACGCTCACGCCTATGCCCCTGGGGGCGGGGGTGAGCACATAGGCCAGCCGGTCGGGCGGGGTGCTGGCGCGGTTTCTGGCCTGGTACTGGTGGAGTTGGCCCAGCCAGGCCTGGAGCTGAAGGTCGGTGCTGCCGATCTGGTTCTGGATGTGCGAATGCTGCTCGCTCAGCTGCAGGGCTTGCATCAGCATGGCGGCGGTGTGCTTGCAGCTGACTTCAACAGGGCAGCTGCAGAGGCTGCGTATTCGTTCCGGGTGGCCTCGGTCGATGATGGCGGTGCATTGATACTGCTTGGCGCCACTGCCGCGAACCGTGGCGTCAAAACGCAGCAGGTTAAACCCCTCCAGCGCCCGCTTGAGGCCCGTAACGCGCCCTTGGGCAAAATAGTCATCACCCCGTTCCAGGGTCAAGAAATCAAAACTGGTGTTCAGGGCTGAGTCCAGTATATCGGCTTCGTCATGCATAGGGCGGCGGTTGTGCGTTGGGGATGGGGAAGAATATGAGAACTGGATTGTATCAGGTGGATCGGGGCGCGGGTACAGATTCTCACCCGGGGTGGGTTTGCTGCTAGAATCGGATGCTTGGCGCTACGCCGGACTGAACAGACAGCAGAGAAGAGGAGTTGGCGGCAATGTCGATGGCGGATCGTGATGGTCTTATCTGGCTTGATGGGGAACTGGTGCCCTGGCGTGACGCCAAGGTGCATGTGCTGACCCATACGCTGCATTACGGCATGGGGTGTTTTGAGGGGGTGCGGGCATACAGCACCGGGGAAGGGCCGGCGATTTTCCGTCTCCAGGACCATACCCGGCGCCTGTTCAACTCCGCGCACATCCTCAACATGGCCATGCCCTACGATGAGGAGACCCTCAACGAGGCGCAACGGCTGGTGGTGCGCGAGAACGGTCTGGCTTCCGCCTACATCCGGCCCATGGTGTTTCTGGGCTCCGAAGGCATGGGGTTGCGCGCGGATAACCTGAAGGTACACGTCATGATTGCCGCCTGGGAGTGGCCGTCCTACATGGCGCCCGAGGCGCGCGAGCAGGGCATCCGTATCCGCACCTCCTCGTACACTCGTCATCACGTGAACATCACGATGTGCAAGGCCAAGGCCAATGGTAACTACATCAATTCCATGCTGGCGCTGAATGAGGCCATGACCTGCGGTTACGACGAAGCCCTGCTGCTGGATAATGAGGGCTATGTGGCCGAGGGCACTGGTGAGAACCTGTTCATCGTGATCAATGGTGAGCTGCACACGCCGGAGCTGACTTCCTGCCTGGACGGCATTACCCGCCGGAGCATCCTTGATTTTGCCCGCGAACTCGACATCCCTGTTCGGGAGCGGCGGATCACGCGGGATGAGATCTACATCGCGGATGAAGCGTTCTTTACGGGCACTGCCGCCGAGGTACTGCCCATCCGCGAGCTGGACAATCGTACCATTGGCAAGGGCAGCCGCGGCCCCATCACGGAACAGTTCCAGCAGATGTACTTTGATGCCGTGGAGGGCAAGCGGGAACGCAACCGGGATTGGCTGACACTGGCCGGCTGATCAGGCCGGCTCAGGTGCCCTGAGGTTCCTGATAAAGGAACGCACAAAGACCGCAAAAACGCTTAGCATGCCGCCCAGCATGGTGGCCAGGATGCAGATGAGTGCCCGTTGTGGGGCGCTCTTCTCTTCCGGGATCACAGCGGGGTCAATGGTCTGGAACACGTATTCATCCTGGGCGTTGGCCAGCATCACGGTGCGGGTTTCCTTCTCGATCAGCTGGTAGAACACCTGCTGCATGCCGGTAATGCTGGTTTGCTGGACCTGCTCCTTCAGGTAGTCGATGCGATCTTGCGCTTCCTGGACGTCCTGTTGGCGCATGTGCTCATTGATGTCGGCGACAAGCTGCTCGACCCATTGCTGGGCGGCCACAGGCGACTGGTTCTCAATGCTGACGGTGATCATGCCGGTCTCACTGGGCTCCGAGACCGAGAACATGGCCCGGAAGCGCTTGACCAGGTCCCAGTCCGTTGGTTTGAGGCTCTCCCCCTCTTCGTTCTGTTGCCATTCATCGGTGTCCGGGTTATAGACCTCGGGATCAATGCGCCACTCACTGGTTTCCTTATCCCAGCCTTCCGTGGCCAACAGGGGCACGGCCAGGTCATGGCGACGGATGAAGTCCGCAAGAAATGCCCGTGATTGCAGGATTTCCTTGGCGATGATGGTCTTGGAGCCCCCTTGGCCGCCAACATCCACGCCGGCCATGCTGGCAAGGCTGCCGAGCTGGCCGCTGATCTGCGGCCCTTGCTCTTCATCGGCAGGAGCCAGTATGGCTTCCGCCCGGTACTGGTTTGGTTGCAGCAGCGCATAGGCCACGCCGCCAATGGCAAAAAGCACGGTAATGCTGATGATCAGCCATTTACCGTGCCAAAGGGTGAGGATGAGGTCGCGCAGGTCAATCTCATCGTCATGGTCATAACGCTCGGCGCTGTGGGTCTGGTGTTCGCTCATGCCGTTGTCCTGTCTCCGTTACTGACCATCAGAGGTTGCTGATCGCGGCGGCGCCGAGCGACATCTGGTAGATGATCTGGCTCACGTCCGTCCAGAGCTGGAGCTGGCTCAGCTGGTCCACGTCCATGGGCATGATCACGGTATCCCCTGGATGGAGCTGGGTCCGGTTCGACGCGAACCAGTTGCTCCGGTTGGGCAACGAGACAGAGCCATCGGCGCGGATGATGTAGACCCGCTCTTCGTCCGCCTGGCGGTTGGGCCCGCCACTGCGTTCGATGTAGTCGCTGAGGGTCAGCCCTTCCTCGTGCAGGTGGTTGGTGGGGTACTGGACCTCGCCCAGAACGGAGACCGATTGAGGCTGCTCAGGGACAGTGAGCGAGTCGCCGGCTTGCAGGCGAATACTCTGGTAGTCGGGATCGTTGAGGGCTCGTTCAAGATCGATCACCATCCGACCAACCGGGCGGGCATCCTTGACCCGGTCCAGGAGCTGTTGCATCTGCTGCTGACTTTGTTGCTGGTTGGTGAAGTCCTTGCCTTCAATCTTCTGGCCGAGGAGTTGGCCCCGGAGCTTTTCCCTGGCTTCGCGCAGGCGTTTGGCTTCGCGTTTTTTCAGTGATTCACGCGTGAAAACCGCGCCTTTGGGAAAGGCGTACCGGGTGAGTCCACCCGCGCGCTGGACGACGTCCGCCAGGGTTTCTCCCTTTCTGAGGCTGTAGGTGCCAGGGAAGCGGATTTCGCCCTTGAGCGTCATGGTGCGATTGTCGTCGAAGGCGGGGATGGCTTTGACCTGGATGCGATCCCGGCTTTGCAGCTGGAAGCCGCTGATTGAGCCGCCGTTTGCCAGGGGGGTGAGGTCCAGTTTGCGGATGGCGCGCTCACCATCACCCTGTGCGTTACGCTCAAGGCGGGAAACTTCGGCTTCGTGCAGGGAGGCACTGTCCTTGAGGCCGCCGGCGAGCTGGAGCAGCTGCTTGAAGGAGCGGTTCTGGGGGATGGGGTAGCTCCCGGGGTAGCGCACTTCGCCGTTGATGGAGGCCACTGGCGCTGGTTGGTTCGGCGTTGACTGCTTGCGGAGCCGCTCAATAACGCTGCCGAGCATTGTCTGGCGCTGCCAGTTCTTATTGGTCGACTTGGGGTCATCGGCTTTGGCTCGATCCGCAAAGAACAGGATCCGGTCTTTTTCCTGAAGTTTGGGGTCGGCTGCCGTGCCAGGGTTATTGGCGACGGCCCTTGGATTCACGAAGTGCGTTGTGATCCGGTCGGTGTCGGCGTCCCTGCGCACCAGCAGGGCTGAATCGTGATCGGCTGCCTCGTCCAGGTCGGTTTCCAGGTTGGAAATCAGTGAGCTCAGGCGCATGCCAGGCATCCAGGCAAAGCGCCCTGAGCGTGTGACAGCGCCGCGCAGTTCCACGTACTGGCCGGTGACGTCCGCGATTGAGGGCACGCGGATCCGGTCGCCAGCCTTGACCCCTGTGTTCAGGCCCTTCGCCCTGGAGGCATCGGCTTCGCTGAGCATCGTCAAGAAGTCGTCATTGATGCGCTCAATGCGTACCCGCCGGGGATAGGCCTGGTCGGTCATCCCGCCGGCCAGTTCAATGACCGATTCAAGCGTTTTCTCGTCGCGCAGCTCGTACCGGGCGGGGCGCTGAACCTCACCGCTGATGCCGACGCGTTTGCCAACGGGGGGGATGAAGATGACATCGCCGGCCTGCAGTCGGGCGTCATCGCTGCTGTCGCCCTCCAGAAGCAGGTCGTAGAGGTCGAAGGTGCCAATGACCTCGCCGTCACGCTTGTGCTGGATGCGCCGCAGCGAACCGGTCTTCTCGATACCGCCGGAAACAAAGAGCGCATTGGTCAGGGTGGAGAGAGAACTGACCGTATAGGCGCCTGGGTTGCGGGCTTCGCCGAGAACGAACACGCGCATGCTGCGCAGCTCGCCAAGGCGGACACTGGATTGGACACCAATGAAGCGGTCCGAGACAACCTTCTGGATTTCATTGCGCAACTCATTGAAGGTGAGCCCGGCTACGCTGTAGGGGCCGATTTCAGGCAGCGCGATGGTACCGTCCCGGCCGACGGTCAGGCTGTATTCACCGGTCTTCTTGCCATAGAGCTGAAGCTGGAGGGTGTCGCCGGTGCCAATGGTGTAGCCGGAAGGCACGGGAACTTCTGTCACGGGCGCGAAGGTGGAGGGTTCGCCCTTGAAAAGCTCGTACCCGAAGGCCTTGAGGGTATCGCTCTTGCCGGCCTTGCTGGCGCCCCCGTTCCCCTCGTTCTTCGAGCCGGAGGCGTCACTGCCGTCGTCACTGGTATTCTTCTGTTGCTGGACTACGGGCTTATCAGGCTGTTCCAGGGAGTTATCGCCGCTGTTCTGGCGCTGGCGCAGCTGGTCTATGTCCACGCCGTATTGCTCCGCCAGCTGTTGCTGCTGGGACTTGGGCAGCGACATGAAGCGGTCAATGTCCGACTGGGACAGGTTCTGGGCCATGCTGGTGAGTGGTACCAGCAGGGTGCCCAGAATGAGTAGGGCGGTAATGAACCGGATTCTTGGCATGTTGGCTCGCTGCGTCATCGGTTGGTGTTGATCCTTCAGAATGGTCAGAAACGGTAGCGCCATTCGCCGCTGATGCGCCACTGGTCCAGATCCCCGCTCAGGGTTTCAATGGACTGGTCGGCGTAACGGGCTTCGGCGCTGAACCAGCCCTGGGCGATTTCAGTGCCGAGACTGAGCGACACCTGGGTCAGCGTCTGATCGCTGGCGGGCACGAAGTAGTCCACATCACTGGATGGGGCCTGGATCGTGGTTGAGTCGTCGGTGTTGAGCTCGATGCGCGATAGCCGGGCCCCCAGGTTGGTACCGCTGCCGAGAAAGTGCCAGCCCCCCAGGGTCAGCATGCGGGCGTCGCCGCCCTGGCTGGCTGCCATGTTGCGGCCCCGGTAATGCTGCCCGGAGTGGTAGCGGCTGTGGCTGTAGGTGATGTTGGGCATGGCATCGCCACTGAGGTCATTGGCAATGGTGTTGCTGTATTCGATGAACCATTGCTGTTCCGCTCCAAACCAGGTGCTGGTGGCGTCGCTCCCCAGCAACCAGGATTTGCGGGCCGGGAAGGCGCCGGCTTCATCCTCGCCCATCATCTGGGTGTAGACGCCCACGGTGCTGGGCCCGAGGTCGGTGCCGTAGCGGATATCCACGGCGCCGAGCTGGTCGCCGGGGTCCTCTTCCCCAAGCTGAGCGTTATCGCGACCGATCAGGGCATTCCAGTAGGTTGAACCGCTCTCGGAGTAGCCCTCCCCGCCGAGCATGATCAGGCGCGAAAATCCGATATCCAGCCCCTGGAGTGGGCGGATCGTCAGGCGCATGCCAAGAACCTTGGGCTCCGGGACGGCGCGCTCATCTTCAAGCTCGCCCAGGAAAGCGGTGACGTCCCAAGGGCCGATCCACTCCAGCCATTCGGATTCCGGGGCGGTGGCGTTGAGGCGGTTGATCCATACTGAGGGAATCGGGCGTGCGTTGTTGGACAGGATCAGGCTCGATTGCCAGCCCGGTCCCCACCAGCGTTCGATGCTGCCAACGCCGACGATCCAGTTGCCGGTGGAAAAGGCAAGGTAGGAGCCGTCCGCCCGGAGTGTATCGTCGTCATTCGGCGAGGAGGTGTAAGAGGGCGACAGGCCGAGTGCCCAGTGATTGCCAATCCACTCCAGGGTCAGGCCCGCCTGGCCGCTCTCCTGGGGGGAGGCATCGAAGCCCTGAATCAGCGCCCCGTCGCTGGCGCTGGCGAGCGATCCCTCGGCGTGAAATCCCCGGCTGGCTTGTTGCTGGCGCTCAAACTTGAGGTAACTGAGCGTTGTATCGGGCTTTGAGCCGGTGGTGCTGGCCCTGCTATAACCCTGTTCGAGGTTGCCCCACATCAGTGGCCAGGTGGAGGTAGTCCGGTCCAGGGAGCCGGTATCCGACAGTTTCTGCGCTGAATAGCGTGCCCGGATGTCGCCGGGCTCCTGCCAGGGCGCTGCAACGGCGGGAGACCCCATGCCCAGCATCAATGCCAGGGTGATGGGCCCGATGAAACGGCATAGTGTGGCGGTTTGACTCATACTTGCAGCGCATTCCTTGGGCGTCTGGTAGGCGATTTAAGCTACCACAGAGGCTGGCAGGCACCAAAGGTGGAATCATGCATAAGCGTGATGCGTCTCAGGGACTGTGCCAGAATGCGCGCACACTCTAGGAGGGAGCGATGCCCGCGATGGGTCGATGGTTGTATTCTTTGTGTCTGTACCTGGCATTGCCTGGTGTGCTCGCGTTTCTCTGGTACCGGAGTCTGCGTGAGCCGGGGTACCGGGGCAGTGTGTGCGAGCGCTTTGGGCATGCCGCACCGGCAGGGGTGAAACCGATCTGGGTGCATGCGGTATCGGTGGGCGAGGTCCTGGCCGCGGTCCCCATGGTCCGGCGCTTGATGGCGCAGTTCCCGGAGCGGTCCGTGTTGATTACCACCATGACCCCCACCGGAGCGGATCGGGTGCGGGAGGTTTTTGGTCATCAGGTGGCTCATCGCTATATTCCGTACGATCTGCCGCACATGGTGAACCGCTTCCTGCGCCGGATGGATCCCGCCATTCTGGTGATCATGGAAACGGAGGTCTGGCCGAATCTTGTTCATGGCTGTGCGCACCGGCAGGTGCCGGTTATCCTGGCCAATGCCCGGCTTTCGGAGAAGTCCGCTGCCGGCTATGCACGGGTAGCGCCCCTGTCACTCCCGGCCTTTGATGAACTGGACTGGATAGCCGCCCAGGCGGAACCGGACGCGCGCCGGTTTGTGGAGCTGGGGGCGAAACGGGCGCGGGTGACGGTAACGGGCTCCATCAAGTACGACGTGAGCATTCCGGAGACCGTTTGCGGTGAGGCTGCGGCCCAGCGGGCTGCCTTTGGAGAGAATCGCCTGGTCTGGATCGCCGCGAGTACCCACGAGGGCGAGGATGGCCCTCTGCTGGACGCACACCAGCGCCTTCTGGCGCGTGATCCGGAGGCCTTGCTCGTCCTGGTGCCACGCCACCCCGAACGCTTCGGGGCGGTGGCCCGGCTTATCGCGGACAAGGGGCTGACGGTGGCGCGTCGCGCGGCGGGTGACGACCCGGCGGCTGCGCAGGTCTATCTGGCGGATACCATGGGTGAACTGTTGATGCTGTTTGGCTGTGCGGACGCAGCTTTTATTGGCGGTTCATTCATTGAGCGTGGGGGCCACAACCCGCTGGAGGCGGCTGCCTGGTCGTTGCCCGTGCTGACCGGCCCGCATGTGTTCAATTTTGCCAGTATTTTTGAGCACCTTGCTGATGAGCAGGCAGTGCGTTTTGTCGATAGTACCGATGCCCTGGCTGCCGCCCTTGAGGAGCTGGCGGGCGATGCCTCGGCCAGGGCGTCGCTTGGCAAGCGGGCCCGGGCCGTTGTGGATGCCAACCAGGGAGCGGTAACGCGCCTGGTGGAGGGAATCAGTTCCCGTCTTCCTGCTCCTCCCGGGTAACCTGGCGTGCCAGGCGCTCAATGCCGGGCGCCGTAGCGCTCAACCAGCGGTCGAGGCGCTGCAGGTTCTGCGGGCTCAGGGTGCCGGCGACCTGCTTCAGGCGCAGCGTGTTGAGCACATAGTCGTAGCGGGCATTGGCGTAATCCCGAAGGGCCACGTAGTAGTTCTGTTCCGCGTCCAGTACTTCCACAATATTCCGGGTGCCCACGTCATAGCCCGCCCGGGTGGCTTCGAGTGCACTGCGGCTGGAGACAATGGTCTGGCGCTGGGCCTCGATGGTCTGGATGTTGGTGGTGATGCGACGGAACAGAGAGCGGGCATCCAGCCGCACGTTGCGCCGGACGGTATCCAGCTCCCGTTGCGCCTTGTCCGTCTCTGAGCGCACCCGCCGGACGCCGGCCTGGGTGCCGCCGCCGCTGTACAGCGGAATGTTCAGGGACAGACCCACGGTGGTGTCAGTCCGGGGGTAGTCTTCCATCGGGTTAGTGGGCCGGGGTGGCGCGCCGCCTCCGGGCGCGCCACCGGCGGCCGGGAGATCAAAGTTGGTGTCCTGATGCTGACGCTGGACCTTCGCGAACAGGTCCAGCGTGGGCAGATGCTCGGAGCGCGCCGCGCTGAGTTTCTCGCGGGTGGCTTCCACGGTGAGCTGCTGCGCCTTGAGTTCCCAGTTCTGTTCCAGTGCGGTCTGTGCCCAGGCCTTGGGGCTGTCTGGATCCGGGCTGCTGATGGGGAAGTCGGTCTCCAGGCGTTCCAGTGAGTCCGGGAACTGGCCGGTCAGCCTTGCCAGGCTTTCACGTTCAATGTCCAGCTGGCTCTTGGCGGCGATGCGCTGGGAGCGGCTGGCGTCGTAGCCGGCACGGGCTTCTTCCACCTCGGTAGTGGCCACAAGCCCCACGTCATAGCGTTCCTTGGCCTGTTCCCACTGGCGCCGGAGCGCTGCTTCCTGAGCCTGGGCGGTGTCCAGTTCGTCCTTGGCGCGAAGGACGTTGAAGTATTGTTCCGCAACCTTGAGCATCAGGCCCTGCTCGGCGCGTGACAGCTCCGCGGCCGCCACCTCGCTCTGCTTCTGGCTGGCCTGGAAGCCGTACCAGGCATTGGCCCGGAACAGGGGCTGGTTGAGCTCCAGGCCGTATTGGTGACTGGTGACGTCCCCATCCACGGTGTTGACTTCGGTATAGGTGGATTGGGCAGAGGCGTCCAGCTGGGGCAGCAGCGGGGCCCTGGACTCATCCACGGCCGCTTCCCTGGCCTGCCGGGCGGCCCGGGCGGCGGCCAGGTCTGAATCGTACGACAGGGCCTGTTGGTAGACGTCCATCAGCCCTTCGCCATAGGCATGGGTTGTGGGGAGCAGCAGGGCCGCCATCAGTACTGGAAGAGCGCGCGCTTTCATTGGTTCCCTCAAGCGTTGATCAGGGTGGGTCGTGACCGGCGGTCACCATTATGGACAAGTTGCCGGGCAATCTCTAGACTCGAATGGACTGTCTTGACGGGGTGCCGGAGACGGGGCGGCTTGTGCCGCCGCGCCGGCTGAGATTGCGAATGCAGAACCCGCAGACCTGATCCGGTTAGCACCGGCGTAGGGATCGAGACAAGCGTGCCACTGGTGTAACGCGTGAATCTTTCCTAACAGATCTGCTTCTGCGTTCTCCCGTCCGTTCAACCACCAACGGAGGAGAACCATCCATGAGCCCATCCGATCAGCTTCTGAGCGAGAACGAGCGCGTTAACGACGCGACCATTGACCAGTTGCCGGCATCGCGCAAGGTGTACGTGTCGGGCAGCCGTCCGGACCTGCGTGTTCCCATGCGTGAGATCCAGCTCAGCCCGACCGATACGGCCGAGGGGCCGCAGCCCAATGACCCGGTACAGGTGTATGACACGTCCGGCCCCTATACGGACCCGGAAACCACCATTGACCTGCGCCAGGGGCTGACGCCGTTGCGCGCCAGCTGGATTGAGGAACGGGGTGATACGCAACAGCTGCCTGAGTTCAGTTCTGAAACCACACGCCAGCGTCTACGCGATCCCAGGCGGGATGCTTTCCGCTTCGGCCGCCCGCCCAAGCCCAGGGTGGCCAGTGAAGGGGGGAACGTCAGCCAGATGCACTATGCCCGCCAGGGCATCGTGACACCGGAGATGGAGTTCATTGCCATTCGGGAGGGCGTCAGCGCGGCGTTCGTGCGCGATGAAGTGGCCCGGGGGCGCGCCATCATTCCGAACAATATCAACCACCCTGAATCCGAGCCCATGATCATTGGCCGCAACTTCCTGGTGAAGGTCAACGCCAACATCGGTAACTCGGCGGTGACCTCGTCGATCGAGGAAGAGGTGGGCAAGCTGACCTGGGCGATCCGCTGGGGCGCGGACACCATCATGGATCTCTCGACCGGCAAGGACATCCACGAAACCCGCGAATGGCTGCTGCGTAATTCGCCGGTTCCGGTGGGGACGGTGCCCATCTACCAGGCCCTGGAGAAAGTGGATGGCGTGGCCGAGGACCTGACCTGGGAACTGTTCCGGGATACGCTGATCGAGCAGGCGGAGCAGGGCGTGGATTATTTCACCATCCATGCTGGGGTACGCCTCCACCATGTGCCCATGACGGCGGAGCGGACCACCGGCATTGTGTCTCGTGGTGGCTCCATCATGGCCAAGTGGTGTCTGGCGCGCCATGAAGAGAGCTTCCTTTACACCCACTTCCGGGAAATCTGCGAGATCATGAAGGCCTATGACGTGGCCTTTTCGCTGGGGGATGGTTTGCGCCCGGGTTCCATCGCGGATGCCAATGACCGCTCCCAGTTCGCCGAGCTGGAGACACTGGGGGAACTGACCAAGATTGCCTGGGAGTATGACGTCCAGTGCATGATCGAAGGCCCGGGCCATGTGCCCATGCACCTGATCCAGGAGAACATGGAGCGCCAGCTGGCGTGCTGTGACGAGGCCCCCTTCTACACACTGGGGCCGCTGACAACCGACATTGCGCCGGGCTATGATCACATCACCTCCGGGATTGGCGCCGCCATGATCGGCTGGTATGGTTGCGCCATGCTCTGCTACGTGACGCCAAAAGAGCATCTGGGCCTGCCCAACCGGGAGGATGTTAAGGAAGGGTTGATGGCCTACCGGATTGCGGCGCACGCGGCAGACCTGGCCAAGGGCCACCCCGGAGCCCAGCGGCGGGATGACGCGCTTTCGAAGGCACGTTTCGAATTCCGCTGGGAAGACCAGTTCAACCTCGGGCTGGACCCGGAACGGGCCCGTGCCTATCACGATGAAACCCTGCCCAAGGATTCGGCGAAGGTGGCGCACTTCTGCTCCATGTGCGGGCCCAAGTTCTGCTCCATGAAAATCTCGCAGGAAGTGCGTGACTACGCGCGGGAGCATGGCCTGACCGAGGAAGCGGCGTTGCAGGAAGGAATGGCGGATAAGTCCGCGGAGTTCCGCGAGCAGGGAGGGGATCTGTACCACGAAGTATGAGCGCAGTGAGGCCCTGATGGGAGAGCTGGACAGTACCTTCAACCATGACGATGTCACCCTCGAATCCGATGAGGTGCTCTATCAGGGCTTCTTCCAGCTGCGTGGGCTGAGGTTCCGCCACCGGCTTTTCAGTGGTGGCTGGAGCCCCTCCATGCACCGTGAAATCTTCTGGCGCGAGAACTGCACCTGTGTGCTGCCCTATGATCCCTGGCGGGATGAGGTGGTGCTGCTGGAGCAGTTTCGGGCTGGTGCCCTGGGTCGCCAGGCCTCGCCCTGGTTGCTGGAGGTGGTCGCTGGCATCAATGAGCGTGGAGATGATGGCGAAACCACCGCCCGGCGTGAAGCGCAGGAGGAAGTGGGGCTGACCCTCGGGCGTGTGGAGCGGATCTGCGACTATCTGGCCTCCCCCGGCGGTACCAACGAGCTTGTGCACCTTTACGCGGGCTGCGTGGATGCGCAAGGCGCTGGCGGTATCCACGGCCTTGAGCATGAAAACGAGGATATCCGCGTACAGCCGCTGGCCTTCGAGACGGCGATGACGGGATTGCGTTCAGGCCGCATCTGGAATGCGCCGGCCATCATGGCCCTGCAGTGGCTGGCCCTGAACCGGGAGCGGCTGCGGTATGAATGGGGGGCTGGCTGATGGCGCAGGGGTATGTGCCGGACCTGACCCGCTTTGCGGCGGTGTGCGAGGCCAACTACCATCGGCTCAGCCACCTGGAGCGCCTGGGCACCGACCCGGACACCGACGTGTTCTTCCGGCTCCGCGATGGTGATCGTCACCTGGGTGACGTGCACCTGTGCCGGCTGGAGAAGGCGCGTTTCACCGAAACCTGGTATCTGGAGCAGGTGGCGAACAACGGTCGCTGGCTCAATAACCCGCGGATGACGGTGCGCGCTTACCACGACGTGGCCATGCTGGAGGTGATGAGCTGTTTCCGGCATGGGCGGATCCAGGCGGTGAACCCCTATCCCAATGCCCGCATGCATCTGCCGGATGAGAAACTTCAGATCAACCTGTTTCTTGCGGACTGGCTGGATTTCTGTCTGAAATTCGGCCAGGCGGCGGATCTGGACTCGGTCTGGAGCATGGAATCCTGAACGCGTGATGACGATCCCTGAATCCGGCGGGAAATCAGACTGTCAATTCGCTATATTGAAGGGCATATTGATTTAAGGGAGCTCACAGCCACCATGGATGCCGCCACGGACCCGCTGCATGTGCTGCAGATCACGGATCCCCATCTGTTGGGAGATCCGGACGGGCGACTGCTTGGGATGAACACCCGCCGCACGCTGGATGCCGTGCTGTCGCATGTGCGGGCGCACTATGGGCAGCCGGATCTGGTTCTCGCCACTGGGGATATTTCCCAGGATGGCAGCGACGCTTCCTATCAGCACTTCCAGGAGCGGACCGCCTTTTTTGAGGGGCCGGTCTTCTGGTTTGCTGGCAACCATGATGTCCTTGCGGCCATGAGCCGGACCATCGCGGGCACCCGGTCCGCGGAACGGCGGTATCGAGGCCGTGGCTGGCAGTTGATCTTCCTGGATTCCTCGGTACCGGAGCAGGTGCACGGGCACCTGGGCGAGCAGGAGCTGGCGTACCTGGAGGCGTGCCTCAGGGAGTACCCCAATGACCATGCCCTGGTCTGTCTTCACCATCACCCCGTGCGTATCGGTGCTGAGTGGATGAATACCATCGGCCTGCAGGATCACGAAGCGCTCTTTGAGGTGCTGGCGCGCCACTCTCAGGTGCGGGGCCTGCTCTGTGGGCATATCCACCAGTCCCTGGACCAGCAGGCCAATGGCTGGCGCATGCTGGCGTCGCCCTCCACCTGCTTCCAGTTTCTCCCGGATTCGCAGTCCTTTGCGGTGGACTCGGCACCGCCGGGGTACCGCTGGCTGGTGCTTTATCCGGATGGGCGCATCCGTAGCGGGGTGGAGCGCATTGCTGATAAGGACTACGGACTGGAGATTGACAGTATTGGCTACTGACGACCCGGACCTGATCTATCTGCATGGTTTCCGGAGCGCACCCGCTTCCGAGAAAGCGGGTGAGCTGGATGCGTGGTTGTACGAAACCGGCTACCAGGGTCGCTGGTTCATTCCCCAGCTGGCCACCACGCCTGAGGAGGTTGAGGCGCAGCTGACGGACCTGATTGAGGCTACACCGGGGGCCGGGCCCGGACTGATCGGCAGTTCCTTGGGTGGCTTCTTCGCCATGGTAATGGCCGAGCGGTATGGGCTGGCGGCCGTGCTCATCAACCCGGCGGCTTATCCGTACCGTCAGACGGAGACGCTGTTGGGGGACCATGCCAATCTCTACACGGGCGAGCGCTTCCATGTGACGGAACAGCACCTGCGCCAGCTTGAGGCCATGGATCCGGGGACGCTGTCACACCCCGAGCGTTTGATGGTCCTGCTCGAGACTGGCGATGAAACGCTGGACTACCGGGAAGCCGGCGAGCGGTTTGCGCAGACCAGGTGCCTCATCCATGAGGGCGGTAACCACCGTTATACGCGGTTCCGCGAGCAATTACCGGCCATGCTGGATTTCCTGCGCCGGTTTTGAGCAGAAAGAGCCGATTGCTATCGCAGTTTATCACGCAACTCTGGTATAGGAGCATTTGGGGCCCGGTCCAAAACCATTTGCACTCGGATTCCGTGCTCTCTTTCAAGCCTCTCTTGCTTCGGGCGGTCAAGCTGACCATTGGAGACGATGATGTATTTTTTGCGAACCGGTTGATTACCTGGGGCATTGCCGAGAGCGTTGCATAACGTCCTATATTGGGGGCGGTGGTCGCGGACATAAGCAAGTTGTTCAAATGCATGGGGGATGTCGCTCGTCCCCTTGAGTTCGACAAGGACAGCCCATTTGCAGTTGTGTCCCTGTAGTAAAAACAGGCCATCACACTTGGGAAAATTGTCATTTAGAGCGCCCCCATCAATAACAATCGTTTTGGCGCTCTCACCATTTCTGGGGGTGAGCCGCACTCTTTTCCCGTTTTCTTCAAGTGTTCTATCATCTAGGCACATCGTGTGCACGTTTCCCATGCGTCCGCACACACAGTCTTGAAATGGGTCAAGATTCATGGCTGGCTCGTGTCCCACTCAATGTCACGCATCCGATCGTAGAGTTCGTTTACGGTATTGAACTCCGTTAAAAGACTGTCTTGAAGTAGTTCTGAATCCCGATCCAATAAGTCTTCCATGCCTTCCAGGGTGGCTCTATAAGCGCGAATTTCGGCGGATGATAAAGGCAGCAATGACCGGATTTCCGGGTCGTCAATGGCCATGTTGGGGATCTGGTGTCGCTTCAGGTGGTTATTAACCGTTTCAACGACGTACGGGCTGTGGGTTGTCATGACGAACTGGGTGCTGGGGAAGGTTTTGAGCAAATCTCCGATGACAGTTCTTTGCCACGCGGGATGTAGGTGAAGATCTACTTCATCAATCATAACCAAAGCCTTTGCGTGAAGTGGGTCCTTCAGATGTGGGTTGGCCGTTGCCATCCGGACACTCAGGTCAAGAACCAGTCCCAAAAGCGTCTTGTAGCCGTCACTCAGTTCGACAATATTGAGCCATTCGCCGCGCTGTCGAACCATGAACCGTAAAGGGTTGAGTGCAATTTGGGGATCCTCGAGATCTGGGAAGCAGCTAGTAATAGCACGTCTAACGGCATCTAACTCAGGAAGGCTGGCATTGAAATCCTTGAGATCCCGCTGCAAGCGGTGTTCTTCATTTTCTTTGTTATAAAACCAGATAAATGCCGAACGGAAGCTGCTGTGTGCCCCCAGTGCATCATGCAATGCTTCAAAGCGGTTGTGCGCCTCTTGGAAATTACGGCGTCTTAGTGGAGGGTCCAGTAGAGCGCGGCTTACGCTGTAGTAAGCGTAAACAGGCAAGGTGAAGGATTGGTTTTCATTATAAGGATCAATGACATTTTCATCAAGATAACGGTGAAGGAGCTGTGTCCCACATCCTTTAGGGATCTCTGCTAGTGTTTTCTGGCTTTGATCACGTCGCAGAGTGCGGTCCCACTCCAACCTTGACGGAGTGGAAACACTGACCCGCGCATACGCAGCCAATTGGTTGTTTTTTTGGTGTATATCACCTTGTTTATTAAATGTAATGCCAGATATGTTCGGTAGGTGGCTGGAGATCTCACCTAGGGCAATAGCGATCCCATCCAGAACGGCGGTTTTGCCGGTTCCATTTTCCCCTACCAAAAGGGTAAGTCGGGTGCCAAGTTCAACATTAAGTTTAGCTTTGTTCCGGAAATTCCTGAGTTGAACTTCATTCAAGTGCATGGGATAGAGCCCTGATTTGACTGATACTGCAGAGGACCCTATGCAATCCGGCGCAGGGGGTCAAGTTTTAACGATCGTGTTAATAGTTGCAGTAGACCGCAATCCCCATATCCCGGAAGCTTTGTACCATTTCCTCAAGGTCGTACTGCGTCAGCCCCGTGTGGATCAGTACGTCGTTCTCCAGGCGCTGCCATTCATAGTCCTGCTCCTGCTGGCCCAGGATTGAGAAGTTGCCACAGATGTGCTCCGCAATCTTGAGGATGGCCAGAAGGGTCTTGCGTTCCTGGGCTCGCGTCCCGGTCTGGGCAAAGACCTGCTGTACGTTGTGGTGTTCCGCGATGACCTCGCACAGGTGTGCTGGCAGGTTCCAGGAGCGGGCCACGTAATAGCCGACCACGGCGTGGTTGGTGTTCAGTATCCGGTTTTCCACATCAATCAGCCGCGGTTCGGAGCGCGCGTAGCTCTCCATCATGACGTCGTTGTAGTCGGGGAAGCGCTCCATCATCAGCGGAATGCCGGCGTTGTGGAACAGCCCGATCGCGTAGGATTCATCCGGGTTCTTGGCCCCGATGGCCCGGGCCACATGGGCGGACACCTGGGCGATATCCGTGGCCGTGTCCCAGAACCGCGTCATCGCCCTGATAGCCTGATCGGACATCTCGCCCTTGATGCTCAGGCCGTTGATGATGTTGATGACCGTGGTCGGACCCAGAAGCGAGACGGCCTGCTCAATGGACGAGATCTGGTTGCTGTGCTGGAGAAAGGGGGAGTTGACGAACTTGAGCATCATCCCGGAAAGGGAGACATCCTGGCGGATCAGCTTGGCGATCTGGTCAATGTCCGGGTCCGGCATCGCCTGCTCCATCTGCAGGTCCACCATGATCTGGGGCTGCGGCGGGATCCGGATGCCCTGAAGGACGTTGTGGATCTGTTCGTCGGTCAGTTCCGCGGGCATAGCGGCTCCGTGTTCCTGGCCTGTAATGGCCACATCCTAACCCAGGTGGCGTGCCTGGGCTGTAACGGTTTGTTCAGGCCGCCGGCCAGAGCTGCTTCCGCCGAGCGCCTAGTCAGGTGCCTTGCAGCTCCATAATGGGCCAGCCCCGGTGCTGGGCGACATCCCGCAGGGCCGGATCCGGATTGGTCGCCACGGGATAGGGAACGGTCTCCAGAAGTGGCAGGTCGTTACGGGAATCGCTGTAGAAGTGGGCACCGTCCAGGGTTTCAGAACGGCTCAGCAGCCATTCCTCAAGGCGCGTGATCTTGCCATCCCGGAAGCAGGGCGTGCCGGCTACCCGCCCGGTGAAGGCGCCATTGTCAACTTCCGGCTCGGTGGCAATCAGGTGCTCAATCCCCAGGCGTTCGGCAATGGGTTCGGTTACGAAACGGTTGGTGGCGGTGATGATCAACAGGGTCTCGCCACGCTCGCGGTGGCGGTTGATCAGCGCTTCGGCGGCGGGTTCAATCATGGACTCCACCCGCTCCTGCATGAACCGTTCCCGGAGCTGGTTCAGGGTGGCCAGCGTGTGGCTTGCCAGTGGCTCCAGGGCAAAGGCCAGGAACGCTTCAATGTCCAGTCGGCCGGCTTCGTAATCCCGATAGAACTCGTCGTTGCGTTGCCGGTAGCGTTCCCCGTCCACCATGCCGTTGTCGATCAGGAACTGGCCCCAGGCGTGGTCGCTGTCACCATTGAGGAGGGTGTTGTCCAGGTCAAAGATGGCTAATGTCACGGCTCTGTGGGCTCCGACGGAAATTCCGGGCAAGGATATCACAATCGGCCATCCGCGCAGGAGCATGGGGGACCTGTTGGTGGGTGGGGCGGTTGTGCCGTTTGCCGAGGGGCTATCAATTCTGGAAAAATGACACTAACTTACACGTAGAAGATGAATAACAAACAGGGGTGTTGCCGTGATTGACTCCGACGGATTCAGACCGAATGTCGGAATCATGCTGGCGAACCACCGGGGGGAGTTGCTCTGGGCCAGGCGCATCGGCCAGGACGCCTGGCAGTTTCCACAGGGAGGCATCAATGAGGATGAAACACCGGAGCAGGCCCTCTATCGCGAACTGATGGAGGAGATCGGCCTGGAATCATCGGATGTCCGGATCATCACCACAACCCGGGGATGGCTGCGGTATCGCCTGCCCCGGCGCATGGTCCGAAGGGATTCACGCCCGGTGTGCATCGGCCAGAAACAGAAATGGTTCCTTCTTGAAATGCTGTCACCCGATGCACGGGTGAGGGTTGATCGCAGCCATAAACCTGAATTCGATGGCTGGCAGTGGGTCAGCTACTGGTACCCGCTTGGGCAGGTGGTATCGTTCAAGCGCGAAGTCTATCGCAAGGCGCTGAGGGAGCTGGCGCCCGGGGTATTCAGGTTACAGTCAAAGGGGCAACCGCCGGCCCGCCAGGAAAGCTGACCGATTATGACCACAATGCTCAGCACGCTTCGCAGTATCGTCCAGGAACTGAATGGGATCAATAATCTGCAGGATGCCCTGGACACCATAGCGGCGCGTGTTCAGGCCGCCATGCAGACCGAGGTCTGCTCGGTTTACCTTTACGACAGCAAATCCGGCTGTTACGTGCTCAAGGCCACCGAGGGTCTCTACAAGTCGGCCGTCGGCCAGGTCCGTATTGCGCCCTCGGAAGGGCTGGTGGGCCTGGTGGGTGCGCGTGAGGAACCGATCAACCTTGAGGATGCCCAGAAGCATCCGCGCAACCGTTATTTCCCGGAAACGGGGGAGGAGCGGTTTGGTTCCTTCCTGGGCGTCCCCATTATCCACCACCGGCGGGTCCTGGGTGTGATCGTGGTTCAGGAGACCCAGAATACCCGGCGCTTTGATGAGGGCGAGGAAGCCTTCCTGGTTACCATCTCGGCGCAATTGGCGGGTGTCATCGCTCACAGTGAGGCCACCGGGGCCATTGGTGGGTTCTCGGTCAGCGGGGACCAGGCCCGGGATGTGGCGTTCAGTGGCGTGGCCGGCGCCCAGGGGGTGGCGATTGGCGCGGGTGTGGTGGTGTTCCCGCCCGCGGACCTGGATTCGGTGCCCGACAAGCGCTGTGAGGATGTGGAGGTGGAGATTGAACGCTTCCGCGTTGCCGTGGCGTCGGTGCGTGAAGACGTGGAACAGGTGGGCGAACGTCTTGCCCCGCAATTGAGGCCGGAAGAACAGGCGCTGTTTGAGGTCTATCTGCGCATGCTCCACGACCATGCGTTGCCCGGTGAGGTGGAGACCCGCATCCGCGAGGGCCTTTGGGCCCAGAGTGCCCTCAAGGCGGTGGTGAACCAGTACGTCCGTCACTTCGAGATGATGGGCGATCATTATCTGCGCGAACGGGCGGTGGATATTCGGGATCTGGGGCGCCGCTTGCTCTCCCATCTGCAGGAGGGAGAGTCCACAACGCCGGAGTACCCGGAACAGACGATCCTGGTGAGCGATGAGCTCACCCCGGCCATGCTGGGGGAAGTGCCCCAGGGGCAGCTGGTGGGCCTGGTATCGGTGCGCGGTTCGGGCAACTCCCACGTAGCCATTCTCGCTCGTGCCATGGGGGTGCCCACTGTGATGGGCCTGGTGGATATTCCGGTGGCGCAGCTGGATGGCCGGGAACTGATTGTTGATGGCTACGAGGGCCAGATCTTCGCTTCGCCATCCACGGATCTCAAGGCGTTCTTCGAGTCCATCATTGAGGAAGAGCAGGAACTGGTCAGGGGGCTGGAAGAGCTGCGTGACAAGCCCTGTGAAACCCTGGATGGCCACCGGATTCCGCTGTTTGTGAATACGGGGCTGATCACGGACGTGGTGCGGTCGCTCAGCCACGGCGCGGAGGGGATTGGCCTGTACCGCACCGAGGTGCCGTTCATGATCAACGAGCGGTTCCCATCGGAGCAGGAGCAGAAAGCCTATTATCGCGAGCAGCTTGAGGCCTTCGCCCCGGCGGAGGTGACCATGCGGACCCTCGACATCGGGGGTGACAAGGCGCTGACCTACTTCCCGATCGTGGAGGAGAATCCCTTCCTGGGGTGGCGCGGTATCCGGGTGACCCTGGATCATCCGGAAGTGTTCCTCGTCCAGATCCGGGCGATGATCAAGGCCAGTGAGGGGCTGGACAACCTGCGCATCATGCTGCCGATGATCAGCAACGTGGCCGAGATTGAGGAGGCCCAGCACCTGATCTATCGGGCCTGGCACGAGGTGCGTGATGAGGGCTACCAGCTGGCGATGCCGCAGGTGGGGGTCATGATCGAGATCCCGGCGGCGGTGTACCAGGTGCGGGAGATCGCGGCCCGGGTGGATTTCGTGTCCGTGGGATCGAACGACCTGACCCAGTATCTGCTGGCGGTGGATCGCAACAATCCGCGCGTTGCCAGCCTTTACCATTCCTATCACCCGGCGGTGCTCCAGGCGCTGTGCCAGGTGGCCCAGGACTGCCATGATGTGGGCAAGCCCGTCAGCATCTGTGGTGAACTGGCCGGTGACCCGGGCGGGGCGATCCTGTTGCTGGCCATGGGGTATGACGCCCTTTCCATGAACGCCTCCAACCTGCCACGGATCAAGTCCGTGATCCGCGGCATCGATATGGCCATGGCACGGGGGCTGCTGGCGGAGGTGCTGGCCCTGGATTCGCCCCATGTGATCCGAAGCTGTGTGGAGCTCGCGCTGCGTAAGGCCGGGGTGGGCCGGTTCATCCGTCCTGAGCGCAGTGGCTCCGGCGCGCGGGAGCTGGCGGCTTCACAGGAGTGATTGGCGGTTAACTGTCTTCCCCGTTTCTAGTATGTGTACTCTAGAAGACGTCGTTAGTCTCGGGGGAGCTACTCGGATTGAGGGGTAATTCATGGAGACACGGTCGCGCAGTTCTTCTGAGCGCCCGCAAGGGCGGCGGATCGGCTTGGCTCTGGGCGGGGGCGGTCCGCTTGGCGGCATCTATGAAATCGGGGCACTCCGTGCCCTGGATGAGGCGTTGGAAGGCGTTGATTTCAATGACCTCTATGTCTATGTTGGCGTCAGTGCCGGCTCCTTCGTGGCGGCCAACCTGGCCAACCAGATGACGACCGCACAGTTGTGTCGTATCTTCGTCAAGAACGAGGCCGACGTGCACCCCTTCCACCCGGAAGTATTCTACCGGCCTGCGTTCCGGGAGTATGTGCGCCGGGCCATGGCGGTTCCGGGCCTGCTTCGCGAAGCTCTGGGGCGTTTTGCCAGCAACCCCTATGACCAGAGTCTTCTGGATGCTCTGACGGTCCTGGCGCAGGTGGCGCCAGCAGGGCTGTTTGATAACACAGGCCTGCATGAGTATCTGCGCCGTGCCTTCAGCATGCTTGGCCGGACCAACGATTTCCGCCAGCTTCGCCACCGGCTCTACATCATTGCCGCCGATCTGGAAAGCAGTGAGGCAGTGCGGTTGGGCGCGCCCGGCTTTGATCATGTGCCCATTTCGCGGGCTGTTCAGGCCAGCATTGCCTCGCCCGGGGTCTACCTTCCGGTGGAGATCGACGGCCGCTTCTATGTGGATGGCACGCTGCGCAAGGGGTTGCATGCCTCCGTTGCTCTGGAGGATGGGGCGGATCTGGTGCTGGCCGTTAATCCGCTGGTGCCCATTGACGCCAGCGCCGCGGTGCGCGCGGGGACGATGAACGCCGGGGCACTGACGGACTCGGGGATGCCCAACATTCTGGGTCAGACGTTCCGGACCATGGTCTATTCGCGCATGGAGGCGGGCATTGCTCAGTACGCCGAGCAGTATCCGGATTCCGACATTGTGCTGTTCCAGCCGGAACGTGATGACGCCAAGCTGTTCTTTTCGAATGTGTTCAGTTTCCAGTCCCGGCGTATGGTCTGCGAGCACGCCTACCAGATGACGCGGCGTGACCTGCTGCAGCGGGCGGACGAGCTGGAAAGCCAGCTGGCGCCCCATGGCATCAAGCTCAACCGGGACATTCTGGCGGACGAACAGCGTACCATCAGCACCAGCCTCTATGGCGAGATGCTGCCGGTTTTTGTTGCCAGGGAAGGTAAGCGCCGGAGCCGCTTTGGCTCCGGCGTGGAGCAGGTCTCGGGGCTGATCAACAGCGCCCGGCAGATGCTGTGACGGCCACGAGACCGGGCTGAGCCTTACAGGATGTAGCGGCTCAGGTCCTGGTCTTCGGCCAGCTCGCCCAGCTGCTCATCCACATAGGCTGCCGTGACTTCAAAGGTGTTGGTGATCCGGTCACCCGCATCGAACGAGATGTCGTCCAGCAACTTCTCCATCACGGTGTGCAGCCGCCGCGCGCCAATATTTTCGGTGCTTTCATTGACCTTCCAGGCGATCTCCGCAAGGCGGTCCAGCGCTTCCTCGGTAAAGGTCAGTTCAACGCCTTCCGCGCTCATCAGGGCTTCATACTGGGCCACCAGCGACGCGCGGGGTTCGGTCAGGATCCGCTTGAAATCGCTTGGTGTCAGGGCCTTGAGCTCCACGCGGATGGGCAGCCGCCCCTGCAGTTCCGGGATGAGGTCCGAGGGCTTGGTCAGGTGGAAAGCACCGGAGGCGATGAACAGGATGTGATCCGTGTTGACCATGCCGTACTTGGTGCTGACGGTACTGCCTTCGATCAGCGGCAGCAGGTCGCGTTGGACGCCTTCACGGGAAACGTCCGAGGAGCCCTGTGAATCACTCTTCTTGGCGACCTTATCCAGTTCGTCCAGGAAGACGATGCCGTTCTGTTCCACCACCTGGATGGCCCGCTGCTTGATCTCTTCCTCGTTGATCAGCTGAGCAGCTTCTTCCTCGCGCACCTGCTCAAAGGCATCCGCCACGCGCATCCGCTGGGTCTTGCGCTTGTCGTTGCCCATGCTGGAGAACAGGTTCTGGAGCTGGCTGGTCATTTCCTCCATGCCCGGCGGGGTCATGATCTCGACGCCACCGCTCTGGGCACTGACTTCAATATCGATTTCCTTATCATCCAGCTCGCCTTCGCGCAGTTTCTTGCGGAACATCTGGCGGGTGGCGTTGCTGTTGTCCGCCTGGTCGTCGTCATCCTGGTCCCTCGGCGGGCGCAGCAGGGCATCCAGGATCCGGTCTTCCGCGGCGTCCATGGCGCGATCCCGGACCCGGGCCATCTCTTTCTCGCGCAGCAGCGACAGGGCGTTTTCGGTCAGGTCGCGGATGATGGACTCAACATCACGGCCCACATAGCCCACCTCGGTGAACTTGGTGGCTTCAACCTTGATGAAGGGCGCTTCCGCCAGTTTGGCCAGACGCCGGGCGATCTCGGTCTTGCCCACGCCCGTGGGGCCGATCATGAGGATGTTCTTGGGGGTGATTTCTTCCTGGATCGCGGTATCCGCCTGCATGCGCCGCCAGCGGTTGCGCAGGGCGATGGCCACGGAGCGCTTGGCTTCGTCCTGGCCGACGATGTGGCGGTTGAGTTCGTCAACAATTTCCCGGGGGGTCATGCCTGCCATGGAATCTCCTGTCAGTCGCTGGGTTCGATGATTTCCAGCGCACGGTTATGGTTGGTGTAGACACAGATGTCGGCGGCGATGTCCAGGCCTTTCTCGGTGATCTCATGCGCCGAGAGCTCGGTGTTCTCGAGCATGGCCCTGGCGGCCGCCTGGGCGTACGGGCCACCGGAGCCCATGGCGATCAGGCTCTCTTCGGGCTCGACCACGTCGCCGTTGCCGGTGATGATCAGTGAGGTTTCCGCGTCCGCTACGGCGAGCATGGCCTCAAGCCGCCTCAGGGCCCGGTCCGTGCGCCAGTCCTTGGCCAGCTCCACGGCGGCGCGCGTGAGGTTACCCTGGTGTTTGTCGAGCTGGGCTTCAAAGCGTTCGAACAGGGTGAAGGCGTCCGCCGTCCCGCCCGCGAAGCCGGCCAGGACACGGCCGTTGTACAGCCGCCGTATTTTCCGGGCATTGCCCTTCATGACGGTATTGCCGAGCGAGACCTGACCGTCGCCGCCCATAGCGACTTCGCCATCACGGCGTACTGAGAGAATGGTTGTCATGCGTGCTCCCGTGGTTGCCGGGTTGTGGAATCTGTTTCGAGATGGGGGCGCGGTATTGCCTTTTCAAGGGGGCTCCGGGGCAACGGTCAGCCGTTGCCTTTGGCCTCGCGCTTGCGGATCAGAGGTTGGATGTTGATCTCGACCAGTCGGTCCATGGCTTCGTTCATGCGGCTGCGGGAGTCAAAGGGGCCGACCATGACGCGGTACCAGACGCCGCCGTCATCCACACTGACCTCGGTAATGCGGGCCCGCAGGCCCTGGAATCCCACCTGGGCGCGCTGGCGTTCGGCGTCTTCCTGGCTGCGGAAGGAGCCGGCCTGGAGGATGTATTCGAGGTTGCGTTCACTTTCGGGTTGTTCCGGTTCGTATGCTTCGATATCCGGCGTGGCCACCTCGGAGTCCGGAAGCATCTCGTAGAACTGGAAATCCGGTTTTTTGTCGCTGTTTTCGTTTTCCGGAGCTGGTGCCGGCTCCGGCTCCGATGGGGACTGCGTACCAGCCTGGTCGGTGGTGCTTTCGGGTTCCAGCGAATCCAGGTAGACAAGAAAGCTCGCGAACCCTGAAAGCAGCGCCACCGGAATCAGCCATCGAAGGGAGGTGGTCTTTTGCTTGCTCGCCATTATGGCTCCCTTTACATGGATTCCGGCGCGTTAACGCCAAGCAGCTCAAGACCGTTGGCCAGTACCTGCTGAACCGCCAGCGAGAGGGCGACCCGGGCCTGGCGCAACGCATCGTCGTCCACCAGAACTTTGTGAGCGTTGTAGTAGCTGTGGAAATGGCCCGCCAGGTCCCGCAGGTAATGGGTGAGCTGGTGGGGTTCCAGCGCTTCCGCGGCCCGGCCCAGGGTCTCCGGGTAACGCGCCATCATGGCGGCAATGTCCTTTTCTTCTTCCAGCTCCAGGTGTTCCAGGGTCTCCGGCTCCAGACTGACGGTGGTGTCCAGACCCTGGTTGCGCATTTTTTCCAGCATGCTGCAGACACGGGCATGGGCGTACTGGATGTAGTAGACCGGGTTGTCCTTGCTTTCGGACTTGGCCAGCTCCAGGTCAAAGTCCATGTGCTGTTCGGCCTTGCGCGTTACATAGAAAAACCGGGCCGCATCCTTGCCCACTTCGTCGCGCAGTTCGCGCAGGGTGACGAAGGAACCGCTGCGGGTAGACATGGACAGCCGCTCGCTGCCCCGGTACAGGATGGCGAACTGCACAAGCTGGATGTCCAGGCGGCCTGGGTCCACCCCGAGTGCTTCCATGGCGCCGCGTACCCGGGCCATGTAGCCATGATGGTCCGCGCCCCAGACGTTGATGACCTTGTCAAAGCCGCGCTCGAACTTGTTCAGGTGATAGGCGATGTCCGAGGCGAAGTAGGTGGTTTCGCCGTTGTCCCGGCGCACCACGCGGTCCTTGTCGTCGCCAAAGGTGGTGGCGCGGAACCAGGTGGCGCCATTGGCCTCGTACAGGTGGCCGTTACGCTCCAGGCGCTGCAGGGCGCTCTCAATCTCCGGGCGCAGGCTGCGTTCGGAAAACCACTCGTCGAACTGGATGCCAAAGCCGGCCAGATCCTGCTGGATGTCCGTTAGGATGGCATTGAGCGCCAGGTCGAACACCCGGGCGAAAGCTTCCTCTCCAATGTGTGTGCGGGCGCTCTGGACCAGGCCATCAATGTGGGTTTCCTTGTCGCCACCCTCGGGTTCGTCAGCTGGAACGCCGCTGAAGACGCTTGCCGCCGGGTGTTGCAGGCTCTCCCCCTCATCGGCCCGCAGCTGGCGGGCGATGGGCAGGATGTAGTCACCGCGATAACCATTGGAAGGGAAGGTGAAGGATTCGCCGCCCTGTTCCAGGTACCGCAACCAGACGCTGAGCGCGAGGATGCTCATCTGCCGGCCTGCGTCATTCACGTAATATTCCCGGTGCACGTTGTAGCCCACGGCCTCCAGCAGATCGGAAACACTGGCCCCATAGGCGGCGCCACGGCCGTGGCCCACGTGCAGCGGACCGGTGGGGTTGGCGGAGACGAACTCCACCTGCACCGACTTGCCCTGGCCCAGGTCCTGGCGTCCGTAGGCCCTGCCTTCTTCGCGGATGGTGCGCAGAACGTCGAACTGGCTGGCACGGCTGATGAAGAGATTAATGAAGCCGGGGCCAGCGATTTCCACCTTTCTGATGGCGCTGTCATCGGGCAGTGCCGCCACCACCCGGTCCGCCAGTTCGCGCGGCTTCATGCCCGCGGGTTTGGCGGCCTTGAGCGCAACGTTGCTGGCGAAATCCCCGTGGTTACGGTCACGGGCCGGTTCCACCTCCACACTGGGCGTGGATTCCGCAGGGATGATGCCGTCGGCGGTGAGGGTTTCAACAGCGTGCTGGAGCAGTTCGGCGATGCGGTCTTTCATGGGGAACAGTGGCCTGGTGTGCGTTTGGGCTTTGCGGTGTTTAATGAAGAGGCGCCATTATCGGTGAATCCGGGGTGAGACTCAATCAGGGGTCATACGGGCTCAAGGGGATTCCGGGGGCGTCATCGCTGCGTAACGAAACTGTCGCAGGGTATCCCAGTATTCACCACAGAGGAGTGAGCTATGGCGAACAGGCAAGGGGATACGTATCAGACGCAGCATCCGCAGCGCCGCCGCTTTCTGCAACAGTCGCTTGTAAGCGCTGGTATTCTCGCGGGGGGCATCGGCCTATGGGGGTGCGGTGCCCCCAGGGCGACAGCGGCGGACAGCCCATTGGAACCCGCACGCCTGGCTGAGGCGGCACGCCGGCGCACCCGCGTGACGGTGGGCGACACCGAGGTCTGGATCCCCACCGGGACCCGTATCCGTGAGGTTGCCCGCAGTGGCGCCGCGCCGGTCTCGGGCGGTGACTACCCCTGGCATCCCCTGCCCGATGGTGGCGCGACCTTTGAGACGGAAGACAGGGGCTGGATCTATGTCTCCAACAGCGAGGTGCGTGAGCCGGGGCAAGGAGGCGTTGGGGCTCTGCGCTTCAGTCGGGATGGTTCGGTGGTTGCCGCCTATGGGATCTGCGCCGGCACACACTCCAACTGCGCGGGCGGGCCCACACCCTGGCGGACCTGGCTATCTTGCGAGGAATACGAGCACGGCCAGGTTGTCGAGTGCGACCCATTCGGGGAGCAGCCCGCCGAGGTGCGTCCGGCCCTGGGAACCTTCAAGCACGAGGCGGTGGCAGTGGACCCCGTCAATGGTTACCTGTTCCTGACCGAGGATGAACCGGATGGGCTGCTGTACCGGTTTACGCCGGATGACTGGCGTGAAGGGGGACGCCCCGGGCTCGCCAGCGGCCGTCTCGAAGGGCTTGTGGCTGACGCGGACCCGTTACAGGGTGACACAGGGGTTCGGTGGGAGCCGGTTCCAGACCCGTTGTTTGAGGGGGATACGCCGACGCGCAGGCAGTTGCGCGAGCCTACCCGCTTCGATGGCGGGGAAGGCATCTGGTACCACCAGGGCCGCATCTTCTTCGCGACCAAGGGGGACAACCGGGTCTGGTGGCTGGATCCCGCCCGCAACCGCCTGCAGGTGGTGTACGACCGTCGGCGCGGCTCGCTGGATCCGTCCATTGCGGATGTGGATAACGTCACCGTCTCCGGTCGCGGCGAGGTGGTCGTGGCTGAGGACGGTCCCGAAATGCGCCTGGTGGTTCTGGGGCCGGACATGGTGGCGATGCCTGTGGTGGATTTCGTGGGCCACCGGGACAGCGAGATCTGCGGGCCCGCCTTTTCACCGGATGGCGATCGCCTTTATTTCAGCTCACAGCGGGGGCAGTCTGGCCAGCCCGGCGATGGCCGCACTTATGAGTTGAGCGGCATCCTGGGCGTTATCTGAGCCTCAGGGCAGTAACT
The DNA here is from genome assembly GCF_056783195.1 of Salicola sp. AFF1. Lineage (NCBI taxonomy): Bacteria > Pseudomonadati > Pseudomonadota > Gammaproteobacteria > Oceanospirillales > Halomonadaceae > Salicola > Salicola sp. AFF1. The sequence continues at coordinate 141,824 of NZ_JBXAYL010000001.1, forward strand.
GCGTTTGGAAGTGGGCGGGCGTCAGGCCCGTCCAGCGCCGGAAACTGCGACGGAAGTTGGCTTTGTCCCCATTGCTGAGGCGCTCGGCGATGGCATCCGTTCCCAGGCCCAGGATTTGGGACAGGTACAGGCTGTAGTGAAAGCGAACCTCGTCCTGCAAGGCCTGGAAATGAGTGTCCCAGGCCCGGAGTCGGCGTTTGAGCGAGGAGGGGGTCATGCCCATTGCCTGGGCGGTGGCGCTCAGGTCCAGGGGCGTTTCGGCGTGGCGCATCAGAAGGTGATAGACCACTTCCGGCAGGGTTGCGGGCGCCGGGGTGGTGGCTTGGCTCTCCGCAAGCTGGTGACTGGCAACGCTGAACAGTGTTCGCGAGCTGTCCGTCCAGGCGCTGGTCAGGTCTTCCACGGGCAGGATGAGCAGGTCGATGCCGGCCTTGAAATGAAGCCGCTGCCCAAGATTCACCTCATGAACAGCGGTGTTGGCGGGGGTTCCCTGAGAGAAGAAAAAGTGCCACTCCGGGGGGTGTCCTGAGCGGTGGCGGGCTAGCCCATAAATGGCGGCCATCATGGCCAGGGACAGGAAGGGCGCGACCCGTCCGGCACCGGCATTGATCCAGAACAGGTAGGCCCATGGGTCATTGCGCCACCATCGGGGAACAAGCAGTGGGCACAGGTGGTGGCGGTGCTCGTGGATGCCTTGCAGCGCCTGCTCGAGGTTGGGAGAGTGCTGAAGGAGCGGACTCAGGGCGCCATAGTGGCCGGGCAGCAGCTGGCGCCCCCAGAGCAGGGCCAGTTCCTGGGCCGGGCCCTGTTGCTGGACGTTTCCTACCAGGCGCCGGAATTGCTGGTCCGAAATCATGGCCTTGCCGGTTAGTATGTCGGCCGGGAAGAGGCCGGTGTGACGGAGCAGCCGGTGGTCGGGAATGCCACGGTCCCGTGCCAGTTCAATGAGCAGGGCGGGCTGGTGATGGGCCGGCAAATGGCGTTCGTCCGGTGCCCGCCATTCATCCAGCCTCGCAGCGGCCTTATGCGGCGGATTCACAACCATCGGCTCCTTGTTCTTTGGCGCGCAGCAGCGCCTGGTTGGCGCGGTTCATCAGTTCCGACGGCGAGGCGCTGAGCGCCAGGGCAACGCCCGCGCTGGCGGTGATGGGGGCGCGCTCGCCTTCGCGGCTGGTGCGATAGGCGAAGTGGCGCACTGAGGCAATCAATTCCCGCGTGATCAGGTTCGCCATCGCTTCGCCGGTGTGTGGCAGCATGATCGCGAAACGGTCCCCGCCGTAATGGCAAAGAAGATCACCGTCCCGCAGGCTCAGTAGCAGGAGTTCGGTCACGGACTGGAGCATCCGGTCCCCTTCCTGGACGCCGTAGCGCCGGTTGATGCGGTCAAAATCGTCCAGGTCCAGCATGATGAGCGACACCGGCACGCAATCACGACGGGCCCGTTTCAGTTCCATCTCGAGCTGTTGATGCAGGTAGGCCGCCGAGGCCAGCCGGGTGACCGGATCCACGTTCCGGTGTTCACGCATGAACCGCTCGCGGTTACTGAGCTGGCTCATCAGGATGCGCTGCTCCTGGTACCAGCGGATCAGTCCAAGCGTCAGGAGCACCATGCCGATCGGCATGGGCAGGTTTTCCAGCCAAGTGTCCCAGAGCTGGACATCCGGTATCAGCAGGAATTCATCCAGGCAGTCCTGCCAGAGTGCAACAAAGATCAGGCCCAGCCCCACAAAGAGCCAGTTGCTGACGCGGCCCGCCGGCCGGCTTCCAAGAATCAGCAGCGCCCACGCGAGCACCAGCAACGCCCCGCCGCCTTCGCCGAAAACGTCCAGCCAGTCGATATGGGCCCACCCCCGGGGCTCGCCCAGAAGGGACGCGGACACTAGCGACGCGGGCAGATAGAGGGCCACGCAAAGCCATTTGAGGGAGTGCAGTTTGAGGGTTCGGAGCAAGGTCGGGTCACCGTGGTGCTGGGACGTTCATGAACTGCGGTGATGGATAGCAGATGGGTGTGACGGGCGGATGACAGCGGCGGGGGTCAGATGGGCTCAGGGGCTTTGGCGAGTGGGAACATAACTGTCACCTGAGTGACACCTGGCGCCCCCACTGTATTGGCCACGCACGGACCCGACCGGTGTCCGAACCAATCAGAGGGAGTACAGTTATGAGTCAAAATGGTCCCAGGATTCATCAACCCCGATGGCGCCCCACGCTGTTGGGGATGGCCATTGCCGCTGTCTGCATGCCGGCGCTGTCTGAAGAGCAGGAACCAGCGGAGACCCCGGTCCAAGCTGCCGATGAGGAAATGGTGGTGATTGGCCAGACCGCCCAGATCCGGCGGGCGCTGGCGGACCAGCGGGCGGCGGACAATCTCCAGAGCATTGTGCATTCCGATGGGATCAACGCGTTGCCGGATGGCAACGCTTCGGAGGCATTGCAGCGCCTGCCTGGCCTTTCCATTGAGCGGGATCAGGGGGAAGGTCGTTTTGTGCGTATCCGGGGCACGGCACCGAACCTGAACAACACCACCATTGACGGCGTCCGGGTGCCGGCCCCGGAGGATGATCAGCGCGCGGTTGCGCTCGATGTGCTGCCGACGGACCTGATCGATTCGCTGGTGGTGACCAAGGCGCTGACGCCGGATATGGATGCGGATGCGGTTGGCGGGAACGTGGATGTTCGCAGCGTCTCGGCCCTGGACAGGGATGGGCCTTTCTACAAGCTATCGGGGCGTGCTGGCTATAACGACCTGACCGAGGAAGCCAACCCCAAGCTTGGACTTTCGGGAGGGCGGACCTTCAATATGGCAGGCGGCCGGCTGGGCGTTGCCGCCGCACTCAGCTATGAAGACCGGGATTTCGGTTCGGACAACATTGAGACTGGTGGCAGTTGGGATTTTGAGGGCAGTGAGCCCGGGCTCGGGGAGATTGAGCAGCGGGATTACACGTCCATCAATCGGGAACGCACCGGCCTCGCGGTCAACCTGGATTTTGAGCAGGATGCCCAGAACCGTTATTACCTGCGGACCATGTACTCTAGGTTTACGGATGACGAGCAGCGCAATGCCAACATCCTGAGTTTTGATGATCCGCTGGTGCCGGGTGATACGGCGGCCCCCGAAGAAGTTGAGCGCGAACTGAAGGATCGGGTTGAGACCCAGGAGATCCTGTCCGCCAAGTTTGGCGGTGAGCATGTGATTGATGCCTGGACCCTGGCGTACAAGGCCGCTTACAGCGAGGCGACCGAGAAAGAGGGGCCGGATGAGCTGGCATTGGGTGAGGCCATTTTTACGCCCATCACGCCAGTGGCGGGGGCCAGTTACAGTGGCACCAAGCGCCCTCACTTCAATCTCCCCGATAACTTCTATGACAACCGGAATTTCGTGCTGGATGCTGCCGAGCTTGAACATGGGGATGTGTCCGACGAGGAAACCAGTGCCCAGTTCGACCTCAAGCGGGATTTCATCATCAATACCCATCCCGCGAGCGTGAAGGTTGGGGCCAAGGCGAGCCGTCGCACCAAGGAGCGCGATATCACGCTCTATGCGTTCGAGGACTTTCAGGACCACGGTTTCAGTCAGGACCAGCTGACCGCGGACAACCTCGCCAATGGGCCGGCGGATTGGCCTTTTGGCCGATTCGGTGACACGCTCAAGCCTGGGCCGATCCGGGATATTCTGGGTCAGCTGGATCGGAGCCAGTTCCTGGATGAAGAAGCCTCGCGCGCGGAAGACTTCACCATTGATGAAGACATCAACGCGGGCTACCTGATGGGCACCATTGACCTCGACCGCCTGCGGCTGACCGGTGGCGCGCGCTATGAGGCTACCCGTCTCGACGCTCAGGGAACCCGTTATAACGCGGAGGCCGAGCGCTTTCAGGCGGCATCGTCTTCCAATGATTACAGCAATGTTCTGCCTTCGCTGCATGCCCGGTACGAACTGACGGACCGGACCCTGGTGCGCTCCTCCTTCTTCCAGTCTCTGTCGCGGCCGGTCTTTGAGCAGCTTTCACCCGGCATCCTGATTGATGAGAACGAGGCGGAGTTCGGCAACCCGAACCTGGATCCGCTTGAGGCCAGCAACCTGGATTTCGGTATCGAGCACTACATCAGTGATACCAGTGCCCTCTCGGCGCATCTGTTCTACAAGGACATTGATAACTTCGTGTTCGAGACCGATCTGGCCGGCACCGGTCAGACCCGGCGCGGGCTGGACATGAACAACTATGCCGAGGCGACAACCTTTGAAAACGGCGAAGGTGGTGAGATCACGGGCCTGGAGCTGGCCGGCAGTCACCGTTTCCGGGGACTGTCCGGCTTCTGGAGCGGTCTGCTTGTGAACGGCAACCTGACGCTCACGGATTCGGACGCCACCATAGCAGGGTATAACCCGGATGCCGGGCGTTTTGAGCAGCGCGACATTGCTATGCCGAGACAGTCCGATGTGACCGGTAACCTGAGCATCGGTTACGAGGATCCATGGTGGAGCCTGCGTCTGGCGGGCAGTTATAAGTCCGAGTATCTGCTTGAAACCGGCGATCCGCTGGACCCCAGCGGGGATATCCATCAGGGCGACCACTTCCAGCTGGATTTCTCCGGCCGCTACAACCTGACGAACGAACTCCAGTTGACCCTCGATGTGGTCAACATCAATGACCGGCCCTACTACGCGTACCAGAACCGTGAGTCCTACAACGCGCAGAACGAAGCCTACGGTCGCACCTACCGGCTGGGGCTGACCTACGCCAGCTTCTGAGCAGTGGCAACTGTTGATCGGCGCTCTTCTGGATCCGGTGTCCAGGAGAGTGCGGCTTTTCTGGGATCTGAATGAGGTAATCGGATGACAATGAACGCAGCGCAACAGGGCCGACCCGGCCTTTCCATGGCTGTTATTGGTATGCTGCTACTGGCGGGCGGGTGCAACCAGCCGGCCCCGAACAGCAGCGACGTGTCGGCGGGTGCCGAAGCGGGCGACGATGCGGGATTGGGCGTTGGCGAAGCCGGCCGGCTGGCGTTGCCGGGTGAGTGGGCCGCGGCTGTCAGGGGCGGGGATCAACCCCTATGGCTCAGCGTTGGGGAGACCAGTGGTGCCCGTCTTCATGATGGACGCGGTCGAGCCGTGGCACACTGGGATCGACCGCTGGAGTACCTGGATGTGTTGGCGCCGTCCGAGGAGACAGGAAATGGACTGGCAGCCAGGACCCTCTATGCCAGTTACGACAACCGTAGCGACCGGCCGTTGCTGTTCGGCATTGATGCCGATGGCCATGCGCCCGGGTTCCAGCCCATTCTGGAGGGAGGGGCCAGGGATTATGCCGTGGAGGATGTTTGCCTTTACCGGTCGGGCAAGGGCACGCTCTACCTGTTTCTGATGGGCGGGGATCATCGCGCCCATCAGATGGTGGTGACTACCGAAGCGGGCGACTACCGCCTGCGCCCCGTACGGTCGGTGCCGACACCACCGGGCGGAGAGTATTGCGCCGTGGATCAGGCCACCGGGACGCTGTACGTGAGCGAGGAGGACCGGGGCATTTACGCCTATGAGGCGGATCCGGAAACCTCCGTGCGCCGGATCATGGTGGAGGCTGCGGCACCCTGGGGGCATCTGGGAGCTGGCCCGCGTGATCTGGTGGCTGGCGCGGGTGAGCTCTACACCCTGGAGCGCGACCGCCCGGCACTGCATGGCATCCGCAGCGCTGCTGGCGGCCACCGTTATGAGGGGCGCCATGGATTGCCGGAAACGCCAGCGCCGGAGACCGCGACACTCAGCCGGGCCAACGGGAGGCGTCATCTGGTGGTGTTTGACGAACAGGTGGAGCGGTTCACGCACTTTACGTTGCCAGCCAGGGCAAGGCCGGAGCCACCTCAGCCAATGCCCGAGGTCAGGGCCAGCCTGGAGACCCAGCCCGTCGCCAGCCCGGGTGATGCCGCGGACGATCCGGCGGTCTGGGTGCACCCAGACAAACCCGGTCAGAGCCTGATTCTGGGCACCGACAAACAGGCAGGGCTTTATGTCTATGACCTGATGGGGCGGCAGCGCCAGTTCATCGGCAATGGCCGGGTCAATAATGTGGATGTTCGCTATGGCGCCAGCCTCAATGGCAGAGACGTGGATGTGGCGGCGGCAACCAACCGCACGACCCAGACGATCAGTCTCTATGCCATAGACCGCGAGGCGTCTGAGCTTTCGCTGGTGACGGAAGTGCCAACACAGCTGGATGAGATCTACGGCTTCTGCCTGTATCAGCCTGATGGTGGGCCGCTCTATGGTTTTGCCAATAGCAAGGATGGCACCGTGGATCAATTCAGGCTCTTGGTTAACGGTCCTGAATGGTCCGGGGAGCGTGTGCGGCGCTTCAGCGTACCGAGTCAGCCCGAGGGGTGCGTGGCCGATGATGAGCGTGAGCGACTGTTCTTGGGGGAAGAGGCCAAGGGCATCCATGCCATCGGTGCGAACCCGGAGGATGGCGGTGAGACAAGGCTGGTGGCATCCATCGATAATGAGGTTCTGTTTGCGGACGTGGAAGGGCTCAACATCTATCAGGGGGCGGAGCGGGATTACTTGGTCGCTTCCGCCCAGGGGAACAATGCCTATGCAGTGTATGAAGCCGCGCCACCGTTTGAGCCCCTAGGCGCTTTCCGTATTGGTATGAATCCGGGGGCCGGCATTGATGGCGCTTCCGAGACGGATGGCTTGTTTGCCGCCAGTGCCGGCCTCGGGCCCGCGTTCCCCGAGGGAGTGCTGGTGGTGCAGGACGGGCGCAACGTCATGCCCGAGGCCAACCAGAACTTCAAGGCCGTGCCCTGGGAGCGTATCCGCAAGACGCTGGCTCTGGAGGAGGAACCGTGACCGGCTAGTCCAGGCTTTGCGGATCCACGTCGACAGCCCAGCGAACGCCGCCGGTGGGGCGGTTCTGCTCCAGGTAGCGGCAGAGCTGGTTGGTCAGGCGGTGGAGGGCGGGGCGGTCCTGGCTCTGGAACAGGATCTGGGCCCGGTGCCGATTGGCCTTGCGGGCGATGATCGCTGGGAAGGGGCCTAGTACGGAAACGGGCGCTGGGCTGGCTTCGGCGCGGCGGGCAAGGTCGTCCAGAAGGGCGAGGCAGTCAGCCATGGACGGCGCCTCTGCACGCACTGCCGTCATGAAGCTGGCCGGTGGCAGGCCCGCCTGTTCTCTTTCATCCAGCAGCGTGTCCGCAACACTGGGATAGTCCCCTGAACACAGCTGGTTGAGCAGGGGGTGCCCGGACTGGCAGGTCTGGATCAGAACCCGCCCCCCGCGCTCACCACGACCAGCACGGCCGGCCACCTGGATGACCAGCTGGGCCAGGTGTTCGGGGCCCCGGAAGTCGCTGCTGAACAGCCCGCCGTCCGCGTCGAGAATCCCAGCGAGCGTGACACCAGGGAAGTCGTGACCCTTGGCCAGCATCTGGGTGCCTACCAGGATACAGGGGGCACCCTTGCGCACTGGGGCCAGCAGTTCGTCCAGCTGACCACGCCGGCGGGTGCTGTCACGGTCCACCCGGATCACCGGGGTCTCCGGAAAACGCTCCGCCAAAAGGGTTTCCGTCTTTTCCGTGCCCTGGCCGACGGCATTCAGCCCCTCCTCACCGCATTCCGGGCAGGTCCGGGGGACCGCCTGCTGGTGGCCGCAGTGATGGCAGCGCAGGCAGTTGTCGAAGCGGTGATAGGTCAGTCGGGCGTCGCAGTGCGGGCACTCAATGGGGGCGCCGCATTCGAAGCACATCACCACGGGCGCGAACCCACGGCGGTTGATGAAAAGCAGCACCTGGTCGCCGGCCTCGAGTGTCTTGCCGATGGCCGCCAGGAGTGGCGGTGACAGTCCCCCCTTGAGGGGGCGGCTGCGTACATCCACCAGCTCGGTTCGGGGCAGGGTGGCGTTACCGGCACGGCGTTCCAGCCGGTGCAGGTGGTATCGGCCCCGTCGTGCGTTGTACCAGGACTCCAGGGAAGGTGTGGCGGAGCCCAGGATCACCGGACAACCACTCTGCCAGGCGCGGTAGATGGCCAGATCCCGCGCCGAGTAGCGGAAGCCTTCCATTTGCTTGTAGGAGCCGTCGTGCTCTTCATCCACCACGATGGTTACAAGGTTGGAATAGGGCAGAAGGACGGCGGAGCGGGTACCGATCAGGATCAGTGGTTCGCCCTGGCGCACGCGGGTCCAGGTTGCAAGGCGTTCCGTGGCGTTGAGCGCCGAGTGCCAGACGGCGATGCGGGCCCCGAAATGGGTCTCGAACCGCGCCAGCGTCTGGGGGGTGAGGCTGATTTCGGGTACGAGCACCAGCACCTGCGCCTGGTCCGGGGTTGCCGCGATCCGTTGCTTGATGAACTCCATGTAGAGCTCGGTCTTGCCGCTACCCGTAATGCCGAAAACAAGGTGGCTGGCGAACCCCTTGCCGGGCGCGTTGAGGTCTGAAAGAACCGCTGCCTGTTCCTCATTGAGTGCTATCGAAGGGGCCGCCGGCCAGCTTTTTGTCGCCTGGCTGGCGGTGCGTTCTTCAGCCAGGCCGCGCTTTTCCAGGTGTTTTACAGCTTCCCGGCTGAAGCCGGCTGCCTTGATCGAGACCAGTGGTTGGCCGGGATGCTGGTTGAGCCACTCCAGCAGCTCGCGCTGGCGCCGGGCCTGAGAGGGAAGGCTGGAGGTGTCATGGGTGGTGGCCAACCAGATGGTGGGCTGTGGCAGACTGGCGGTTGCCCCTCGGCGCAGGGCCGGAGGCAGGGCAGCGAAAACGCACTCGCCGGGCGGATGCTGGTAGTAGTGGGCGGCCCAGAGCAGTACATCACGGGTTTGTTGCGGCAGTACCGGCCAGTCCTCCAGTGTGGCTTCTATGGGCTTGAGGGTCATATCCGGCGGATCCGCAGGATCCAGTTCCATGACCAGGCCCAGCGTGCGCTGGCGACCCAGCGGTATGCGTACCCGCTGGCCGGGGCTGAGTGCCATGCCATCTGGGATACGGTAATCGAACAGTTGGCGTACCGCACGGGGCAGGGCGATGCGGGCAATTGTCGCCAACGGGGTCTCCTTGCGCTGGGTTTTGAATCTGCTATGATGCGCTGCTTACACAGTGGCCGAGGTGCCGGCCGAGAGTCTGCACCGGAATCCCAAATGTTTCAAATGCGGTGCCCGGCACAAGGCCCGGGTGGCGGCATTGCCTGAGTAGATGAGGTCAACCATGAATCACGACATTCAACCGCAATACAGTGAAATGAAAGCGACGTGCAGCTGCGGCAACGTCATTCACACCCGTTCCACTGTGGGCAAGGACATCCATCTCGATGTGTGCTCGGCTTGCCATCCCTTCTATACCGGTAAGCAGAAGGTTATGGATACCGGCGGCCGGATTGATAAGTTCAACCGCCGTTTCCGTGGCAAGATCGGTGGCGGCCGCAGCTGAAGCGGCCGGAGTTCTCTATATCCAGAAACGGAAGATTGGCCATGTCTGAAGATATGAAGCAAGCAGCGCTCGACTACCACGCCAAGCCGCGTCCGGGTAAGCTCAGCGTGGAAGTGACCAAGCCGACCCAGACCGCGCGGGACCTATCCCTGGCGTACAGTCCTGGCGTGGCGGAGCCGGTGCGCGAGATTGCCAAAGACCACGAGAATGCCTACCTCTACACCAGTAAAGGCAACCTGGTGGCTGTTATTTCCGAGGGTAGTGCCATTCTGGGGCTGGGCAATCTTGGTGCGCTGCCCAGCAAGCCTGTGATGGAAGGTAAAGGCGTGCTGTTCAAGCGCTTCGCCGGCATTGATGTGTTCGACATCGAGGTAAACTCCGAGAGCCCGCAGGCGTTCATTGAGACAGTGGCTCGTATTGCGGATACCTTTGGCGGCATCAATCTCGAGGACATCAAGGCACCGGAGTGTTTCGAGATTGAGCGTGCGCTGATCGACCAGTGCAATGTGCCAGTCTTCCATGATGATCAGCACGGTACGGCCATCGTGACCGCTGCCGGCATGCTGAATGCGCTGGAGCTTCAGGGCAAGGCGCTGGAAGATGCCCGGATTGTCTGTATGGGAGCGGGCGCGGCAGCTGTTGCCTGCATGAAGATCCTCATCAGCTGTGGGGCGAGCCCCGAGAACATCATGCTGCTCGACAGCAAGGGCGTGGTTCACGCCGGCCGCGAGGACCTGAACCAGTACAAGGCCATGTTTGCGGTTGAGACTGAGCGTCGTACGCCGGCGGATGCGCTTGAGGGAGCCGATGTCTTCGTTGGGCTTTCCGGTCCGGACCTGCTGACGCCGGAGATGCTCAAGTCCATGGCACCGAACCCGATCGTGTTTGCCTGCTCCAACCCGGATCCGGAGATCAAGCCGGAGCTGGCGCTGGAAACGCGCGAGGACATCATCATGGCCACCGGGCGCTCTGATTACCCGAATCAGGTGAACAATGTGCTGGGTTTCCCGTTCATATTCCGGGGGGCTCTGGATGTTCGCGCCAGTGAGATCAACGAGGAAATGAAGGTTGCCGCGGTACACGCGATCCGTGAGCTTGCCAAGGAATCCGTGCCTTCCAGTATTGCTCAGGCCTACGGTGTGGGTGGGTTTGAGTTTGGTAAGGAATACATTATTCCGAAGCCGATGGATCCGCGTTTGCTGGAGTTTGTTCCGGCCGCCGTTGCCAAGGCAGCCGTGGACAGTGGTGTAGCCGGGAAAGGCTACCCGGAGCACTACCCGCTCAGGTCGATGGAAGACATTATCTGAGGTCGTCCCCAAAACTCAGGGTAGAGTAATGAAAAAGCCCCGGTCAGGTGATGGCCGGGGCTTTTTTGTGGGCGTTGCTTGGCCGGGTGACTAGAACAGCTGCTGCGGTGGTGTGCTCTCTTCGCCGTCGCCGTTAGCATGTTCTTTGCGGTTCCCGGGGTCATCGGAAGAGGCTGGTTCTGGCGCGTAGCGCGCGCGGAAAATCTCGAACCGCGCATTCTCGTTGTCCGCGCTGACGGTTTCCCCGGTTTCGGGGTTGATGAGGCGCGAGACAATACCGGCGGGGCGTTCCATTCGTTTCTCGGGCATCCCCTTGAGGGCCACTTCCATGTAGTCTTTCCAGACGGGCAGTGCCGTGGCGCTTCCGAATTCCCCGCGCCCCAGGGGTTGTGGCTGATCAAACCCAACCCAGGCGCCGGTGGCAAGGTTGGCGTTGAAGCCCATGAACCAGGTGTCGCGCTGATCATTGGTGGTGCCGGTTTTGCCCGCCAGGTCGTTGCGTCCGAGCGAGCGTGCGGCCCGACCGGTTCCTCTCTGGATTACATCGCGCATCATTGACTGCAGAATGTAGATAGCCTCTTTGTTGGCAACCCGCTCCATGATGTGTACGGGTTGCATTGCGTCTGTTCCCTGGCCATCTTCGGCGAGATCCGGCAGGGCAGCATCCAGTGCCTTCTGATCCTCGCTGCAGTCGTCACACCGGTGGATTTCCGGTGCTTTGCGTAGGGTTTTGCCATTGGGGCCGACCACCCGTTCAATCAGCCAGGGCGTTACCTCGAAACCTCCATTGGCGATCATGGCATAGGCGCGTGTCATTTCCATGGGCGTCATGGTGCCACTGCCCAGCGCCAGGGAGAGGTTGCTCGGGAGTCGGCTGGTATCCAGTCCCAGGTTCTCTATGTAGTCCAGAGTGCGCCGAATGCCGGTCTGGCGCAGCAGCCGAATCGCAACCAGGTTGCGGCTCTGGTAGAGCGCGCGACGCAGGGTGGTGGGCCCGCGGAACTGGCCGCCCGCATTCTGTGGACGCCAGGAGGTCTCCAGGTCTTCGTCCTCAAAGACAATGGGGGCGTCGTTAATGGTGGTGGCGGCGGTGGCGCCGTGCTCCAGCGCGGCCAGAAAGATCAGGGGCTTGAAGGCTGAGCCGGGCTGGCGGTGCGCCTGTGTGGCGCGGTTGTAGGAGCTCATGCTGAAGCTGTAACCCCCGCTGAGGGCTTTGATATGGCCATCGTCGGGGGAGAGGGATACAATCGCGCCCTGTATTTCCGGGACCTGCATCAGCTCCGCTGTCAGCGTGTCCTGCTTGCGCTCCTGGCCAAGGACGTCCTGGACGGGAATCCGTACATAGACCACGTCCCCGACGGTGACGACATCCCCGGGAGACTCAGGAGTCGGGCCTGTGCGGTTGGCATTGATGTGGCGTTTGGCCCAGCGCATGTGGCGCATGGGAATGGTGACGTTGTCGTGGCGGGCCGTAACAGCGGTGGCGGCGTTGTCGCTCACCCTTACGATGGCGGCGGGAAGCAGGTCGTTTACCTTTGGAAGCTCCTCGAGGCGCTTGGTGAGCGTGTCAGGGTCGTTGAGGACCTCTGGTGTCCACTGGTCCACCGGGCCCCGGTAGCCATGGCGCTGGTCGTATTCCTCCAGGCCCTGACGGAGGGCCTCAGTCGCGGCCTTCTGCTCGGTGCTGTGCACGCTGGTATGGATTTCAAAGCCTTCGCTGTAAATGCGCTCGCCGAATTGACGCAGAGCTTTCCGGCGCGCCATTTCAGCGACATAGGGGGCGTTCAGGGCGAGTTCCGGGCCATGGTAGCGGGCGCTGATCCCTTTGCTGCTGGCCTTTCTGCGTTGATGGTCACTGATGTAGCCGAGCGAGGCCATGCGTGAGAGTATCCAATCCCGCCTTGTCAGGGCCCGCTGCGGATCGGCAAGTGGGTTGGCAGTGGAGGGGGCCTTGGGCAGGCCGGCAAGCATGGCCATCTGGGCGAGATCAAGCTCCGTTACAGGTTTGCCGTAATAGACCTGTGCGGCCGCTTCGATGCCGTAGGCCCGGTTACCAAGATAGATCTTGTTAAGGTAGAGTTCCATGATCGCGTTTTTGGACAGTTCACGTTCAATCTGAAGAGCGAGCAGGATCTCGTTAAATTTGCGTAGAAATGTTTGTTTTCGTGACAAAAAGAAATTTTTTGCAACCTGCATGGTAATGGTGCTGCCGCCGGACTGGATCGAGCCGGTGATGGCAAGCTCCCAGGTGGCACGGATCAGCCCTCTGACGTCCACCCCGTAGTGGTCATGGAAGCGACTGTCTTCGGCAGCAAGGAACGCTTGGATCTGATGGCGAGGGATTGTCTCCAGATCCCGTGGCGTTCTTCGCATTTCGCCGAATTCCGCTATCAGTTTGCTGTCGCGTGTATACACTTTGAGGGGCGTCTGCAGGTTAACGTCCCGCAGCTGGTCCACCGAGGGTAGTCCGGGTTGCAGGTACAGGTAGAATGCGGCCAACACCATGGCGCCACCAGCGCCACCGGCAAGAAGGAGTCTGCTGAGGATGCGGATGTAACGGAGTGTACGGGACATTTTCTCTGACAATCTTGGACTATGCGTCTATCATTTCATAAATTACTTCAGGAGGCACCGGAAGCCGTAAGGGATCTGCAAGGATATCCGGAATGCGGAATCCCTGAAACCGGCAACCGTTGCGATCCATTCAGAATACTGGGGTGAGCACGTGTTCGGACTGCTAGGAAAGAAAGCGAACAGCATGCTCGGGGTTGATATCAGTTCAAGCTCCGTCAAGCTGCTGGAACTGTCAAAACAGGGAGACCGGTACCGGGTCGAAAGTTACGCGGTGGAGCCCTTGCCGCCGAATTCGGTGGTTGAGAAAAGCATCAACGATGTGGAGGCTGTGGGCGACGTGGTTCGCAAGGTGGTCCAGAGGGCCCGCACGAACCTCAAGAGTGCGGCCGTGGCCGTTTCGGGGTCAGCGGTGATCACCAAGACCATCCAGATGCCGGCAGGACTCAACGATTTCGAGATGGAGGACGAGATCGCGAACGAAGCGGACCAATACATTCCGTATCCGCTGGATGAGGTGGCAATTGATTTCGAGGTTCAGGGGCCGTCCGAGGTCAATCCGGATCAGGTCGACGTATTGCTGGCCGCCTGCCGGAAGGAGAACGTGGATGTGCGTGAGGAGGCGCTGCAGATTGGCGGCCTGAGCACCAGGGTGGTGGATGTTGAGGCCTATGCGCTGGAGCGGGCGTTCAGCATGCTGGAGCCCCAGCTTGAACGCGACGCTGAAGAGCAGGTGGTGGCGCTGGTGGACATTGGTGCCACCATGATGACGCTGAGCGTGCTGGTGGATGGTGAGACCATTTACACGCGTGAACAGCTCTTTGGCGGGAAGCAACTGACCGAGGAGATCCAGCGCCGCTACGGGCTCAGCCAGGAGGAAGCCGGTCTGGCCAAGAAGCAGGGTGGCCTGCCGGATGACTACGAGAGTGAGGTGCTTGAGCCCTTCAAGGAGGCGGTGGTCCAGCAGGTGGCACGGGCGCTGCAGTTCTTCTTTGGCTCGAGCCAGTACAATACGGTTGACTATGTGCTTCTGGCGGGGGGCACGGCCTCCATAGCCGGGTTGCCCGAGCAGGTGGAAGACAAGACCGGCACCGCGACGCTGGTGGCTAACCCCTTTGCCGACATGGCGGTGGGGTCCAAGGTGAACGTTTCGGGGTTGAGCAATGACGCTCCCTCCTTGATGATCGCCTGCGGCTTGGCGATGAGGAGTTTCGACTGATGGCCCGCATTAACCTTAGACCCTGGCGGGAAGAGCTCAGGGCGGAGAAACAGCGCCAGTTCCTGGTGATGCTTGCAGGCGCGCTGATTGTTGGCGCTGGCCTGGTATTCCTTTGGCAGAGTCATGTGCAGGGCCTGATTGACCATCAGGAGTCCCGCAACAGGTACATTGAGAATGCCATGAAGGACCTTGAGGAGAAGATCGCCGAGATTGAGGACCTCAAGGAACGCCGTGAGGAGCTGTTGTCACGCATGCAGGTGATTCAGGATCTGCAGGGGCAGCGCCCCGTCATCGTGCGAGCCTTTGACCAGATGGTTCAGACCCTTCCTGACGGGTTGTTCTACACTGAGCTGGAGAAGGACGGGGAGCAGGTGTCCATCGTCGGGATGGCCGAATCCAACAGCCGGATCTCAAGCCTGATGCGCAACTTTGAGCGCTCGGACTGGTTTGCCGAGCCCAACCTGACCAATGTCTCCGCCGCGGATGAGAAGCGGTCCGGCTACAGCCGGTTCAATCTGAGCGTTCAGCAGGTGGTCCCGGATGACAACGAAGCGGAATCGGAGCAGGAAGAGTGAACTGGCAGGAAACAATAGACAACATCAAGAACTTTGATGTCAGCGAGCTGGACGTTAACAACATTGGCATCTGGCCGATGCCGGTCAAGGTGGTGGTCCTGCTTCTGGTGTTTGGCCTGGTGCTGGGAGGTGGCTACTGGTACTTCGTGAAGGATCTGTATGCCGAAGTGGAGCGTGCAGCTGATCGGGAACAGGAGCTGCGCCAGGAGTACGAGCGCAAGGCCTACCGTGTAGCCAACCTGGATCGTTACCGCCAGCAGATGGTGGAGATGGAGGAGACCTTCGGGGCCCTGGTGCGTCAGCTCCCCAGCGATACCGAAGTACCGGGGCTGCTGGAGGACATCACGAATACCGCACTCAGCAGCGGCCTGGACCTGCAGGAGTTCGCCCTTCAGGACGAGGTTGAGAAGGACTTCTATGTGGAGTTGCCGATCAACATCCGGGTAAGGGGCAACTACCACGAGATGGCGGGATTCGTGAGCAGTGTGGCTGGCCTGCCACGGATCGTGACGCTGCATGATTTCTCGATCAGTCGCTCGGATAACAACGATGAGCTGCGTATGGAGATGGTAGCCAAGACCTACCGGTACCGGGCAGGAGGCGAACAATGAAGGTAACGGCAGTCGCCCGATATCTGGTGCTGATGGGGCTGAGCCTGTTGCTCATGGCCTGCTCCCAGAGTGAGGGCTATGAGGACCTCGATAGGTTCATGAAAAAGAAACGCAATGAGCCTCAAGGGAAGATCGAGCCTCTGCCGGAGTTCAAGGCATACGAGGCGTTCGTTTACTCGGCTTCCGATCGCCGTTCACCGTTTGAGCCACCGGCCGAAGTAGTGCTGGAGGGGGAGGACGAGGATGAAGGTGAACCGGAGTCGGAGATCAAGCCCGACGAGAACCGGCCGACCGAGCCCCTGGAGCGCTTTGAAATCGGCAATCTGACGATGGTTGGTTCGCTGCAGCGCTCGGACGAGGGGCGGCTCTACGCCCTGGTACGGGATGCCGAGGGAAGCATTCACCGCGTCACTGTCGGTGACTACATGGGGCAGAATCATGGACGCGTGCAGCAGGTGACCGAAACCGGCATCCGGCTGCGTGAAATTGTGGGCGATGGCAGTGGCGGTTGGGTTAAGCGACCCCGGACACTGTCGCTGCAACAAAAGTGAGCCGGGGTTCAGTCATGCAGATCACAAAACGGAATCAGAAAAACCGCCTGAGGCACACAATGCTGAAACAAATGGAAAAACTGCTGGTGATTGGTACGCTGGCCCTCGTCGCGACGGGTGTTGGCGCCCAGACGCTGAAGAATGTTGACTTTTCATCGTTGTCGGGTGACCGGACCCAGGTAGTCCTTGGTTTTGATGGCGAGCCGCCCGAGACGTCTGGCTACACCATTCAGGACCCGGCACGGATTACGCTGGACCTGATGAATGTCACCAACAATCTTGAGCAGCGGTCCTACGATCTGGGTGATGGTAATGCCCAGAGCATGAGAGTGGTTGAGGGCGGTGAGCGTACCCGCCTGGTCTTCAATCTCACGCGCTTGGTGCCTCATGAGGTTCAGCGCGAGGGTAATCGGATGGTTGTGACCGTGGGCGATAAGAAGAGTCGTTCCACGCAGGCGTCTGATGCCGGTGCCAGTGGCGCTCAGGAGCCCTCGGAGGGTAGCACCCCGGCAGTGGCTGGCGCGCCGGTGGCACCGGCCTCTGATGCCTCGCTGGAAGGCGTGGATTTCAACCGCACCTCGGAAGGCAAGGGTGAAGTGGTTCTGGATCTTTCCAGTTCTCGGGTATCCGTGGACATGGATAAACAGGGCGGCAAGATCCGCATGGACCTTGGCCAGGTGGCGCTTCCGGAGCGTCTGCGCCGTCGCCTTGATGTGACCGATTTCGGGACGCCGGTGGAGCGGGTGGATACGTTTACCCAGGATGGACGCACACTGGTGGAGGTGACTGCTTCCGGTACCTATGATTACGCCGCTTATCAGGCGGATGACCAGTTCACGCTCAGTGTCCAGAAGCTGACGAAAGAGGAAGCCAAGGAGCGCCAGGAGGAGCGCTTTCCTTATGATGGGGAGAAACTGTCGCTGAACTTTCAGGACATTGAGGTCCGCTCTGTGCTGCAGCTGATTGCGGATTTCACTGGTCTGAATCTGGTGGCGTCGGATACGGTCACCGGATCCATCACCCTGCGGCTTGAAAACGTCCCCTGGGATCAGGCACTGGACATCATCCTCCAGACCAAGGGGCTGGACAAACGCAAGATGGGCAATGTGCTGCTGGTAGCGCCGGCCCAGGAAATAGCGGAGTATGAGCGTCAGGAGCTGGAGACCGAGCGTCAGATGGAAAAGCTCCGGCCGGTCCAGCTGGAGACCATCCAGGTCAACTACGCCAAGGCCGGGGACATCGTTTCTCTGCTGCGCGAGGATGATGAACTGATCTCGGAGCGAGGCTTCATTTCATCGGATGACCGGACGAATACCATCAGTGTCCGTGAAACAGCGGCCAAGCTGGAAGAGATCCGGAACCTGGTTGATCTCTGGGACCGACCGGTACGCCAGGTCCTTATCGAGGCGCGCATCGTGCGGGCGAATACGGATGTGTCCAGTGAACTTGGCGTTGCCTGGGGCGTCAGTGGCGATGGTGAAGCCGGCGATGGCGAGTACGCTGTGGGCGCCAGCCGCGGCAGCCTTGGCTCAAGTACGGGCAGTGTCAGTGACTTCCCCTCCGACATGAACATTGATTTTGGCATCACCAGCGGTAATGCCAGCTCCGCGGCTATTGGCTTCACCCGGGATGGATTCCTTCTGGATCTGGAGCTGAGCGCTCTGGAGTCCGACGGCGAAGCGGAAATTGTCTCCCAGCCGAAAGTGGTCACGGCGGATCGCCAGGAAGCGAGTATCAAGTCGGGTGAAGAAATCCCCTATCAGACGTCAGCAGGAGCGTCTGGTGCCACGGATGTGGAATTCAAAGAGGCTGTCCTGTCCCTGAGCGTTACGCCCCAGATCACGCCGGATGACAACATCATCATGGACCTGGAGGTGAACAAGGACTCCCGTGGGGAGGTTACGCAGGGGATTCCGAGTATCGACACCAACTCGATACAGACCCAGGTCCTGGTGGGCGATGGTGATACCGTGGTTCTGGGGGGAATCTATGAATCCACCATGGCCACCAACATCCTGAAAACGCCCTTCCTGGGTGATATCCCCTACCTTGGCGCGCTGTTCCGTCAGGAACAGACGACCGATTCGCGCAGTGAATTGCTGATCTTCGTGACCCCCAAGATCATGGAGAGCAATGTGCTTGACTGATTGGCGCAGTGCCTGGGGACCATGGAAAAGCCACCTGCGGGTGGCTTTTCTTTTGTGATAATCTCATTCCATGAACTGGAGAGCGGGTGCTCGGACCTTCTGCTATGGCGCTGCCGGAAAGAATCATCCTCGTTGGGCCCATGGGGGCGGGCAAGAGTACCGTGGGGCGTCAATTGGCCCGCTCACTTGGTTACCGTTTCTACGATAGTGACCGGGAGCTGGAAGAGCGGACCGGCGCGGATATCCCCTGGATTTTCGATGTGGAAGGCGAGGCCGGCTTCCGGGATCGGGAGAGCCGGCTGATTGATGAGCTGCTTGGTGAGTCTGGTATTGTGCTTGCCACAGGTGGAGGCGCCGTACTCAGGCCGGAAAATCGACGCCGGATGACGGATGGTTTCGTGGTCTACCTGCGGGTGACCCCGGACCTGCAGTATGAGCGTACGCGTATGGACCGGAACCGGCCCCTGTTACAGAACCCGGACCCGCGGGGGGTTCTGGAGCGGTTATTTGAAGAGCGGGACCCGCTCTATCAGGCCATTGCGGACCTGACCGTGGAAGGCAGCCAGCGCGGCCCCCGACACCTGGTACGCCATATCTCGCGGGTTCTTGATGAATCGGAAGGACAGGTGCATGCAACCGAAACAGGATCATCTGAACGTTGAGCTGGGGGAGCGCAGCTACCCCATCGTGATTGAGGAAGGCAGCCTCGGAACCATGGATCTCAGTCCCTGGGCTGCGGGCGAGAGGGTGTTGATTGTCTCCAACGAGACCGTGGCGCCGCTCTATCTGGAGCAGGCCCGTGCCAGTTTCCCGGGCTGCCAGGTGGATAACGTGATCCTTCCGGATGGCGAGCGTTACAAGTCCTGGGAAACGCTCAACCGTATCTTTGATGTGTTGATCGAGAAACAGCACACGCGCCGCACTACGCTGGTAGCGCTGGGTGGCGGCGTGATTGGTGATATGACCGGATTTGCCGCGGCCACCTGGCAGCGTGGTGTCGCTTTCATCCAGATTCCGACCACGCTTCTGGCCCAGGTGGATGCCTCAGTGGGTGGCAAGACCGGCATCAATCATCCCCAGGGTAAAAATATGATCGGTGCTTTCCACCAGCCACGCCTTGTGGTGGCGGATCCACTGACGCTGAGTTCGCTGCCGCCGACGGAAATGGCCGCGGGTATGGCGGAGGTGATCAAGTACGGGCTTATCCGGGATGCGGACTTCCTTTCCTGGCTGGAAGAGCACATGGATCACCTGATGGCGATGCAGCCCGGGCCCCTGAAGGAGGCCATCCGCCGTTCCTGTGAGTGCAAGGCGGTGATCGTTGCAGACGATGAGCGTGAATCCGGCGAGCGGGCCCTGCTGAACCTGGGGCATACCTTTGGTCACGCCATTGAAACCCACACGGGCTACAGTGAATGGCTGCATGGGGAAGCGGTGGCTGCGGGGATGATGATGGCTACCGATCTGTCCGAACGCCTGGGGTACTTGAACTATAATGACTCTGTGCGTGTCCGCCAGCTTCTGATCCGTGCGCGGTTGCCCGTGAATCCGCCCGAGGGAATGTCGCCGGTGCATTTCAGGGCCCTGATGCAGGTGGATAAGAAAAACGTCAGTGGTCGCGTCCGGTTGGTGCTGATGCGGGCCTTGGGGGACGCTTTCGTCACCGAGGATTTTGACCCCGAGGCTTTTGAGGCCACCCTCAACCATTTCTGCCATCCACTGGATTGAACCATGAGTGAGCAGGCGGGGCAGGGCGCGGCTGATCCCTTCGCCGAGAGCCCGGGCTTCTTCTTTACCGGGGCCCAGCGCCAGCATCAACTGGATACCCTGGGACACCTGGTCGCTTTTGGGGACATGGTCCTCCTGGTTACGGGCGAAACTGGAGCTGGCAAGAGCCGGCTTCTGGCCGAGCTGGCCCGTAACGCTGCCCACCGCCTTGCCGTTCATCGTCTGCGCGCGGAAAGCCTTTCGGAGGCCTCGGCAGTACCCGGTATCCTCTCCCGTCTCAGCGGGCAGGCGCTTGTGGGGATGGCACCCGACCAAGCCGCCCGGGCCTTTTTCCAGTGGAGTGCCAGCCAGGCTGAGAGGGACCGGCGCTGGGTGCTGGTGGTGGATGATGCGGATGCCCTGGGCGATGAGGCCCTAGAGGCTCTGGTGGATGGTTTTGCGGCCAGCGATACAGGCCAGGCCGCAGTGCTCGTTCTGGCGGGGACGCCAGAGCTGGCTCGCCGCAGGCCTCTGACTGATCCCGCCCGCAGTGCCATTGTGCATGAGGCTGCGCTGCCCCCGCTGCAGGAAGAGGATGTTCGTCATTTCATCCATGCCAGTTTTGACCATGTGGGCGAGGACGCGACACCAATGCTCACCGACAGTGCTATTCGTCGTATCCAACAGCAGAGTGGTGGCAATCTGCGCGCCATAAGACAGGTGGCACCAGGGATTCTTGCCGGTAGTCCGGCACAGGCCCGGCCTCACCATGATTCCGGAGCGCAACGAGCGTCAGCGGCGGGAGCGAGGCGCTTGCCCTGGCGATTGTGGGCGGGTCTGGCGCTTCTGGCTCTGGGGATCAGCGTCATTACAGTGTCCTTGCAGTATGGAGGCGAAGGGAACGGTTCCGGCGGCGGGGATGATGCGGAGGTGATCACAGAGCCGTCCTCTGAGGCGGCGCTTGACGAGGTCGAAAAGGTACGGGAAGTCATCACGGAAACAGAACAGGCGGAAGAAGGGCCGGGGGTCAAGGCGGGTCGCATAGAGCGTGCCAGGGCGGAGCCGCTTCTGGATGTCTCGCCCCTGCCAGTCCCGGTCAGTGACGCGCCTTTGCCAGAAGAGTCAGGCTCGGGGCCTGAATCTGAGCCCGAGCCTGAGCCTGAGGTCGATACAGATTCCAGTGAGGCTGGAGCCGGGGCTGAAACCGGAGATGCGGGAGAGCAAGAGGTCAAGGGATTCCGTCCTCGCAGGCCTGGGCGCTTCCGTAAGGCAAGCTGGTATCGGGAACAGGCTGAGGGCGCCTATACACTTCAGCTTCTGGGTAGTTTCAACGAATCCACTGCCCTAGAATTCATGGATGAATACGAGGTGGAGGATGCGGTCTATACCCGGACGCGCCACAAAGGCAAGCCTTGGTTCATCGTGGTCCAAGGGACCTATCCGAGCCGGGATGCCGCCCGTGCGGCGATTGAGTCGTTACCGGAGCCGGTAAAGGCACTCAACCCCTGGCCGCGGGATTACGACGACCTTTAGGCTGAAACGCTATAAAAACCTGCCTTGCTAGTTGTTCCGAGACTCAATTATTTGAGCGGATTTTTGCGCGCGTGTAGACTAGGTAGCCCTTTTACCAAACACGAAGGCTGAAAAATGCCGGAGGGTATTGTTTAAGTCTTTGTATTAGAAGAATCTCCAAAGAGAGACTGCTATGATGACAGGTTTGTACCAGCCCGGTGAATACAGGGACAACTGTGGTTTTGGCCTGATTGCCCACAAGCAGGGTGAAGCCAGCCATAAGCTCCTGAACACGGCCATAGATGCGCTGACCTGCATGACCCACCGTGGTGGCATTGCCGCCGACGGCAAGACAGGCGACGGTTGCGGCCTTCTTCTGAACCGTCCGGATGCCTTTCTCCGCAAGGTGGCCAAGCAGGACCTGGGTGCTGACCTGGGCGCGGACTATGGTGTGGGCCAGATCTTTCTCAGCCATGACCCGGAGCGTGCTGCCCGGGCCCGCTCCGTTCTGGAATCGCGCCTGGCGGGCGAGGGACTGACGGTTGTCGGTTGGCGTACGGTGCCGACCAACACTGAATGTCTGGGCCAGATGGCACTGGATGCGCTGCCGGCGATCGAGCAGGTGTTTGTAACACCCGGCTCGGTGGACGCGGAGCGGCTGGGGGTGGCTCTGTTCGTTGGGCGCCGTCGCGCCGAGATTGACCTGGAGGACGATCCGGACTTCTACGTCTGCAGTCTCTCCAACCGGACGCTGTCCTATAAGGGCCTGATGATGCCCGTGGACCTGCCGATGTTCTATCCGGACCTGAGCGATCCGGACATGGCAACCGCCGTGTGCGTTTTCCACCAGCGGTTCTCCACCAACACCGCGCCCAGGTGGCCCCTGGCCCAGCCCTTCCGCCTTTTGGCGCACAATGGTGAGATCAACACCATTGAAGGCAACCGGAACTGGGCGGTGGCCCGGGGATCCAAGTTCAGCAGCCCGAACCTGCCGGATCTGGAGGAGCTGCAGCCACTGGTCAACCGCACCGGCTCGGACTCTTCCGCCATGGATAACATGCTGGAGTTGCTGCTGGCCGGAGGGATGGACATTTTCCGGGCCCTGCGCATGATGGTGCCGCCGGCCTGGCAGAATGTGGATAGCATGGATGCCGGCCTGCGTGCCTTCTATGAATACAACTCCATGCACATGGAGCCCTGGGACGGGCCGGCCGGCATGGTCATGGCGGATGGGCGCTACGCCGTATGCATGCTGGACCGCAACGGGCTCCGCCCCTCTCGCTGGGTTGAAACCGATGATGGCCTGATAACGGTCGCTTCTGAAATCGGGGTCTGGGAGTATGATCCGGCGTCCGTGGTGGCCAAGGGCCGTATCGGCCCCGGCCAGCTTCTGGCCATCGACACCGAAGCCGGCGAGGTGCTCGGGACCGAGGACGTTAACGAACGCCTGAAAAACGCACGCCCCTACAAGCAGTGGCTGCGCGAAAACGCACTGCGGATCGAGTCCACCCTCCTCCATGAAAGCAGCCAGACGTTCGGGCTGATGGAAGAGGATGAGCTCAAGACCTACCAGAAGATGTTCATGATCTCGTTTGAAGAACGTGATCAGGTGCTGCGGCCGCTGGGGGAAAGTGGCCAGGAAGCGGTGGGTTCCATGGGCGATGACACGCCCATGGCGGTTCTGTCCAGCCGGGTGCGCCATGTGGCGGACTACTTCCGGCAACAGTTCGCGCAGGTCACCAACCCGGCGATTGATCCCCTGCGTGAATCCGTTGTCATGTCTCTCGAGACCTGCATCGGGGCCGAACGCAATGTGTTCGAGGAAACCCCCGAGCATGCCAACCGGATCATCCTGTCCACGCCGGTGCTGTCCCCCGCCAAGTTCGCGCGTCTTGAGGAAAATAACCGGCCTGGGTTTGAGGTCCATCGCATCCGCCTGATCTATCGGCCCGAACTGGGCCTGAAAAAGGCGCTGGAAGCGGTGCGGGAGGAAGCCGCTGAAGCGGTACGCAATGGCAAGGTGCTCCTGGTCCTCAGCGATAAGGGCCTTCAAAAGGGCGAACTGCCGATCAACGCCATGATGGCGACCGGTGCGGTTCACCACCATCTGGTGGCCAGGGGGCTGCGCAGTGACGCCAACCTGATTGTCCAGACCGGCTGGGCAAGGGACCCTCATCACTTCGCCGTGCTGTTTGGCTTCGGTGCGACGGCGGTGTATCCGTATCTGGCCTATCAGGTCCTCAATGACCTGGTCAGCAGTGGCGAGCTGATGATGGATCCCATTGATGCCAAGAACAATTACCGGCGTGGCATCAACAAGGGGCTGATGAAGATCCTCTCCAAGATGGGGATCTCGACCATTGTCTCCTATCGGGGCGCCCAGCTTTTCGAGGCTGTCGGCCTTTCAGACGAGGTGGTCAACCTGTGCTTCACCGGTGTGACCAGCCGCATCCAGGGTGCCACCTTCTACGACTTCCAGCAGGATCAGGAGGTGCTGGCGGATCTCGCCTGGAAATCGCGCAAGCCGATTCCGCCGGGCGGCTTCCTGAAGTACATGCACGGCCAGGAGTACCACGCCTATAACCCGGATGTGATCCGTACCATCCAGGAAGCCGTGACCTCGGGCGACTATGGGCGTTACCAGGAATACGCCGGGCTGGTCAATCACCGGCCGGTGGCCACGCTGCGAGACCTGATGGTGTTCCGCAAGGACACCACGCCTGTGCCGCTGGAGGAAGTGGAGCCGGCGGAGAACCTTTACACCCGTTTTGATACCGCCGCCATGTCCCTGGGTGCGCTCTCACCCGAGGCGCACGAGGCACTGGCGGTGGCGATGAACCGCCTTGGCGGGCGCTCCAACTCCGGTGAGGGGGGTGAGGACCCGGCCCGTTATGGCACCGAGAAGCGTTCCAAGA
Organism: Salicola sp. AFF1; assembly: GCF_056783195.1. Lineage (NCBI taxonomy): Bacteria > Pseudomonadati > Pseudomonadota > Gammaproteobacteria > Oceanospirillales > Halomonadaceae > Salicola > Salicola sp. AFF1. The sequence continues at coordinate 166,350 of NZ_JBXAYL010000001.1, forward strand.
TCAAGCAGGTGGCGTCCGGGCGCTTCGGCGTCACCGCCGAATACCTGCGCGAGGCGGACGTGATGCAGATCAAGGTGGCTCAGGGCGCCAAGCCGGGCGAGGGAGGCCAGCTGCCTGGTGGCAAGGTCAATGAGCTGATCGCGCGCCTGCGGTTCTCGGTGCCTGGGGTTACCCTGATCTCGCCGCCCCCGCACCATGACATCTACTCCATTGAGGACCTGGCACAGCTCATTTTTGATCTCAAGCAGGTCAATCCGAAAGCGCTGGTGTCGGTCAAGCTGGTATCCGAACCCGGCGTGGGAACGGTGGCTGCTGGTGTTGCCAAGGCCTATGCGGACCTGATCACGATCGCCGGTTACGATGGGGGCACAGCCGCCAGTCCGCTGACGTCCATCCATTACGCCGGCTCGCCCTGGGAGCTGGGTCTGAGCGAGGCCCAGCAGGCGCTACGCGCCAACGACCTGCGCGACAAGGTCCGGCTGCAGACCGATGGCGGGCTCAAGACTGGCCTGGACGTCGTCAAGGGAGCCATCCTCGGTGCCGAAAGCTTCGGCTTTGGTACGCTGCCGATGGTGGCCGTGGGCTGCAAGTACCTGCGGATCTGTCACCTCAACAATTGCGCCACTGGTGTGGCCACGCAGGACGAGCGCCTGCGTTCCGAGCACTTCCAGGGCACCGTTGAAATGGTCATGAACCTGTTCCGGTTCATTGCTCAGGAGACTCGTGAGTGGATGGCAATGCTGGGCGTGCGCACTTTTGAGGAACTGGTGGGGCGCACCGACCTGCTGGAGCTGCTGCCCGGAGAGACACCGCGCCAGCGAAACCTCAACCTGACGCGGATGCTGGACAACAGCCATATCCCGGCGGATAAGCCCCAGCACTGCATGGTTGAGAAGAACACCCCGTTCGATCCGGGCGAGATGGCGGAGCGGATGGTTGCCGACATGCTTCCCGCCATCAAAGAGAAGCGGGGTGGTACCTTTGAGTACCGCATCAGCAACTGCGACCGTTCCATCGCTGCCCGTGTGGCGGGCGAAATCGCGACCGTTCATGGCAGCCAGGGGATGGTGGACGCGCCCATCACCGTGAACCTGACCGGCTCGGCCGGCCAGAGCTTCGGCGTCTGGAATCCGGGGGGTCTACACCTGAACCTGGAAGGCGATGCTAACGATTACGTGGGCAAGGGCATGACCGGTGGCAGTATCCGCCTCAGGGCGCCGGCATCCAGCCGGTTCAAGACCCAGAAAACGGCCATCATTGGTAATACCTGTCTCTACGGGGCAACGGGCGGCAAGCTGTTCGCCGCCGGGATGGCTGGTGAGCGCTTCGGGGTGCGCAATTCCGGGACCCACGCGGTCGTTGAGGGTGCCGGGGACCATTGCTGTGAGTATATGACCGGCGGCCTGGTCACCGTGCTGGGGGATACCGGGCAGAACTTCGGTGCCGGTATGACGGGCGGTTTTGCCTATGTACTTGATGAGAGCCGCAACTTCGTGGACAAGTACAACCACGAGCTGGTGGAGATTCACCGCATCTCCAGCGAGCACATGGAGCCGTACCGGAATCACCTGCGCAGCGTTATCCGCGAACATGTCGAGGCCACGGGAAGCGCCTGGGGCCAGCATATCCTCGAACACCTGGATGAGTACATCGGTGCCTTCTGGCTGGTTAAGCCCAAGGCGGCCAGCCTCAAGGGCCTGCTTGAAAGCACTCGCGCCCGCCCGGAGTAAGCGCGGCGGGCATCCGGTTTTGAGGAATTCTGAGTTGAGGACGATTCATGGCTGAACGACTGAACAACAAGTTCCAGTTCATCGAGGTAGGGCGCTGCGATCCGGAAAAGGTCGCTGTGAATACCCGGCGGCAGGAATTCGGTGAGATCTACAAGCCCTTCCGTGAACAGGAGGCGGCGTCACAGTCCCATCGTTGCCTGCATTGCGGTAACCCTTACTGTGAATGGAAGTGTCCGGTCCATAACTACATTCCGAACTGGCTGCAGCTGGTCTCTGAGGGCAACATCCTCAAAGCGGCGGAGCTGTGCCATGAGACCAATTCGCTGCCCGAGGTCTGTGGCCGGGTATGCCCGCAGGACCGGCTCTGCGAGGGGGCATGTACCCTCAATGACGGTTTTGGCGCCGTAACCATCGGTTCTGTGGAGAAATACATCACGGACACCGCCTTTGCCCTGGGCTGGCGCCCGGACCTGTCGAAGGTCGAGTGGACCGACTATAAGGTAGCAGTGATCGGTGCCGGTCCCGCTGGGCTGTCCTGCGCCGACGTACTCGCACGCAACGGCGTCAAGCCGGTTGTCTATGACCGTTACCCTGAAATCGGCGGACTGCTGACCTTTGGCATTCCCGAATTCAAGCTGGAAAAGCACGTGATGCGCACCCGTCGGGAAGTCTTCGAGGGGATGGGCATTGAGTTCCGCCTGGGCGTGGATGTGGGCACGGATGTGGCCATCGAGGCGCTTCTTGAGCAATACCATGCTGTGTTCATGGGCATGGGCACCTATACTTACATGAAAGGGGGCTTCCCTGGCGAGGAACTGCCGGGGGTCTATGAGGCGCTTCCTTACCTGGTCTCCAACGTCAACCGCCGGCTTGGCTTTGACAGCGAGGACAACCGCTTCATTAACCTGAAGGGCCAGCGCGTGGTTGTGCTGGGAGGTGGTGACACCGCCATGGATTGCAACCGCACGGCGATCCGCCAGCAGGCGGCGAGCGTAACCTGTGCGTACCGGCGGGATGAGGCCAACATGCCGGGCTCGCGCAAGGAGGTTTACAACGCCAAGGAAGAAGGTGTGCGCTTCATGTTCAATCGCCAGCCCATTGCTATTATTGGCGAGGAGCGGGTGGAAGGTGTGAAGGTGGTTCAGACCCAGCTTGGTGACCCGGACGAAAACGGGCGCCGGCGTCCGGAAGCGGTACCGGGCAGCGAAGAGGTGATCCCGGCGGACGCCGTGCTGGTGGCCTTCGGCTTCCGGCCCAGTCCCTCGGACTGGTTTGAAGAGCACGCTGTTGAAACCGATGACGGTGGCCGGGTGCAGGCTCCGGAAACGAGCCAGTACCCTTACCAGACGTCAAACCCTAAAATCTTTGCCGGCGGCGACATGGTTCGCGGCTCGGACCTGGTCGTCACGGCCGTGGCCGAGGGGCGTAAAGCCGCCGACGGCATCATGGACTATCTGGACATTTGATGACCCCACTTCAAAACGACAGGCTGTTACGCGCCATCGCCGGCGAGCCTGTGGATGCCACCCCGGTCTGGATGATGCGCCAGGCCGGGCGCTATCTGCCCGAATACCGTCGCGTACGCGAACAGGCGGGCAGTTTTCTTGCCCTGTGCCAGGACGACAGCCTGGCCTGTGAAGTAACCCTCCAGCCGCTTGAGCGTTTCGACCTGGATGCCGCCATTCTGTTCTCGGACATCCTCACCATCCCGGAGGCCATGGACCTGGGGCTGCACTTTGTCACGGGCGAGGGACCGCGTTTCCGTAAAACCGTGACCACGGCCGAGGATGTGGCCGCTCTGCCTGAGCTGGATGCGGAGCGGGATCTGGGCTATGTCATGAAGGCGGTTGCCACCATCCGCCGGGAGCTCAATGGCCGGGTGCCACTGATCGGTTTTGCGGGTAGTCCCTGGACGCTGGCCACCTATATGGTGGAAGGTGGCTCCAGCAAGGACTTCCGGGGTATCAAGCGCTTGATGATGGAGTCCCCGGAAGTGCTTCATGCCCTGCTGGACAAGCTGGCCACAGCGGTGACCGACTACCTGAATGCCCAGATCCGGGCGGGGGCCCAGGTGGTCCAGATCTTTGATACCTGGGGCGGAGCGCTGAGTCCGCACGCTTACAAGGCGTTCTCGCTGGATTACATGCAGCGCATCGTTGATGGGTTGATCCGGGAGAACGATGGCCGTCGGATTCCGGTGATCGTGTTCACCAAGAACGGCGGCCAGTGGCTGGAAACCATGGCCGGTTGCGGCGCTGATTGCCTGGGGCTGGACTGGACCACCAACCTGGGCGAGGCCCGCCACCGTGTGGGCGACAGGGTGGCGCTGCAGGGCAATCTGGACCCTTCCACACTGTATGCGCCGGATCACGTGATCCGCAGCGAAGTGGAACGGATCCTGAGTGAGTACGGCACCGGGTCCGGCCATGTTTTCAACCTCGGGCACGGGGTGCATCTTGATGTGGATCCGGATAAGGCAAAGGTCATGATCGACGCCGTCCATGAGTTCAGCGCCCGCTGAGCGCTGGGAAGGCGTCAATGAGTAAGCGGAGCAAGGCACGCACGGCCTACGTCTGTGGCGACTGCGGATCGGAGTACAGCAAGTGGCAGGGCCAGTGCGGCGCCTGTGGCGCCTGGAATACGCTCACGGAGGTACGCGTTGGCGGCGACACCGCTGGCGAGGCCCGGGAGAGCCGGTTTGCCGGCTACACCGGGCAGCGTGCGGCCATCCAGTCCCTGGATGACATTGACCTCACCGAGGAACCCCGCATTCCCACTGGTATTGCCGAGTTCGACCGGGTTCTCGGCGGCGGGCTTGTAGCTGGATCCGCCGTACTGCTTGGCGGTCATCCCGGCGCCGGCAAGAGCACGCTATTGCTGCAGGTGCTGTGTGAGCTGGCCCGCTCCCAGTCCGTACTCTATGTGACCGGCGAGGAATCCCTGCAACAGGTGGCGCTGCGAGCCAAACGCCTGGAGCTGTCCGCGCGGGGTGTGCGCATGCTCTCCGAGACCGGCGTGGAACGGATGCTGGAAGTTGCCAGCGACGAGAAGCCAGCCATCATGGTGGTGGACAGTATCCAGGTTATGCATGTGGCGGACGTGGAATCCGCCCCGGGGTCCGTCTCCCAGGTGCGCGAGAGTGCCGCAACGCTGACCCGCTTTGCCAAGCAGAGTGGGGTGGTGCTGTTCCTGGTGGGCCATGTGACCAAGGATGGCGCTCTGGCTGGCCCCAAGGTTCTGGAGCACATGATCGATGCCTCCCTGATGCTGGAGGGCGACAGCGACAGCCGTTACCGCACGCTGCGCGGCATCAAGAACCGGTTTGGTGCCGTGAATGAGCTGGGCGTGTTCGCGATGCTGGAGCAGGGCCTGCGTGAGGTGCGCAATCCCAGCGCCATTTTCCTGAACCGTGGCACGGAGGCGGCGCCCGGCAGTGTGGTCATGGTGGTCTGGGAAGGAACACGGCCGCTGCTGGTTGAGATCCAGGCGCTGGTGGACGACAGCCAGGGCGGTTACCCTCGCCGGGTTGCGGTGGGGCTGGACCAGAACCGGCTGGCCATGCTGCTGGCGGTTCTGCACCGCCATGGCGGGCTTCACTGCGGCGATCAGGATGTGTTTGTGAACGTGGTGGGAGGTGTGAAGGTCGCGGAAACCACCGCGGACCTGGCCTTACTGTCCGCCATTATCTCCTCCTTCCGTGACCGGTCCCTGCCCAGGGATCTGGTCATCTTTGGTGAAGTGGGGCTCTCCGGTGAGATCCGCCCCGTTCCCAGCGGCCAGGAGCGCATCATGGAGGCGGCCAAGCACGGCTTCGGCAAGGCCCTGGTGCCCTCGGCCAATGTGCCCAAGCGTCCGCCCGAGGGCATGCAGGTAACAGGCGTGAACCGGTTGGCTGACGTTCTCGACGCTCTGGACGGTTTCTTTTCCCACTGACGCAGCCGCCCGCAAGCGCTATAGTTCCGGGGTATGGTTGATCGCAATGAGGCCGGCACCGCCCCCGCGGCACTTCTGGCGGCTCTGGGAAGTGTTCTTTTCAGCGCTGGCGTCCTGGCTCAGACCGGGTCCGGGGGCTGTGTGGCAAGCGAGGTCCAGCCTGGATCCATAGACCTCGACAAGCCCCGCGATCAGCTGGCTCGCCAGACTGACCTGGTGATTCCGGAAGGGGCCCGTATTGGCCGTATCCGCATCCAGCGGCGCCCCATTTTCGATACCAGCGATCCGGAACAGGATAACCTCCTTTACCGCACGCTGAACGCCCTGAATACGCCGACTTGGCCCTCCGCACTGCGGGCGCAGCTGGTCTTTGAACAGGGTGATCCCTATGCCCCGGGCATGCTCGCCGAATCCGAGCGCATCCTGCGCCAGCGGGATTACCTGACTGCCGCCTGGGTTGGCGTAACGCGGGTCTGTGGCCAGGAGGTGGAGGTCAGCGTGCTGGCCCGGGACACCTGGACGCTGCTGCCGAGTTTCGGGGTTTCCCGCTCCGGGGGCGAGAACACCACCAATGCCGGCATTTCCGACCCGAACTTTCTGGGATCCGGCAAACAGCTCAGCATCTCCCAGACCAGTGATCCGGACCGGACCGAAACCAGCCTGGATTTTGATGATCCCAATGTGTTTGGTTCCCACTGGCGGACCGGCTTTTCCTACGATGAGCGCAGCGATGGTCGTGGCCGCAGCGCCTATCTGGAACGGCCTTTCTACAGTGAACAGGCTGACTGGCGTATTGGTCTGAGGGGAGTGGACGATGTGCGGGAGGAATCCCGCTTTGTGGGAGCCGAGGCCATTGCCGACTATCGGCGCAGCCGGGATTACGCCAGCATTGACTGGGGGTGGCGTCTTGCGGAGCGCCATGACCGCCAGCTGCGGCTTCTGGGTGGGTATCGCTACGAAGCGTTGAGCTTTGAGCGGCTCGCACAAGGGCCGGCCCTGGATAGGCTGCCAGCGAACCGCACCCTGAGCTATCCCTGGATCGGGTTTGACCTCCGCCAGAACCGGTTCCGGGAGATGGTGAATCTCACGCGCCTTCAGCGGGTGGAGGACGTGCGCGATGGGTTCGTGTGGCGCACGGAGCTGGGCTATTCCTCACCCGGGCTGGGGGCCAGCGATGAACGGGTGGTGGTGAACCTGGACTTCCGGGACGCACTGCTGGCGACGAATACGACCTACGCCCGTTACGGCATCAGCCAGAGCGGCACCTATAGGTTGGACGCAAGCCGCTTTGAGAACCTGCGGGGAACGCTCAGCCTGACGTACTTTCATGGCGGAACGGTGCCCTGGAACAGCTGGTACAGCCACCTATCCATGACCGCAGCACACAATCTCACGGCGGATCGCCAGCTTCTGATTGGCGGCAATAGCGGGCTGCGGGGATATCCCAGCGACTACCAGCAGGGCAACCGGCGGGCCCAGTGGACGCTGGAGCGGCGGTATTTCCCGGACTGGCATCCGTTCAAGCTGTTCCGGGTTGGTGGCGTTGTGTTCGCGGAAGCCGGGCGGGCCTGGTTCGATGATGGCCGCCATCCGGGACCGGATGAGGGGGTGCTGAAAGATGTCGGCTTCGGGCTCCGCCTGGCCTCCAGCCGGATCGAGGTACAGCGCATGCTCCACCTGGATGTCGCCTGGCCGCTGGACCGGACCGACCGCATCGACCAGGTCCAGGTCCTGTTGCGGGGGCGGACACGCTTCTGAGATCGAGCGAGACGCAACGATCGGTCTTTGACCCGTAGTTGGTCTGAATTCAGGATCCAGGCTCGGGGTTGGTTGCAGATTGCCCTTCGCTTTCAGTTGGGGTCGCTGTCTCCTGAATCAACGCCCGCATCAACTCGGCGGTTTTCTCCGGCGCCTCGATCATGGGCATATGCGCAATGTCCTCCAGTATTTTCAGGCGGCTGTCTGGAATGGCGTCGGCCACCAGGGGCGCGTTCGCGGCATCGATGATGCGGTCATCGGCGCCCCAGAGGACTAGGGTGGGGGCCTGGATACGGTTCAGGATCCGTCGGAAATCCTGCTCCCGGTCCGCTTCCAAATCGGCGAAGATCGCCTGGTTGATGTGGCGGTGCTTATAGGCTTCCCGGGCCATCACGGCACTGACGGGCCAGGGAATGAATGGGGGCTCGTTCATGGCGAAGGCCATCAGTTCGTCGTAGTCCGAGGGAGCCTCCAGGATCAACGGGTTCTCGCCCTTGGCCAGGCGTTGGTCCAATTCAGCCGGGTGTTCATGGATACCGGCGTTATTCATAAGGGTGAGACTGGCTACCCGTTGGGGATGCTCGGCTGCCGCCACCGCCACAATGGCCCCACCCATGGAGTTGCCGGCGAGATGGGCCCGTTCAATATTGAGGCGGTCCATCAGTCGCACCAGCCGCTGTGCCTGGCGCGGAATGCGGTAGGAAAGGTCGGGGTTCTGAACGCTGTCGCCGTGGCCCGGAAGGTCCGGGGCAACCATGTTGTACTCGCCCTTGAGTGCCTGCCCCAGCTTCAGCCAGTTCTCCTTGTTGGCGCCAAAGCCATGGACCAGTACCAGGGTAGGCCGATCCCCTTTCAGTTCGGGCGTGCGCAGGATCCGCAGTTCCCCGTAGTCGAAAGCCAGGGTCTGGGGTTCCAGGCCGGCCGCGCTGGTTTCATAACCGATAGCGGCATCGTGGAAGGACTGCTGGATCCCGGCACACCCCTCCAGGAGCGCAACGGTCAGTAGCAGGGCCAGTAGCGGGAAACAGCGTTTTGTCATTTGAGACCCTCATCCCAGAGAAAGGGATAGAGTAGCTGCTCTACCCGGTGTCATCCAGTGGCCTGTTGGGCGTATCATCACAACAGTTGCCTTCATAGGCGTTTTACGGAAACCGTCACAGGGAAATCATGATGAACCAGAGCGGATACGACGTTGTTGTCTTCGGCGCGACCAGTTTCGTGGGGCGTATTCTCTCGGAATACCTCTTGCGTACCTTTGGGGTGGGAGAAGACCTGACCTGGGCCATCGCCGGGCGCTCGGAGCACAAGTTGGAAGCGCTGCGCTCCGAGCTGGGCTCCATGGCGGCGGATTTGCCCGTGATTGTCGCGGATGCCTCGGATGAGGCGCAGCTGAAGGCCATGTGTGAAGGCACCCGCGTGGTCATTTCCACCGTCGGCCCGTACGCGCTGTACGGCGAGCCCCTGGTGCGGGTTTGCGCCGAGAACGGCACTGATTACTGCGATCTGACCGGTGAGGTTCAATGGCTCCGCGAGATGATCCAGCAGTATGAGGTGACGGCGCAGGCCTCGGGGGCCCGCATCGTGAACTGCTGTGGCTTTGATTCCATCCCTTCGGACATGGGCGTCTGGTTCATGCAGCAGCAGGCGCAGGCGCGTTTCGGTAAGCCGTTGACCCGCGTCAGCATGCGGGTCAAGGCTGCCAAGGGGGAGCTGTCCGGCGGCACCGTTGCCAGCCTTCTCAATGTGGTCAAGGAAGCGTCGTCCAATCCGGAGTTGCGGCGGGAGCTGGCCAACCCCTATTCCATCTGTCCCGCAAACCACGGATTTACGGCCCGTCAGCATACGGTCAAGAAGGCGGAGTACGATCCGGACTTCCAGGCCTGGACAGCGCCTTTTGTCATGGCGGCCATCAACACGCGCGTGGTCCATCGTTCGAACGCGCTCTCCGGCAAGGCTTATGGGGGAGACTTCCGTTATGACGAGGCAGTGATGATGGGCAAGGGGCTCAAGGGGCGTGTCTCCGGCTGGGGCATGACCGGGGCTATGGCCGGCTTTATGCTGGGGGCATCCATGGCCCCGACACGCTGGCTGCTGGAGCGGTTCGTGGTGCCCAAGCCCGGTCAGGGCCCATCCCGTGAGGCGCGCGAGAAAGGGTTCTTCGATCTGCGCTTCCTGGGTGAAACCGAGGCCGGCGAGACGCTTCGTGGCAAGGTGACCGGGGATCGCGATCCCGGCTATGGTGCCACCTCCAGGATGCTTGGCCAGGCTGGTGTGTGCCTGGCCCGGGATATTGACCGCGAACAGGTTGGAGGCGGCTTCTGGACGCCCGCCACAGCTCTGGATGGCCCGCTTTTCGAGCGTCTGCAGAGCGCTGCCGGCATGACCTTCGAGCTTCTGGAGGGCTAACCCTGACCGGGTGGCTGCTCAGCTGTTCTCCACCTGCCTGAGCAGCTGCCCCAGCAACCCTTCCGCCGCCTCAATGGGGGCCCGCCATTCCTCGTAACTGTGGACCATGGCAGGGGCATGGGGAATGGGGGGCGCGTCGTCCTGTTCGTCATCCCGTGCCGAGTCCGAGATGAACTGGAGACGGTCCGGGTTCGCCCCGTAGTGCTCGACCAGGAAATTCCGGACCTTTGGGGAAAGCGGCATCCGGTAGAGCTTGGTCAGGCGCAGGGCAATGAGTTCGGCCGCGGGGCCCTGATTATCCGAAAGCTCCTTGACCACGGCTGAGCCCAGCCCTGCCTTGGCATCCGCGCTGAAGCCCATTTCCAGTCCCTCCAGGTAGGCGCCACGGCTGCTTTCCAGCGCCCGCTGGACACTGGGGTTATCCAGCTCGATCAGCGGCCGGAGGACCAGAAGCACCCGTATAGCCAGGTGCTTGGCGTGCTGTACGGACAGCGGCGAATGGTGTCGCAGGACGCCCATATTGCCGGGTTCAATCTCGTGGTCGTTCAGATAGCGTACAAACTGGCGGGCGAATTCCAGTTTCTGCTCATCATTGAGCGCTATGATGCTTTCCCGGATGCGCAATCCCTCGCCGGGTTGCGCCAGGCTTTCGTTCTCAAACAGGCGCTCACGCAACAGCGCCCAGCGTTCCAGGGCCCGCACATAGCGTACGTAACGGTCCTGCAGGCGCGCTACGGACTGGCGGGTGAGCTTGGCGTAGCGCAGTGCCATGCGCAGGTTGCGCACGGCGCGGCGGTTGGTCTGCAGTTCGTCCTGTCCGGACCAGCGCAGCCGTCCCACCAGGCGGGTCAGCGCGTTACTGGTCTCCTGGAGCAGGGTATCGGTGTCCGCATCCAGGATACTGGTATCCAGTGGCGTCAGGCGGGTCTCGATCAGGAAGTAGGCAAGCTCGCGCAGGTAGAGCACGGCCGAGGCCTTCACCTGGCGGTAGGCGTTATGCCAGCGTTCCAGCTCGTCCAGTGCGCGGGCGAGCTGCCAGTCGCCCTCGTAGTCGATGGTCAGGCGCGTGATCTCGCGCCCGCTGAGCAGCTCAAAGGCCAGACCCAGCATGTCTTCCACGTCCTCCAGCGTCATCAGGGAGAGGTCTTCCTGGTGGGCGGCGGCATAGATCTGGCTTATGAAGTGGTCGCCACGGGCGAGCCCTTCGTCCTGGTTGGGCGCAATGCCCTGCAGGCGTTCCCGCAGCAGATCGGCGATTTCGCCCGAATAGCCCTGGAGTTGGGTCAGCGCCGCTTCGATGTGTTCCTCATAGCGGAGGTTGAGATCCCGGATGCGGCTGAACATGCCGGCGCGGCGGAAGACCTCGATTTCCTCGGCAATGGTGGCGAGGGTATTGTCGTTGGTCAGGTCGTAAACGGCTACCGAGATGGTGTTGGAGCCCAGGTCGTGCTTGCGCAGCAGGATGGCGGCGGCGTCGCGCTGGCGCTCGGGTTTGGTCAGCGTGCCCAGGTGAAGATCCCTGGCGGTGAAAATAAGATCGGGGATCATGTCGAGCGTGCGCGTGATGTCAGCACGCGCACGGTCCTGCTTGCGGCCCCGGATGGTGCTCGCCATGATGCGGGCGATCACGCCGATGATGGCGGCGATGATCACGTAGATGGCAAAGAACAGGTAGGTCTGGAACTTGACGGGCTCGCCGTAGCCCAGCAGTGATCCGCCCTGCAGAGCCAGGAAGGTAACCGGGCCCGCGGTCCACAGCAGCTGCGCCAGGGTCAGGGCCCATGGCACTTCGCGTGTGTTGGAAACCAGGTCCTCGATGCGGCTGCGCCCGACGTGTTCCAGGTTGATGGCAGCGGTGTCGTCGTCGCTATCCTGACTGTTGCGCTCAAGGCCACGGCGGTTGAGAAGCTGGAACAAGATGGTCGGTCCGGTGGTCGATGCAGGTGCTTTCCGGGTAATTCTAGCACTTACGCGCTGGTACGGGGTTAAAGCCAGGGGGCGCGACTGGTTTCGACCCGCCACAGCAGGCGGTCCATGAGCCTGGTGCCGGTCTTCCAGTGAATGAACGGGATCCGGAAGCCACCGGAGCCGAGCCGGATGCCCAGATTGGCCAGACCCGCCCGGCGCTGTAGTGGGTTCTGGAACAGTCGCAGGGCCTGCACGCGGTAGGCATCGAAGACCGTGTAGTGGCACCCGATCAGGCCCCCTCGCAGCACCACGCGTTCGCCCTGAAGGCACCAGCCCTGGCGGCGCCAGCTCAGTACAATCAGGGGCGGAACCGGCAGGAGCGCGATCAGGCTCCAGGCGGGGAGGTCACTGGTGGCCACCCAGGCCGTGGCTGCCGCCGTCAGCGCGGCCCAGACGGCAAACCTTGGCAGCATGAAGCGGGCACTGACGGGGTGGAAGCGCAGGCTCATCCAGTCGAGATCTGGATAAAGAGTCTGGATGATTCGCGTCTGCTCCCCGGCCGTCAGTGATGGCGCCAGGAGGGCCCCACCGCCGCCATCCGGCTGGTCGGGCATGGAAGGCCCAATAGGGTGGCAGCTTAGATGATGCCGGCGGAACAGGCGCGCGACGAAGCTCTGGGCCAGGTGCAGGTGCTGAATGCGTTGATGGCGGATGCCCTGATCGCGCCGGGTGAGAAGCCCGGCGGTGGTCCGGTAGCGTTCGCCTTCGTGGCACAGCTGGTAGCCCTGGTAGCGCACCAGCGCCATGATGACCGACGCCAGGGCCATCACTACCAGTAGTAACAGAATGGCCAGCGGCAGTAGCAAAGGCTCCGGAAGCCATTCAGGCATGCTGTCAGCAGTGGCATTCATCGCCTGTTCGGCCTGCTGGCTTTCGGGCTCACCCATGTTCCGGGTCAGGGCCCCCATCAAGGAGGCGGCAATGGCGCTGCCCCAGAGAATGGCCGGGCTGCTGATGCCATAGATGATCAGGTCGGCGGGGCGGCGTTCAAGCAGCACCTGGTGGCTGACTGAGCCTGGCCCGGCCTCCGTGGTGCTTGCGCCCTCTAGGTCACTGGTTTCTGCCAGGGCTCTGTCCCGCAGGTGTTCCGCTTCCGCCAGCGGAATGCCGGGCAGGTGCACTTCGTCACTGGCGGAGCCCGCGGATTCGATGCTCAGACGGGCCAGCCCGAAGGGCCTGAGGTAAATGGGGCGTTCAAGGCGCACATTCTGGATGCGCTCGAAGGCCAGGGTCAGCTTGTGTCGGGTGAAAACGCCCTGTTGCACCTGGATGGCCCCATCATGGACGCGATAGATGAAACGCAGCCAGCTCATGATGGCCATGGCAATGCCCAGACCCACCAGGGTCAGGGCCGTGGTGGCGACCATCAGGGGGGATTCCCGTGCAAACGCCAGTGCGCCCGCCGCCAGGCCCAGGAGCGGCCCTGGATTGGTGCCCACCAGCTGGCGCAGAAAGATCAGGCCATGGTGAATGATGGCCAGCGGCGAGACCCGGTGCCAGTCACTGCTGTGGATCATCATACCCACCAGGGTTGTCCGGGGTGTCCGTATCGTCGGCCTGGTTGAGCAGGTACTGGCGCAGGCGTTGCCCCAGGTCTTCGTCCAGGCCGGGAATCACCAGGTCCGCCTGCTGGCCGCCCGCGCCGTAACACCTCAGGGTTACCAGCCCGAACCAGCGCTCCAGCGGGCCATTCCCGGTCTGGATGTGCTGGATGCGGTTGCGGGGGATGACGGTGGTGCTTTTCCACAAAAGGCCTTCATGGAAAAGAACGTCCTGCTCCCGGATGGCATAGCGCTTCACCCTCGCGGCGGGATAGGTCAGCAGGGTTGGCACAAGAAGCAGGCCCCATGCCGCGGCCACAAGCCCCATGCTGAAGGGGATGAGTTCCAGGCCGCTGAGGGCGAGTCCCACAATGCCGGCGGGGAGCCAGAAGCCGAGTCCGCTCAACAACACCATGCGCGGATAGACGGGGGCAAGGCGGTGCCAATGGGTTGTATCAATGCTCGGGAGCTCATCGGCATCAAGGCTCTGGTTGGAGAAAGACGTTTGCATGCGCGTCCACAGGGGCCGGGTATGGAAGTCACGAGTATCAGGGGCGTGCGCCTGGTGTTGCAAGCGCCACAGGACCGGGCCAAGCCCTGAAGCATTGAGTGCGGCCCTTGCAGCTGGTACGCCGGTGCTGGTGATCTACACTGGGGTAATCACGGGCGATTCATGCAAACGGCTGTAGCGAGAGGTGTCATGGCCGAACCGGACGTAACACGCCCCCCGACCCAGGGCTCCGCCAATGACTGGGTCCAGTACCTGAGCCAGGTGGAGATGCCGGTTCTGGCCGAAACCCTGAGGGAAATCAGTCAGCTGACAGACAGCGACAGCTCCACCGTCAACCAGCTTGCGGATGTCATCCTCAAGGATGCCGACCTGACCTCCCAAGTTCTTCGCCTATCCAATACAGTGTTCTATAACCGCTCCCGGGTGAGCGTGAGCACCGTCAGTCGCGCCATTACCCTGATCGGGTTTGATGCGGTGCGGGCAATGGCCATCTCAACACTGGTCATTGATGCGCTGCTTTCCCGTAATCCGCGAACCCATCTGTTGCGCTGTCTCGCGCGGTCGCTGCATGCGGCGGTCCAGGCTCGATCACTGCTGCCGGTACGCAGTGCCGAGAAAAAGGAGGAGGCATTCGTGGCGGCGTTGCTCAGCCACATTGGCGAGCTTGCGTTCTGGGCCTGCCGCATTCCCCAGGCGGATGAACTGGACCGTAAGATGAACCAGATGGATCCGGTGGAGGCCCAGAAGGAGGTTATTGGGGCCAGTTTTGTGAGTATTACCCGGGGGCTGGTTGCGACCTGGTCTCTGGGCCCGCTGGTGAAAGAGGTGGTGTCATCGGGGAAGGCGAATTCGGCCGCCTCCGCATTGGTGCGCCACTCGCTGACGCTTGCGGAAGCCTCTGAGCGGGGCTGGCACGACCGTCAGGTGGAGCAGGTGGTGGCGAAGCTGGCGGGGTCGCTCAATGAGACCAAGGAAGACCTTCTTCAGAAGGTGCAGGACAATTCCCATGAGGCAGCAGAAGTGGCTGTCTCCTACGGCATGCCGCAGGTCACCGCGTTGCTGCCGGATCGGGACGATGACGGCACCTCCAGTGAGGGCCACCTGGACTCTCAGGGAGATCCCATGCTGCAGCTCCAGATCCTGCGCGAGCTCTCTGAGCTGCTGGTGGATAAGCCGGATCTGAACCTGGTGTTCCAGACCGTGGTGGAAGGCATGCACCGCGCCATTGGCTTGCAGCGTGTTGTGCTTTTGATGCGGGATCGGAAAGGGCAACACCTGATTACGCGCAAAGTGCTGGGAGAGGGAACGGCGCACTGGCGCGACGAGTTCATCATCGACATGCAGGGGCGCGATCTTCTGGCCAGGGCGGCAACCGCGGGCGAAAGTGTTTTCCTTTCAGCGCCTGACGAAAAGCCCTGGAAACATTATGAGCGCCCGGGGTTTGATCGCCATATTGGTCGGAGGACGGGGCTCTTTGGACCGCTCATGGTGGGGGAGCGGGTGGTCGGACTGTTCTACGCCGACAACAGTGATCTCTACCAGCCTCCTGATCGGGAACAGTTCCAGGCTTTCAGTCACTTTGTCCAGCAGGCCCAGCTTTGCCTGAACAACCTCTCCGAGACGTCCTGACGAGTGAGTGGTCCGGGGCGACGTCACAATACCGTCATGCGGCAATAAAAAAGGGGCCCTGAGGCCCCGAGAGGATATGACGTCCCTGTCATGCCATGACCCTGATTAAGGTCAGATTGCCCAGTCATCGAAGCCTTGGCTCCGATGTTTTTAATATTATCTGATAATCAATCTCAAATGCAAACGACAATGCATTAATTTCTTTTTCCTGAAAGTACTGCTCAGCCGGTGGGTGTAGAGGGGAGGAACCGGCTCCGGTAGGCGCCAGGTGTCATACCGGTGCGGGCGTGGAACAGACGGGAGAAGGCACTGGTGTCTTCGTAACCCACGGCCCGGGTGATCTCGGCCAGGCGCCGGTGGGGCTGTTCCAGCAGCTTCTTGGCCTTTTCCAGGCGCAACTGCTGGAGGTAGTGCAGGGGCGTATCGCCGGTGGCATCGCGGAAGCGGCGCTTGAAGGTGCGTGGCGTCATGTGGAAGTGCGCGGCCAGTTCGTCCATGCGGACCGGCTCGCTCAGGTGGTTATCCAGCCAGTCCTGAACGGCCATGATGGCCTCGTCCTGATGGTAGCGGCGGGCAGGGATGCTGCCGTAGGCCGCCTGGCTTTCCCGGCCCATGTCCATCACGAAGGCGCGCGCCAGGGAGCGGGCGGTGTCCACACCACAGTAGCGCTCCACCAGGAAGAGGCCCAGGTCAAACCAGGCCATGCCGCCGCCAGCGCAGAAAACGCTGCCGTCCGCGGTGATCAGCCGGTGGGGGCGCAGGGTCACGTCCGGGTAGCGTTGGCGGAACAGGTTGCTGTAACCCCAGTGGGTTGTGGCCTCCCTCTGGTCCAATAAACCTGCCTCGCCCAGGAGGAAGGCGCCGGTGCAGTTACTGGCCAGGTCCCGGCCCTGCGCTTGCCAGTGCCGCAGAAGCGGGAGCAGCGCCTTGTTGGCATCAAGGGTTGCTTCAATATCGCCGCCGATGGTGGGCACGACCACCAGGTCCGGCGCCGGAGTAGTGTCCCACCGGCTGTCGGCCATGAGGCTGACGCCGTTGACGCAGTGGCATGGCCCGCCGTCCTCGGTTGCCAGTGTGACACTGAACCGGGGTTCTGGTTGCTGGTCGTGGATGCGGGCCCAGGTCACCCCGGCCATCCGGAACAGGTCCATGACACCGGTGATGGCGGTGGCGAGCGCCTTGTCGAAGCCGATGATGGTGACCTGGTAGTGCTCTGGCTGGCTCATGTCTGCCTCCAGCATTTGGCAGGATCCGCCAAGATTGTGTCATTGATGACATTAGGCGGCCATGGTTGGTTATGGCAATGTGGTCATTGAATGAACCAGTGGAGACATCATCGCCATGGCCGATACCCTGCTTGATCGACGCGATCTGGCCTTCCAGCTCTACGAGGTGCTGGACACCGACTCCCTGACCGAGCGCGGGCGCTTCAGCGATCACAGCCGAGAAACCTTTGATGCGGTATTCGATACGGCGGAGCGCATTGCCCGGGAACAGTTTGCCAGCCACAACAGCCTGGCGGATAAAGAGGAACCACGCTTCGAGGAGTGCCGGGTGGTCATGCGCCCAGAGGTGAAGACCGCCATGGATGCCTACGCTGAGGCTGGTTTCATTGCGGGGCGGTACGACTATGAAGTAGGGGGCATGCAGCTGCCCGAAACGGTGATGACCGCCTGTAATGGCTTCTTCATGGCTGCCAATCCCAGTACTGCCGGCTACCCCTTCCTGACCACGGCCGCCGCCAATGTCATCCGGACCTTTGGCTCCGAGCAGCAGCAGGCCCAGTTCCTGCAGCTCATGCTGGAAGGGCGCTTTACCGGCACCATGGCGTTGACGGAGCCCCAGGCGGGATCCTCATTGGCCGATCTGCGCACCAGTGCCAAGCCCACCGACGAAGGGCACTACCTGATCAAAGGCGCCAAGATTTATATCTCCGGCGGTGAGCATGAGCTCAGCGACAACATTGTTAACCTCGTGCTGGCGCGGATTCACGGTGCCCCAGCCGGGGTGAAGGGCATCTCCATGTTCATCGTGCCCAAATACCGGCTGGACGCTGACGGTAATCCCGGGGAACGCAACGGCGTGGGGCTGGCCGGTCTGATCCACAAGCTCGGGTACCGGGGAACCACGTCAACGGCACTGAGCTTCGGGGACGACGCGGACTGTCATGGTTACCTGGTGGGCGAGCCCCACCAGGGACTGAAATACATGTTCCAGATGATGAACGAGGCGCGAGTAGGCGTGGGCTTTGGTGCGGCCTCGATCGGTTACCGGGGGTATCGGCACAGTCTTGAGTTCGCCCGGGACCGCCGGCAGGGCCGGCCCCCGTCTGAAAAGGATCCCACGAGCGAGCCGGTCCCCATCATCCAGCATGCGGATGTGCGTCGCATGCTGCTGGCGCAGAAATCCTGGATGGAAGGGGCGTTGGCGCTGTGTTTCTACGGTGCCCGACTGATGGACGACAGCCATACCCATCCGGATGAGGAGCAGCGCCGCCAGGCCGGGCAGATGCTGGATCTGTTGACCCCCGTCATCAAGGCCTGGCCCTCGGAATACGGGCCCAGGGCCAATGATCTGGCAATCCAGGTCTATGGCGGTGCGGGCTACACGCGGGAATACCCGGTGGAACAGTGCTGGCGGGATAACCGGCTCAATCCCATCCATGAAGGCACCAATGGCATCCAGGCCATGGACCTGCTCGGGCGCAAGGTCTGGCAGGGCAATGGGGAAGCCATTCAGCAGCTGTTTGGGGCCATCCAGGCGGACCTGCAGAACGCACCCGATGAACGGTGCCGGCAATGGGCCCATTCACTGAGCGAAACACTGCAGCAGGCGGGCAGGGTGACCCAGACCCTGGGCCAGGCCCTTGCCCAGGAGGTACCCGAGAAAGGCCTGGCGAACGCCAGTGTCTACCTGAGGCTCTTTGGCCACATCTGCATAGCCTGGATGTGGCTGCGCCAGGCCAATGCCGCCACACAGGCCCTGGCCGGGGAGGTTTCCAGCGCGGACGAGGCGTTCTACCAGGGCAAGCTCCAGGCGGCTCAGTACTTTTTCCACTGGGAGCTGCCCACGGTGGCCCAGGATCTGGTCCTGCTGCAGAACCAGGATGATACTTGCTACGCGATGCGTGATGAGTGGTTTTGAACGGAGATCGAAGCAAGGAGGAAGGAACAGGAAGCCTGTCCCCTTGCTCCTGTAACCCCCAACCAAGCACCTGGAGAAATGGCCATGCCGCTTGTGAACGTTGAAGCCCGTGAGCACATCCTCTACATCGGCCTGAACCGGCCGGAGAAGATGAATGCTATGAACCGTCAGATGTACCACGACATCGCTGCCGCCTATGGCTGGCTGAACCGGGATCCGGAGCTGCGCGTGGGGCTGGTTTACGCCGAGGGAGATCATTTCACGTCCGGTCTTGAGCTGGATGACTGGGCCGGTGTGTTTTCCAATGGTGAAGGACTGAGTCTCAACGAGGGCGAGATGGATCCGTTCGGGATCGTGGGGCCGGCCATGGACAAGCCAGTGGTCTATGCCACCCAGGGGATCTGTTTTACCTGTGGTGTAGAAATGATGCTCAATACCGATATCCGGGTGGCGGCGGATAACAGCCGCTACGGCCAGCTGGAAGTCAAGCGGGGCATTTTTGCCTGTGGGGGCGCCACCATCCGGCTGCAGGAGGAGATTGGCTGGGCCAATGCCCAGCGTTATCTGCTGACTGGCGATGAATGGAGTGCCCAGCAGGCCCGGGAGTGGGGCCTGGTACAGGAGCTGGTTGCCCCGGGAGAGCAGTTCGAGCGGGCCCGCGAGCTGGCGGGCAAAGTGGCCCGCGCCGCGCCACTGGGGGTTCAGGGTAGTCTGCGCTCGTCGCGTATTGCCCGCACGCAGGGCCATGATGCCGCCAAGGCGCGGTTGTTTCCGGATCTGGCGCCGGTCATGCGCAGTGAGGATGTCCAGGAAGGAATCCAGTCGTTCCTGGAGCGCCGTGATGCTGTATTCAGGGGCTGTTGAGACCGGAAAGACCAGGGGGGCGGTTGATCCATGGTTGGTGCCTCGATATGCTGCCGACCTTACGAGTATGTAACGTCGCAAGAGATCAAACACGATGGACGACTGGCAGATTGACGTGGAGAGCCAGAAGGCTCGCCACAGCAGCGGTCTGGAACTAACGTTCGAGGGGCGCCCCCGGACGAAACACTTTTCAGGCAGCCCCTCGAAAGTACCGGACGGCATGCAGTCCCTGGAACTGGTACGCCTGATCCGTGAAGGCTATCAGGCGTTTGAGGAGGCTTGGCCGGAAGAGGGAGGGCCTCATGTGGCCAAGGCTGAAGGCAAGCCGCGCCAGGAGGAAGGCAGTGGCGTCAAGGTGAGCCACCGCCGTCGGCGCAAGATCTCGCGCAGCAACTCACCAGGGTAGTTCGGACCCGTCCGAGTGACGGAACACGCCACTGTTTTCCAGATTCAGTTCATCCACCCGCTGGATCAGTCGCTGGGCTGCCACATCGGGCGTAATATGGCCGGTGTGGCCGGTCATCGCCGTCTGGACAAAGCCGGGATGCATGATGCCGACGCTGATGCCTCTCGGCTGCAGATCCACCGCGAGTGATTTCGAGGCGGCGTTGAGCGCAGCCTTGGTCATGCGGTAACCGTAACGCCCCCCGGAGTCATTGTCCGCAATGGAGCCCATCCGTGAGGTCATCATGACCACTTTGCCGTTCTGTGGAATCAGGTCCAGAAGGCCGTTGGTCACCTTGAGCGGTCCGAGTGTGTTCACCTCAAACTCGGTCTGGATGCGATCCCAGTCCATATCCTTGAGGTTCTCATCCGTCATAAGGCCGGCGTTGTTGTAGAGCACGTCAATGGTCTCGCCTTCGAGGTTGCGCCGCGCCTTGCCCAGGCTGATGTCGTCCGTCACATCCACACCTTCAATGATGTTCACGCCCAGGGCTTTGAGGTCATCCGAGGCTGCGCGGCACAGGGCCGTTACGCGGTCGCCCCGTTCCTGCCACTGGCGAGCAAGCTCCAACCCGATACCGCGGTTGGCGCCGGAAATAACAATGTGCTGGCTCATACGCTTTCCTCTTCTCGTAACTGGAAAACCGATGTGTTTGGTAGGCTTTCGCCTGTCATACCTTATTACGAACGAGCAGAGGAGAAAACGTGTTGGCCGGAACAACCAAGATGCTGATCCTGGGCTGTGGTCTTTGTGCGGTGGCCGCACATGGGGAGCAGGGCAGTGACTGGAGCGGTGATATTGAAGCCGGGCTGGTGGAGGCCTCGGGGAATACCGAGGAGACGTCGATTTCCGGTGAAGCTGATGTGACGCGGAACCTGGGCAACTGGCGCCACAACGTCCTGTTGCAGTCACGCTATACGGAGCAGGACGGTGACCGGACGGCGGAGCGTTATACCGCCAGTAGCCAGCTGGACTACAAGTTCAATCCCAATGATTTTCTGTTTCTGCGTGGCCGCTATGACGATGATGATTTTAGTGGCTATGCGTTCCAGGCCTCCACGGCCGCTGGTTACGGGCGCCGGCTGTGGGAAGCAGGAGACAGTTATCTGGATACGTCCATTGGTGCGGGTTACCGCTACAGTCGCTTTGAGGAGCGGGATCCGGACGAAGGCTCCGCGCGTGAGGAGCCCATCGGACGCTTGGCCGGCGATTTCCGCTATCCACTGTCCGAAACCGCTCGTTTCCGTCAGGAAATGGAGTCGGAGATCGGGCTTGGTGACGGGGAGTCCATCTCGCGCTCGGTCACGTCCCTGAAGGCCAACCTCAACAGCTCCATGGCTCTGAATCTCTCCTATACGGTGGAGCATGATTCCAACCCGCCGGAGAATGCCGAGAATACGGATACCATCACCTCGGTGACCCTGCTTTACAACTTTTGAAGAAAGGCGGTCTTGATTGGCGGGTATCTCAAGCCCCGGCCCGTTGGCGCCGGGGCTGCTCTGTTCAGGATCGGCTCAGTTGTCTCCGGAGATTTCGTCCACGCGCTTCTGGATGTCCGGGTTGGAATTATAGGCGACGGCGATGGCGTTGTACTTCTTCACCGTCATACCCCCGTCCTCAATTACCTTGACCATCTCGGTCTGGGCTTTCTGCTGGAGCTCACGGGCCTTGTCTTCGGACTCCGCGGATTCAATCTTGGAAACATACTGTTTCCGCACCTTGCCGATCTTATCCTGCAGTTCCACGAAGTTCCTGAGCTGCTTGTCGGAGAAGTCAGTACTCTGTTGCTTCGCCGAGCTCATGTCCTGGTTCTGCTTCTGGCCTTCCGGATTGGTGCTGTTACCGTCCTGGGCCATGGCGGGCATGGTTGAGACGCTGAGAGCCAATGCGACGGCGGCGGTCAGTGTCTTCAGTTTCATAGTGATACCTCCTCGGGGTACCGGTGTGTGATGCGACACCACGAGGGAAACAACTGCCGTGCCAGGATTGCCTTGGATGAACAGGCGTTAAATAAAAACGCCTCCCGGAGGAGGCGTTCATGGCGCGACGGACAGGGTTAGTCGCTGGCCATGTTGTCGACGCGTTCCTGAACATCCGGATTGGAGTTGTAAGCCACGGCGATGGCGTTGTACTCCTGAACGGACATACCAGCGTCCTCAATGGCGGTGACCATCTCCGACTGGGCTTCCTGCTGGAGTTTGCGTGCCTTGTCCTCGGACTCGGCCGCCTCAATCTGGGAGACGTATTCTTCGCGGATCTTCCCGATGCGGTCCTGAAGGTCCACAAACTGCTTCAGCTTCTTATCGGAGAAGTCCGCTGGCTTCTGGGATTGCTCCATGCCCGGATCCTGTTGCGCTTCGCTGCTGCCGTAATCCTGGGCCAGCGCCTGGGCGCCGCCGAGCCCGAGCACCATTGCGAGGGCAAGGCTGGTGATTCGAATCATAACGGTAGTCTCCTTTGCTGTATTCGCGCCACAACCTGCAGGAGCTGTGCCATGCCGGGGAAACCCCAAAAAGTTGATGATATTTAATAGCCTACGGGGATCTGTGTGAATAAAGCGCCATCTGGGGACGGTTTTCCTGTGTGGCATAATGACACATGGGACAAAGGTGTGTGACATTATGTCACCGGTGTTCAGGAGTGATTCATGAAACGTCTGCATCTGCCCGGTCTCCAGGTCACGCTGATCCTGGCGGTGGTTCTGCCGTTGCTGCTGGTCAGCGGCGCGGCCGTTTACTGGGGGCTGGGTGTTATCCAGTCCCATGACGAGGCACGGTTGCAGCAGGACCTGGCGCTATTGGCTCAGGCGACCCGCTACCCGCTTTCCCGGGCACTGCAGAATGGCGACTATGTTCAGGTGGACGACATCACCACCTCCATCTTCAGTGTGGACCGGGTCTATGGCGCCTCGGTCTACGACCAGCGTGGCGACCGTGTTTCCCAGGTGGGGATCGTGGACCGGGATGTGAGCGACAGCAGCAGCGCCGCCGATGCGGTGGCCAAGGGCGATGAGCTGGGTACCTACCGCGAGATCGAGGGCAAGGATGTGTTCTCGCATTTCACGCCGCTGTTCGCAGAGGACGGGCGTATCATGGGGCTGCTTCAGATCACCCGGCGGCGTAGCGACTTTGATCACCGGCTTGCGACGCTCCGCGAGAATGCCTGGTGGGTCTGGTCGTTGACTGCTGGCGCTATTCTGCTGGTCGCGATCGGCGGCCATTATGGGGGGGTAGGGCGGCATGTGCGTCGCCTTGCCAGTGTCATGGCTCGGGTACAGGGGGGCGATCGCCGCATCCGGGCGCCATTCCAAGGCCCTCGCGAGACACGCCAGCTGGCGGGGGCGCTTAACGAGATGCTTGACAGCATTGAGTCTGCGGAGCAGGCAATCCTGGATCAAAAAGCTCGCGAGTCCCGTTTGAACCAGCGCCTCCAGCACCAGGAAAAAATGGCCATGATCGGGCGCGTTGCCGGGGGCGTCGCCCATGAGCTGGGAGCGCCCCTGAGTGTTATTGATGGTCGGGCCCGCATGCTGGAGCGCCGGACCACCGACGAGCGGGGCCAGCGCAACCTGGGCGACATACGCCATCAGGTCCAGCGTATGACGCGGATTGTGCAGCAGCTTCTGGAGTGCTTCCGGCACTCGCCCAATGCCACTGAAGGGCGTTTTACGACGGCGGAGCTGGTGAGCGGCGTACTGGATGCCGACGTTGAGGTTCCTGAAGGGATCATGATGGAAGTCCACAATGACGCTTTCGGGGCGGTGATTCAGGGGGACCGGACGCGTTGCGAGATGGCCGTTTCCAACCTGCTCCGTAACGCCTATCTTGCCGCCCATGCCCGTGTCATGCTCAGTGTTCACGCTGGCCCCCAAGCGATTGCCGTGACAGTGGAAGACGACGGGCCAGGGATTCCGCCCCAGGATCGGGAGTCGGTGCTGGAACCCTTTCATACGACCCGGGCAGCGGGAGACGGTACTGGCCTGGGGCTGGCCGTGGTTCGCAGCGTGATGCAGGAACATGGCGGCGGCATTGTCATCGGAACCAGCCGCTGGGGCGGCTGTGCCGTGGTATTGCAGTGGCCCCTGCCAAGGGAGCCGGACGGAGGTGAAACGGCGTGAACGTGCGTATCCTGGTGATTGAGGACGATTCAAGCCTGCTCGAACTGTTGCGGGAGGAACTGGAAGCGCAGGGCCATGAGGTGGCGACCGCACAACGGGCGGACGCGGGCATCCAGCGTTGCCGGGAATGGGAGCCGGAGCTGGTGGTCTCGGATCTGCGGCTCCCGGACAATGACGGCATGGGCGTTCTGCGCGCTACCCAGGCCCTTGCCGATCCGCCACTGTTTGTACTGATCACGGCCTTCGGGACTGTGGATCAGGCCGTGGACGCTCTCAAAGCCGGAGCCGATGAGTTCCTGACCAAGCCCTTGTCGATGGATCACCTGCTGCTGATGATCCGGCGCCTCCTGGAACAGAGAGCGCTGCGACGGGAGGTGGATGCTTACCGCTCCAGTGAAGGGGCCGCTGGTTTCCATGGCATTATTGGTGGCAGCGAGCCCATGCACCGGCTGTACGACCAGGTTCGGCAGGTGGCGCATGGGGCCATGCCGGTGCTGGTTCTGGGGGAGAGTGGAACCGGCAAGGAGTTGGTGGCCAGAGCGATCCATGCGGAGAGTCCGCGTTCGGGCTCCCCTTTTGTGGCGATTAATTGTGCCGGTATCCCCGCGGAACTGATGGAAAGTGAGTTCTTTGGGCATGCCAAGGGTGCTTTCACGGGCGCGGACCGGGCCCGTACAGGCCTGTTCGGGCAGGCCGATGGAGGCACACTCCTGCTGGACGAAATCGCGGAAATGCCCATGGCATTGCAGGCCAAGCTGCTGCGGGCACTGCAGGAAGGCAGCATCCGGCCCGTGGGCTCAGACACTGAGCATCAGGTGGATGTGCGGGTGATCGCGGCAACCCATCAGGACCTTCAGGCCCGGGTGAGCAGGGGCGAGTTCCGGGAAGACCTCTACTATCGGCTGGAGGCTCTGGCGCTGGAAGTACCGCCGCTGCGTGAGCGTGGTGACGACATCGAACGGCTGGCCATGTTCTTTCTGGAGACGTCGCTACGCCGTGGTGAGCGGGCGGAGGTGCGCTTTGACGAGCGCGCTCTGGCCTGTTTAAGAGCCTATGACTATCCCGGCAACATCCGCGAGTTGGCGAACGTAGTGGAGCGGGCCGTGACCTTCTGCAGTGGCGAGTGGATACTGCCGGAGCATCTGCCGCCAAGGGTTCAGGCCGCCAGTAATGGCACCCCGGTCGCCTCCGCCGAAACGCGCACCGAAGAAAACGGCGGGCTTATTGGCGCTGGTGAGCCTTTGCCAACCCTGGAGACATTGCAGCAGCGATACGTTGAGCATGTGCTGGCCCAGGTGGATGGCAACAAGCGCCAGGCCGCGCGGATTCTGGGCGTGAACCGCCGGACGCTTTACCGCTGGCTGTCGGAGGATGAAGAGGATTCCGCGTAGCCGGGCAGCCGATCCATTTCATCCCAGGGTTCACCGTGGGTGCGCTCGCGGCAGGCGACACGCCGATGCAGCGCGGCGCGGCCCATCATGTGGGCGCTGACCGGGGCCGTGGCGAAGAGGAATACGGTGATCAGGATCTCCTGTACGCTCAGGCCCTCATGGCCCACGCTGAACCAGATCATGGAGCCCAGAAGGGTCGCTCCGGCGCCCAGAGTGCTGGCCTTGGTTGGGCCATGCAGGCGCATGTAGAAATCCGGCATGCGGGCCAGCCCTATGGAACCCAGCAGGGCGACCACAGCGCCGCCGAGCAGCAGCAGCGCGATCAGTGCGTCCAGCCAGAACGGTAGTGTGGCGCCTTCTCCCATCATTCGATCACGTCCCCGCGCACCAGGTACTTGGTCATGGCAACCGTGCCGACAAATCCCATCAGTGCAATCAATAGAGCCGCCTCAAAGATCAGGGGCGAATCCATGTAGATCCCGCCCAGAACGATCACAGCAATGGCATTGATGTTGAGCGTATCCAGCCCCAGGATCCGGTCGATGATGTCCGGGCCGCGCAGTAGCCGGTACAGATTCAGCAGCAGACTCAGGCTGAACAATGCAAGAGCAATGGGCAGTACAGTGGCGGTCATTCCAGGATCTCCCTGAGGGGCGTCTCGTAGCGCTTGCGGATGTGCTCGATGAGTTCCGCCTCGTCGTCCAGGTGCAGTACATGCACCAGCAGGTAGCCCCGGTCCGGGCTCAAGCCGGCGGACACAGTGCCCGGGGTCAGCGAAATACTGCTGGCGAGCAGGGTGATGGCGAATTCGTTGGTGACCGACAGCGGGAAGCGCACGAAGCCTGGTTGCAGGGACTCAGGGTCTCGAAGGATCAGCCGGGCGACCGTCAGGTTCGAGCGCAGGATATCAACGAGCAGCCGCATCAGATACACAAGCAGGCGTCCTGGACTGTTCAGCCGTGGCCGTTCCGGCCAGAATTGCTGGGTGGAGAAAGGGATCAGCCAGGCGAGGCCGGCTCCCAGCAGTATCTGGCCCGGAGCGGCCGAGTTGACCAGAAGCAGCCAGAGCACCAGCAGGAACAGCGAAAAATACGGACGTGGCCACCAGTGGGTGAGCTGGGCGGGTAGCCGCATATCAGTGCCCTCCTCCCGTCAGTCCGAGTCCGGCCTCCTGGACCGTTCTCACATAATCCTCGGGGGCCATTACCTGGGCCGCCACGGAACGGGTATAGTCCATCAGCGGGGCTGCTGTGAGGCTCAGTATCAGGCCGGCGCCTATCAGGACGAGAACACACGCCAGCCGTACACGGTCGGCACGCACCTCATGGTCCCTTGTGGGGGATTGGCGCCAGAAGAACTTGCTCCCCGCGCGGCTCAGTGCAATCAGAACGAGAAAGCCAACGCCAAGCAGAACGGGCCAGAAAACAGCGGCCGCCCCTTCCCCGAGACTGGCTTCCAGGAGCCAGGCCTTGCTCACGAAGCCACTGAATGGGGGCAGGCCAGCCAGTGCTACCGCAGCGAAAAAGAACAGGATCCCCAGGGTGCGCCGATCCTTCATGGCGGCCGTAACCACCATGTAGTCACCGGCTTCGCCCCGCTGACGGGCGATCAGGTCCGAGAACAGGAAGAAACCGCCGGTCAGCAGCGTGGTGTGTACCAGATAGAAAAGCCCGGCGGCCAGCGCCTCAGCGCTGCCCAGGGCAATGGTGGCCATGAGGGTCCCGGCAGAAACGATCACCATGTAGGCCGTGAGGTTGCGCAGGCTCGTGGCGCCCAGAACGCCAACGCCGCCCAGCGCCAGGGTGGCCAGTCCCAGAGGCCAGAGCCAGTGCCATGCGAGCTGATCCACCAAGGGCTGGTTCAGGGCGAACACCAGGGGAAAGACCCGGAGCATGGCGTAGAGACCCACCTTGGTCATCACCGCGAAAAGAGCTGCCACCGGCGCGGCAGCGGCCGTGTAGGCGCGCGGGAGCCAGAACAGAAGCGGCAGAAGCGCCGCCTTGACTCCGAAGACCACCAGCAGCACCAGCGATGCGGCTTCCAGAAGCGGCTGGTTAGCGGGGGGAGCCTGGCTGATCCTCGCCGCTAGATCCGCCATGTTGAGGGTGCCGGTGAGTCCGTAGAGCATGCCCAGCGCCAGCAGGAAAAGCGCCGAGCCGATCAGGTTGATGATCACGTAGTGGAGCCCCGCGCGGCTGCGGGCGGTGCCTCCGCCATGGAGCAGCAGGGCATAGGAGGCGATCAGCAGGACCTCGAAGAATACGAAAAGGTTAAAAATATCGCCGGTCAGGAAGGCGCCGTTGAGCCCCATGAGCTGGAACTGGAAGAGCGCGTGGAAATGGGCGCCAGCGTCATCATCACCCCGGCAAGCGTAGCCAAGGGCCGGTAGTGCCAGAGTGGCGGTCAGGACCAGCATCAGTATGCTCAATCGGTCCGGTACCAGCACGATCCCGAAAGGCGGTGCCCAGCCTCCCAGGGCATACACCAGTCGCCCCTGTTCCAGAATATGGCTGCCGAGCCAGAGCGTCACTCCCAGTGTGGCGCCGGTGGCGGCCAGGCTGACCAGTCTCTGGGTATTGAGGCCAAGGCGTGGCAGCGTGACCAGCAGGGCTCCGGTCAGAAGGGGCAGCAGTATGGGCAGCACTGGGAGGTGGTTCATGGTCGCCAGTCCTCCCCGGGATCGACGCCATCAACATGGTCATTGCGCAGCTCAACCGCCGCGCGCAGGGTCAGGACCACCACAAAGGCGGTCATGGCGAAGCCGATAACAATGGCCGTGAGGACCAGTGCCTGGGGCAGGGGGTCCGTAGGATCAGTGGATTCACCGATCACCGCCGGGGCTGCCATTGCCAGCCGACCGCTGGCGAAAAGGAAGAGGTTCACCGCGTGGGACAGCAGGGTCAGGCCCATGACGACGGGGAAGGTGCGGCCACGCAGCACCAGGTAGATGCCGCAGGCAGTGAGTACGCCCACAGCCATGGCGTAAAGCGCTTCCATCTATCCAACCTCCTTGCCGGGGCCGTTCACGGTCATGAGTTTGCCCAGATTGGCGAGAATCAGCAGGGTAGCGCCGACCACGGTGGCGAATACGCCCAGGTCAAAGAGCAGGGCCGTTGCCAGCTCCAGGTGCCCCAGAACGGGCAGGCTGAAGTGGCCGTGCCAGGAACTCAGGAACGCCTCGCCGAACAGTAGGCTCCCCACACCGGTGCCGCACGCCAGCAGCAGACCCACGCCGATGAGCGGGCGGAAGGATGTGAGCATGCGGTTATGGGCCCAGGCCATACTGCCCGCCATGTACTGCAGTGACAGGGCAACCGCCGTGATGAGGCCGGCAATAAAGCCGCCACCCGGCATGTTGTGGCCGCGCAGGAAGATGTAGGCTGAGACCATCAGGGCAATGGGCAGGATCGGCCGGGCCATGGTGCGCAGGATCAGTGGATGGGGATTGGAAGCCCAGTACTGGTCCCGCTCCTGGGGAATGCGGTCCTTGAGCTGGAGATTGCGGGTCAGGGCAAAGACCGCCACGGCAGCGATGCCGAGTACCGTGATCTCACCCAGGGTGTCAAAGCCGCGGAAATCAACCAGAATCACGTTCACCACATTGCTGCCGCCGCCCCCGGGCTTGCTCTGGTCCAGGAAGAACTCGGCGATGGTGTTGTGGGGGCGGGTGATGATCGCAAACGCTACCATGCCGACCCCGAGCCCGCCGAGCCCGGCAATGCCCAGGTCCCGCCCCTTGCGGAAACGGCTCGATTCCCGGGGCGTATCCTGGGGCAGGAAGGACAGCGCCAGCATCATGATGATGACGGCCATTACCTCCACGGAGAGCTGGGTAAGCGCCAGATCCGGGGCCGAGAACCGGGCAAAGGTGAGGGTTACGAACAGGCCGGCGCTGCCCAATAGCAATAGGGCAAAAAGGCGCTGGTGATGCCCGAGCGCCGTGCCCACAGCCGTGGCCATCAGCAGGACCAGCCCCAGGCTGGTTAATGGGTCAATCGGCGTCAGGGCTTCGCCCCCGTGCCACTGGATACCGGAAAACAACACTGGCCCGACGAGAACGATGGCGGTAAGCACGATCAGGGCGATATAGCGCTGCACCGAACCGTTTTCCAGCCCACGGACAAGCCGTTCAGCGCCGCGACCGGTCCGGGTCATCATCCACTCAAAAATCTCCCGCGCATCCGCTGGCGGCAGCCGATCGTAAAGCCGGAAGAGCGGCTGGCGTGCCATGTACAGCAGCAGCCCGCCCAGCATGGCCGCCAGACTCATGAAAAAGGCTGTGCCAATGTGATGCAGCTGGTGCATGTCGTACTCGGGGAGGGGGTGGCCTGAAGCCACCGAGGCGACGGGACCGATGACAGCATGGACCACAGCCTCTGCATGCCAGCTCACGCCGATAACCGCCAGTGCCAGAATTCCCGCAGGAACCTGGATCCCCACGCCGGGGTTTTTCGGGGGCCAGACTGGCAGGTTCCGTGGCTGGCCGTTGAAGAAAACGTTGTGAAAGATGCGCAGGGCATAGGCAACCGAAAACAGGCCCGCAATGGCCGCCAGCGCCGGTGTGATCCACTGCAGTGGAGGCACGACCGGTGCCTGCAGGCTTTCAATGAAGAACATTTTCTTGCTCAGGTAGCCGCCAAGCAGGGGCAGCCCCGCCATGGAGGCAGCGGCCACAGCACTGATGACCATCAGCGCGGGTAGTGTGCGCCACAGGCCGTTGATCTGGCGCATATCACGGGTGCCCGTAGCCTTTTGGACGGCACCAGCCATCATGAACAGGGGCGCCTTCACCAGAGCATGGTTCAACAGATGGAAAAGGGCCGCAACCATCGCCATACGGGTGTTCAGACCGACCAGAAGGGTGATCAGACCCAGGTGGCTGACGGTGGAATAGGCCAGCAGTTCCTTGGTGTCGTGCTTGAACATGGCGATGAAGGCGCCGCTTAACAGCGTAGCCATGCCGGCGGTTGAAACGCCGTAAAGCCAGGCTTCCGTGTCTCCCAGCACGGGATGGAGCCGAGCGAGGAGGAAGATACCGGCCTTGACCATGGTGGCGGAGTGCAGATAAGCCGAGACAGGGGTGGGCGCCGTCATGGCATTGGGCAGCCACAAATGGAACGGGAACTGTGCGGACTTGGTCATGGCCCCCAGCAGAACCAGGCCCAGCATCCATGGGTAGAGCGGGTCGGCTGTCAGGGCCGCTTCCGGCGCCAGGATGTCAGTGAGCCGGAAACTGCCCGCGCTGTTGCCGATCAGCAGGACTCCGGCCAGCAGCGCGAGCCCGCCCCCGCCGGTGATCACCAGCGTCATGCGGGCGCCGCGGCGGGCCGGTCGTTCGTCCTGATGAAAACCGATCAGCACGAAAGAGATCAGGCTGGTCATCTCCCAGAAAACCAGCATGAAAAGAAGATTCTCGGACATCACAATGCCCAGCATGGCGCCCATGAACGCCAGCATAAGCGAATGGAAGCGCACGGTGCCGTGCTTGCCCGCAAAATAGAAATGGGCGTAGAAGGTGATCAGGATGCCCATGCCAGCGATGATCAGCGCAAAGAACAGAGCCAGAGCGTCCAGGCGGAAGGCGGGCGATAGACCCAGGCTGGGTAACCAGGGATAGTGCTCGATGAGGGCAGCACCGCCCAGTACGTCCACCGCTTGGCTGAGCATCATGGCGACGACCGTGATGCCAATGGCACCGGCAACCAGAGCGGGCAGGACAGCTGTCGAGCGCCAGGCGAGCAGCGGGATGATCAGTGCCCCCAGAAGGGGCAGGGTGACGATCGACAGCAACATCATGAACAAAAGCATCCTGAGCATTGCAACGGTGCGCAGGATAGTGGACGGCGACTGGATTGTCAGCTACCCAGGGGAGGTATAGGCTGTCAGCGTTATGAACGAGACCACAACGCTTGGGCAGGAAAGTGCCACACTGGCCCGGCTGGAGCGGTTTGCCCGCCTGACCGACTCCCGGTTCCGGATTCCCCTGACTTCCATCCGCTTTGGTATTGGCCCCCTGCTCGGTGTGTTGCCGGGGGTCGGGGACTTTGTGGGCCTGGTACTGTCGCTGTATCTCATCCAGCAGGCGCGCCAGGTGGGCGCGCCGTCCACCCTCCAGCTGCGGATGCTGGCCAATGGTCTGGTTGACGCTCTGGGCGGCACGCTGCCTGTGGTCGGGGATGTGTTCGATGTGTTCTATCGGGCAAACGACCGCAATGTGGCGCTGCTGCGCGAGCACCTTGAGGCCCGTGGGGCCGCGCCCGAGCCCGAGGCCAGGGGCTGGCCCCGCGGTGCCTGGCTGCTGCTGATCCTCACGCTCCTGGTGGTACTGGCCCTTGGGATAGCGCTCTTGGCCTAGAATGTCCGCCGTGGCTCAAACGCCTTGTCCGGCTTTCCGGTGTTGCGTGCCACGGCCGTGCGCTGGTTCGCGCGGGCAAGGATCTTCTTCTGCAGGCGGCTTTCCCAGCCCAGTGCCGTACGGTCGTCCGCCTGCCAGGCGCGGTTGTAGAGCAGCTTGGTGGCCGCCACGGCGTCCGGTGACGTCGCCTTCAGCGTCTCCACGAAGGCCAGGGCATCATCCAAGGGCGTGTCGCTCACATGGGTGACCATTCCCAGCCGATGCGCTTCGGGTGCTTCCACGACCCGGGCCGTCATGGTCAGCTCCTTCGCCCAGTCGATGGGCATGAGTTCGGAGAGGGTAGTGGTGATGCTCATGTCCGGAATCAGCCCCCACTTAGCTTCCATGATCGAGAACTCACAGTCCGTTGTGCTGTAACGGAAATCCGCCCCCAGAGCGATCTGCAGCCCGCCGCCGTAGCACACGCCATGGGTCACGGCGATCACCGGTGCCGGGACCTCCCGCCAGAGGTAGCCTACATCCTGGGCCAGGTTGCTGATCTTGCGACCGGGTTTGAAGAGTAATTTGGCGAAATTCACCGGATTGGATGTGACGCTCTTCACATCCAATCCGGAGCAGAACGCCTGGCCTGCCCCCTGAAGGATGACGGCACGGATGGAACAATCCTTCTTCAGGGCTTTCGCGGTGCTGGCGATGGCCTCAAACATGGCCATGTCCAGGCCGTTGTACTTGTCCGGGCGGTTCAGGGTGACCCAGGCGATGTTGTTATCTATTTCGAGAGTGACACGATCAGACATGTATCAGACTCCATTGTGAACAGACGGAGTCAGGGCGGGAACTGCTAATCGGGACACGCTGTAAATACATCCCTGTACGCTTGTCTTCCGCCATCCATGGCTCCAGACAGTCCCGCTTAGCAGTCCCCGCCCTGACTCCTGAATGGTTTGCGGGCGTTTAACGTCTCGTTTGTAAGAAGTGAGTTAGCTCTACCCACACGCATTGGAGTGGAGGGGATGGCAGTCTCTGTTGGGAATGTCTGGAGCCATGGATGGCGGAAGACAAGCGTACACGGACGTATTCACAGCGTTTCCCAACAGAGACTGCCATCCCCTCTGCTAAGAACAGTCTATCAGGCTGGCGAAGTCTGCATAGGCGCCTGATACCGCCGCAGCCGCAAGGCATTGGTCAACACACAGACACTGGAAGCCGCCATCGCCAGGGCCGCGAACATCGGCGACAGCAACACCCCGATGAACGGATACAGCACCCCGGCCGCCACCGGAATCAGCAGCGTATTGTAGCCGAACGCCCAGAACAGGTTCTGCTTGATGTTGCGGATGGTGGCCCGTGACAGTCCGATGGCATTGGGCACGTTACGCAGATCCCCGGACATCAGAACAACCTCCGCGGATTCAATCGCAATGTCCGTGCCCGTGCCGATGGCAATGCCCACATCCGATTGCGCGAGCGCCGGTGCGTCATTGATGCCGTCGCCCACGAAAGCCACGGCGCGGCCGCCTTCCTGCAGCGACCTGATCGCGTCCACCTTGCCGTCCGGCAGGACTTCCGCCTGGACCTCATCGATGCCGCACTGGCGGGCAATGGCGTTGGCGGTGTGCTGGTTGTCGCCGGTGATCATGGCCACGCGCAGGCCAGCATCGTGCAGGTGCTGGATGGCATCGATGGTGGTCTCCTTGAGCGGGTCCGCCACCGCGATCACGGCCGCCAGCTGGCGATCCAGCGCCGCATAGAGCGGGGTGCGACCCTGGTTGCCGAGCCGCTCCGCCGTGTCGCCAGCCTGGTCAATGGCCACGCCCAGCTCCTTCATATAACCGGCGCCACCCAGAGCGACTTCGCAGCCCTCAACATGGGCGATAACCCCTTTACCGGTTGCCGTATCGAATCCGGAGACCTCCGAAAGGCTCAGGTCACGTGACTGTGCGGCAGCGACGATGGCCTGAGCGATGGGGTGCTCGGAGGCCTGTTCCACGCTGGCTATCAGGCGCAGCAGTGCGTCTTCCTGCTGATCCCCCATCACCTCAAAATCCGTCATCTCCGGCTGGCCCCGGGTGAGGGTGCCGGTCTTGTCGAACGCAACCACCTCGGTATTGCGCAGTCGCTGCAGGGCATCCCCTCGCCGGAAAAGGATCCCCATTTCGGCGCCCTTGCCGGTGCCCACCATGATGGAGGTGGGCGTCGCCAGTCCCATGGCGCAGGGGCAGGCGATGATCAGTACGGCCACACCGTTGATCAGCGCGAAGCTCAGTGCCGGATCCGGTCCGAAAGACAGCCAGATGCCGAAGGTCAGGGCCGCCGCTGCCATGACGAGCGGTACAAAGATACCGGCCACCCGGTCCACCAGCGCCTGGATGGGCAGCTTGGAGCCCTGAGCTTCCTCCACCATGCGTACGATCTGTTGCAGTGTGGTGTCGTTGCCCACGCGTGTGGCCGTGAAGGTCAGGCTGCCGGACTGGTTGATGGTGCCACCGACCACCTCGTCGTCGGGGCGTTTTTCAGCAGGCACGGGCTCGCCCGTGATCATGGACTCGTCCACCCAGGAGCCGCCCCCTGTTACGGTGCCGTCCACCGGGATTTTCTCGCCAGGGCGCACCTGCACGGTATCCCCCTCGGTGACCTCCTCGATGGCAATCTCCTGTGCGTCGCCGTCGCGGATAACACGGGCTGTGCGGGCCTGGAGTGTGAGCAGCCGCTTGATGGCCTCACCGGTCCGGCCCTTGGCGCGGGCCTCCATCAGCCGGCCGACCAGGATCAGGGTCACGATCACGGCGGCGGCCTCGTAGTAGACCTGAACCTGGCCCTTGGGAAGGACCGAGGGCAGGAAAGTGGCCACGACGGAATAGCCCCAGGCCGCGCTGGCGCCAAGCATGACCAGCGTGTTCATGTCGGGGCCGCCACGCAGAAGCGCCGGCAGGCCCTGGCGGAAAAAACGCAGGCCCGGGCCGAAAAGAACGACGGTGGCCAGCGCGAAGAACAGGTAGTAAAGGGGCTGCTGGCCAATGGCCTGCATCTGCCATGCATGGAACGCCGGGATGAAATGGGCGCCCATATCAAGGATAAAGACCGGCAGTGTGAAGACGGCGGCGATTGCCACGGACCGTTTCAGGGTTCGCGCCTCCCTGGCCTGGGCGTCTTCCTCGTTTCCCTCGGGTGTTTCCTCATGGATGGGGGTGGCCTGATAGCCGGTTTCACTGATGGCGCGGGCCACGTCATCCGCGCTGACGGTGCCCGCCACGACCGTGACCGTGGCTTTTTCGGTTGCCAGATTGACGCTGGCGCCAACCACCCCCGCCAGGGCGCGGGCAGCCTCCTCCACACGGCTGACGCAGGAGCCGCAGTGCATACCGGTGACCTGGAAGCGGTATGTTTCCGTTGCGACATCAAAACCAGCCTGCTGGACCGCTTCTTTGAGGGTCTGCAGGGAAACGGAGGCCTCGGCCTGGACATGGGCCTTGCTGGTTGCCAGGTTGACGCTGGCCTCGCTCACGCCGTCCACGCCGTTCAGGGCTTTTTCTGTCTTGCTGACGCAACCACCGCAGTTCAGGCCCTCAATGGTGAGGTCGTACTCGTGGTTTGCTCTGTTCGTCGTGTTCATCGGTATTCCTCCTGCTGCCAACGCCAGCGGTTGAGATCCTCGTTATTGACCCCTGGATCACAATGCACAATCACGGTAGATGCCGTACCATGGTACGGAGTCAAGTTCAGGGTTCCGGGAGCGATCCGTGTTTACCATCGGCAAACTGGCGGCTGCCTGCAACGTGGGTGTGGAAACAGTCCGCTTCTACCAACGCAAGGGGTTGCTCGATACCCCTCCCAGTGAGGGGGGCGTACGGTATTATGGCAATGAAGACCTGCGCCGTCTGCGGTTCATCCGCAAGGCCCAGGCGGCAGGCTTTGCACTGGCGGAGATCCGGGAACTGATCGGATTGGATGCCAGCCATGATCACCGTCGTGCCCGCGAGCTTGCCCGAACCCGGGTCGAGGCGCTTGATGCCAGGATCCAGGAGCTGCAGCAGGCCCGCGATGCCCTGGAGCAGCTCGCGGCGGACTGTGAAGCGGACGATTCCGGGCCCTGTCCCATTCTGGCGTCATTCGGGGTATAAGCTACGCTCAGCCAACCGCAAGGTCGCCCAGCATGGGCTCAAAGACAAAGCCCAGCAGGAAGGCGAGTATGGCCGCGCCACCGCCCATGGCCAGTGTCTCCAGCCCGCCCCGGAAACGGCTCATGCCCAGTACAACGCCCTTGACCCAGCCGATGCCAAACAGCGAGATGATGGCGGCGATGGCGCTGACCAGGAACATGTCCAAGCCCACCAGGAAGGGCGCAATGAACGGCAGCAGGGGGATCAGCCCAACACCGATAAAGACGGCAAAGGTTGCGATGGCCGCTTTCCAGGGGGAGGGACCGGAGAGGGGATGGCCGAATTCCTCCTGGAGCATGGTGTTCACCCAGAGGCGGTGATCCGCACTGATGGTCTCCACGATGTTATCCAGTGTTTGGCCTTCGAACCCTTTCTGCGCAAAGATCTGGCGTATTTCCTCGCGCTCGCCTTCGGGATCGAGTTGGATATGGCGCTCCTCCTGGTCCCGCAGCTGGTTCCTGGCGTCGTCATCGCTTTTGACCGCCTGATAATTGCTGACGCCCATGCTGAACGCATCGGCGATCAGGCTGGCAATGCCGAGCACAAAAGCGATCATGCCCGGAAGCCCTGCGCCGGCAACACTGGCGATGACCGCAACGGTGGTAACACAGCCATCAATACCCCCGAGGATGGCATCGCGGAGGTAACTGGGAGCCGGTTCGGCGTTCAGTCGTTGCCGGATGGCGTCCGGTTCATGGCTGTGTTCAAGGTGATGATTGGGCATGCGTAAAGGCCGCTCAGCGTTTGGTTGACAACCCAGAGACTAGCACGGCTTCCGGCGCAAGATGGAATGCCGAACGCTTGTCAGTTTTACCGCCGGGTCCGTAGACTGCTGGTTCCACCTCTGAGCCGGCCTTCGTCCATGGATACCCAGACCAGTAACCTGCACGAGGTCCGCCTCGATCACGTTGCCTCGTTACTGATCCACAGCGCCGCCGAGAGCGTCCTGGATCTGGGTTGCGGGTCCGGTGCGCTGCTCCAGCGATGCTTGCAGATGGGGCATTTTGAGCGGCTGGTGGGGCTTGAGTCTTCTGGGATCTCATTGCGCAATGCGCGCGAGCGTTTGCAACACTGGCTGCAGCAGCCGGATCCCAGGGTGCAACTGGTACGGGGATCCTTCCAGGAGCCCAATCCAGCCTGCACCGGCTTTGATGCCGCCGCCATGGTGGAAGTCATCGAGCATGTTCCGCCACGGGATCTATCCACGGTTGAGCGGGCGGTTTTTGAATACTTCAGGCCGGGCAAGGTCGTGATTACCACCCCCAATGCTGATTACAACCCTCTGTTCGATCTGTCTCCGGGTGAGTTACGCGACCCTGATCACCGGTTTGAATGGAGCCGGGATAAGTTCCGCCAGTGGGTAGGCGGGGTGGCGAGCCGCAATGGCTACCGTGTGAGGACGGGCGGAATTGGTGAGGCGGATCCTGAATTGGGAGCACCGACCCAGACTGCCTGGTTTGAGCGACTGGAGTGATGGTGCTGTCACCGTTATCACCGTTGTGTCATTTAACCAGCGCAAGCTTGCTGGTTGCATGATGTTTCATTTAAGCGCTCCTTTATTGCGTTGCAGGCACTTGGGCATTCATCAGCATATCGAAACCTATGGCCCCGATAACCGCTACAAGCAGGGCTTCGGCCAAACGTCGCCAGAGGAACACAGGGCATTATAAAAAATAACCGCGAACAGCGTCGCGGTTATTGGGCGAGTTGCGGGAAGCTGTTTTCACACAGCCTCCGCAGGAACCCTTTCCTATACCCCAGAGGGGTATCAGGAAAGTTTACTTGCTTATTTTATTCGAACGAAACGCTACCGAAGATGACGGGCTGTTCCGCAGTGCCGTTGACGTCCATCTCAGACCCACGCGTGATCACCAGCGAAGACTGCGCATTGTCGTCGCCCATGATCTGCGTTCCTTTTTCTACGGTCAGCTTATCGTTGCGGACTGTAGACGGATCGGCAGCGCTTTCGACGTCGCCATTACCGACCTGGACTGTCTCGGCCAGCACATAGATGTGGTCGTTTGTAAGCGTGTATTCACCGTCAAGATCGCCGTCGTTGATGGCGCACACCGGGAACTCGACGCCGAACACATCAGTTGTGCCGCCGTTGCTCAGGCCACCAGCGATGTTCTCGCAATTGGAGGACTCTGCCGGCGCGATGGTTCCGGCTTCGATTTCGGCTTGAAGCGGATGGAAATCCTGCGTATTCCCGGGCAGGTTTGTCGACAGCTCAGAGCTGCGATAGGTCCAGCCGTCCCAGAAGGGGCCGCCGTTGCTCGGATTGTCGTCTGCTGCGGAAGCATTCGGATCCACCGCGCCGTGCCATCCGTTCGGAGTCACGCTGTTGCCGTTCGGGGTGGTGAACTCGCTTCCTAGATCCGAGCTGGGGGTCGCGCTGGTGTTGATCGCGAGCGTCTGGTTGTTGATGGTCAGACCGTTATCGACGGTAACACCATAGCGATTCGTATTGCTGAACTCTTCCTGGAAGCTGGAGCTGGAATTATCATCGCTGTCGCCCGAGAGGGCACCATTGGTGCAGTTGAACACCACATCGCCGTACGTCATATTGCCATCGAGCTCGTCATCGACGTCGAGGCAGCCTTCCTGGAACGCTGCTGATCCCGTTGCGCCGCCGGCGACACTGGAGGTGTTGTCCGAGTAGACGGAGCGATACACCTGACCGCCATAGCCTTCGCGATGCAGTGCCCCCGCACTCTGGTCACCCTCGTTCCCGCGATGGCCGAGTACGGTGACGTTGGCCAGCACCGGACTGGTTTTCGGTGTGGCACCGAAGTTGTCGCCGTTGTTGTCTGTCTCCATGCCACGGTTGCCGGAATTCGGCCCCTGGATGACCAGCGCGTTCTTCACAGTACCCTGCCAGCCCTGGTCCTGGTCGAGCGAGTCGTCGGTGGCGGCCTGGATTACGATATTACGTGCGTCGGCAGCGCCGCCGAACCACTCAATGCCGTCGTCATCCGAGTTGATGACCTGCACGTGGTCAATCTTCGTGCCTGAGCCGGATGCCTCGATGGTGATGCCCTGGACTTCTTCGTCCTGACGGAAAGCGGTGCCGGTCTCTGCAACCACGGCATACTCGATCGAGCCACTGGAATCACTGTTGTCGGTGCCGCCGTACCAACGTGTGACGTTGTCCGGCACAGCCTCAGTCTGGGCCTGGTGGTTTTCGTCGGCGCCAGCGATGTTGATGTTGCCGTAACCGGACAGAACAATGCTGCCCCAGCCACCGCGATCGTTCAGGTTCGTGACGTTGCCCTGGATTGTTCCAACAACTCCGGAACCGTTGTCGTTGCCGTTATCGTTGCCGTTGTCAGAATTATCGTTCCCCCCACTGTCACTATCGCCGCCGCAGGCTGTCAGCCCGAGGGACATCACGATCGCGAGCGCGAGAGTACTCTTTCTGTATTGCATTGGTGAATGCCTCCTAATGTGCATTTACTGCCTTGATTGTCATCCCAATCAGGGATGCTCTAGACCCTAGAGAACGGATGTTTCAGGTTAATGACTTTTATGTAACCAACGGATGACACCCCGGCGGCTCAGAAACGGTATTTCATGCCGATGTCGAAATCGACGCCCGGCTCGTATCGCTCGAAGGTGCGACCGCCCTGGGTTTCCTCGACCGCCTCGTTGAGCAGATTCCCGATCTCGGCGCTGACACTGATATGGTCGTTCCACCGGTAGTCGTATTTGATGTCGACCAGGGTGCGCGCCTGCTCGAAGGTGTTCGGCTGATCGCGCACCACCGAGGCCAGGCGTTCACCCGTGTAGTTGGCGGCCACCGTCAGGTCGTGCGCACCGGTTTCATAACCGACCTGCAGGTTGACCAGTTCATCGGCCTGGCCCTGCAGCGGCCGTGTCGTGTTGCCGATGGTGACCTCCGAGTCGATCAGGGCGATATTGCCCTGCAGGTAGAGCATCTCGGCCCAGTCCCAGCTCATGTCATAGCCGCCCATGATGGTCGGCAGGTACAGCCGGGCTTCCGCTTCGAGGCCGCGGACCGTTGCCTCTTCGGCGTTGACCACCCGGCGAAGCGTGCCGGTAGTCGTCGGGATCAGCTCCTCCTCGAGGGCATTGGTGTAGTCCTTGGCAAAGAAACCGGCGGTGACGAGCTCACCCTGGGACGGGAACCACTCCCAGCGTGCGTCCAGTGAATCGATCTCGGCGGGCTTGAGATCCGGGTTGCCCTGGAACTGCTCGTTGCTGTCCGGATCGCGGTACCGGACGCCGATGCCGGTCTCCGGGTTGCCACCGATTTCGTTCAGCGTCGGGCGCGAGATGGTGCTGCCAAAGGCGACCCGGGCCTGCATCTGGTCCGCGAAGAACCAGGTGGCGGACAGGGAGGGCAGCAGGTCCGACTCGTCGAAGCCCGAGGTTACCGGGTTATCGGTGGTCGTCAGGCTCTCGACCTCATAGTCGGCGCCTTCCTGGCGCAGGCCGCCCACCAGGCGCACTGTGTTCGCCCAGTCCATATCGGCCCTGATATAGGCGGCCTCGACGTCCGCCGTGCCCTCGTAGAAGTCAGTCTGGTTGGAACTGTCGTCGGCGCGGACACCGTTACCGATATGCTCTGGAGCCAGGATCTCCTCGATCGGCGCGCTGGTGTCCACCTCTCTGGGATCCACCCGCAGGCCAAGCGAGCGCGTGCTGGATTCGCGGTCCTGGCTGTCAATGGACGCACCCCCCTTGAGGTCCACCGCGAACCTGTCTCCGTTGAAAACCGAACGTTCCAGATCGAATCCAAAGCTGGTGACGTCGTCTTCGGTATCGATAAAGGTCCGCGTCGCGTCTTCACGGCTCGTCAGGCGAAAGTCGTTGCCTGAATCGAGCGCCCGTGTCCGGCGATAGGTGCGACGGTCCGGGTTGTCCCGTTGGGCCCGGGCGAGAAGCGCTCGCCAATCCAGACTGAACGCATCGAATTCGTGTTCGCCGAGCAGTTGCTCACCGATCAGCTCGCGCTCGTTCCAGTCGAGCGTCAGATCCTGTATCTCGAGTGAATCACTGACCGTGCGTTCACCTGTCCTGAACTCGGTACGTTCGGTTGTCTTGCGGCTCAGGAAGGTATTGCTGGTGAGCTTGTGGTCAACCCAGTCCAGCGAGACGGACAGGAAGCCGCTCAGGTCGATGTCATGGTCCGTGCGCTCCTCACGCTGCGAGTCCTGCAGCTGGAGTCCGTCGTCGGCCACGGCGAACCGCTGCTCCAGGGTATCCCTCTGGCGATACTCACGACTCCAGCCAAAAGTACCGTTGATGCCGACGTAGGCGCCAAAGGCTTCAGTGTTTGTGCCGCCGGCGATCGACAGTCCAAGGTCCGGGGGGAGCGTCTTGTCCTTGGTGGCCCAGACGTTCGGCATCGCTTTCGCGCCTTCCTCCAGTTCGGCGCTCGTGCCGCGACTGCCATCGAGTTCGCTGGCGAGCCCGCCGGTGATCTCGCGCGTGCCGTCATCCATGCCGAGGAAGTCGCGGTTGCCGCCCTCGTAGGTCAGCCCGTCCTCGCCGGTGCTCACGCTGTTGCCGCCGGTTTTTGCCGAAATCTCGAAATAGGCTTCATCGGGCGCGGAAAGCGTTTGCAGGTCGACCAGGCCGGCCCCGAAGGAGCCCGGCTGCGACGCATCGTAGCTCTTGGAGACGCTGAGCGACGACAGAATGCTGGTGGGAAACAGGTCGAGTGGCGCGATTTCGCGGATGGGGTCGGGGCTGGGCAGGGGCGAACCATTCAGGGTTGTTTCGGTATAGCGCTCCGGTTGGCCCCGTATGGAGACGAACTTGCCGTCCTGGATCGACAGGCCGGTAACGCGCTTAAGGGCCCCGATGGCGTCAGAATCGCCCACGGCGTCGATCTGCTCGGAGCCGATGACATCCAGTACGCCTTCGGAGGTGCGCATCTGTTCGCTGGTCGTATCCGGCACATAGCTGGCCGTGGCGACCACTTCTTCAACCTGCCCCCCATTGCCGCTGAGGCTCAGGTTGTAGCTCACCTGTTGGTTGATGCTGGTGACGATGCGGACCTGGCGCAGCGTGCGGTTGCCGTATTCAGGGTGATTGATTTCCAGGTTGTAGACGCCACGGGGAAGTTCCAGATTGAAGCGGCCATCCGTGCCGGTCGTTGCGGCCGTGTCTGATCCCGCGGCGGTGATCCTGGCCCCTGAGATGGCGGCGCCGGTCTCCTGGGAGCGGATCCGACCGGAGAGTTGGCCGGTGGCCTCGCCCTCGCGTTCCGTGAGCGCTTCACGCGGATTGTACGTTTCCACCACAGCATCCACGGACCCGTCCTTTTCCGAGGGCAGACGCAGGATGATGTCGGCGTTTTCGTTGGCATTGCTGGTGAAGCGCATCTGATGCAGTTCAGAGCCGCCACGGGCCAGCTGAAGCTGGTGATTGCCTTCATTCAGATCAAACTGAACACGACCGGAATCCGGGATGGTTTCCGATTGTTCCCCGTCAAGACGCGCCTCCGCCCCGGATAGCGGGGAGCCGTCCTGGAAGACGTACAGCACGAGTTCGGCTGCCAGGGCGTTTTGCGCGAACAGGGCGATTGGAAGGCAAAGCAGGAATGCTCGCATCCGCTCGCTTATGGGAGACCTGTGTCTGTGCATGGATGTTGATCCCTTTCAGTGAATTTGAGAATCGCAGTGGGTGGCCGGCCATTGCCGAATCCCGGCTGTCATGGCCGGTGAACCGTAGGCGCAGACTAAGTCGGAAAGATGACGAAAAAATGACAGCGCTTACACCAGCGCAGCGCCTGGCTTGTCATCCCGGTTACATCGTTCTGTAACGTTTCCGCAACATTCCCCTGCCACCATCCCGCCTGAACTAAACCGATGAACCAGGAGTTCCGATGACCCACGCAAGTGTTCGCTGGCCCTGGCGGCCTGTCCGCTCGTTGCTCGCGGCCTCCGTCCTGGGAATGGCGCTGGGCAGCGCCGCGCAGGCGCAGGATGAACCGCTGGAGCAGATTGTTGAGACCGGTAAGGACCGGTTGGTGCAGAACCGTGAGATGCAGCAGCGCATTAACGAGCTGGACAGCGAGATCCGCGAGAAGGTGGAAGCCTACCGTGGCGTTAACCGCGAGATTGAGGGCCTGGAGATCTATCTGGCCCAACTGGAGCGCCAGGTTGAGAGCCAGGAACAGGAAATGGCCGACCTGGAGCAGTCCATTGATGAGGTCACCGAGACCGAACGCCGCATCACCCCGCTC
The DNA here is from genome assembly GCF_056783195.1 of Salicola sp. AFF1. NCBI lineage: Bacteria > Pseudomonadati > Pseudomonadota > Gammaproteobacteria > Oceanospirillales > Halomonadaceae > Salicola > Salicola sp. AFF1. The sequence goes on from NZ_JBXAYL010000001.1 coordinate 209,518, forward strand.
ATGCTGAAGATGGTGGATGCCCTGGAGCAGTTCGTTGCCCTGGATATGCCGTTTCTCAAGGACAAGCGTGAGGGTGAGGTCGCGGCCATCGCTGAAACGATGGACCGCTCGGACGTGAGTACCGCCGAGAAGTTCCGCAATCTCCTTGAAACCTATCAGGAGGAGATCGAGTACGGGCGCACCATCGAAGCCTATCGCGGCACGCTCGAGCGCAATGGTGAGGAGCGCCAGGTGGACTTCCTGCGGATCGGGCGCATCGCGTTGCTCTACCAGACACTCGATGGCAGCAGCAGTGGCGTCTGGGATACCGAACAGGAGCAGTGGCAGAGCCTGCCCGCCACCTACAACAGCCAGGTTCAGGAAGGGCTGCGCATCGCCCGTGAACAGGCTGCCCCCGATCTGATCCGACTGCCGTTGAGCGCGCCACAGGAGGCCGAGGAATGAAGCGTATTCTGATGTTGATGCTGTGTCTGTGCCTGACCGCCCCGGCTCTGGCGCAGGATGCCGGTTCCGACCGCAAGGCCAGTCTCGGCGAGCTGCTGGAGCTGGTGCGCCAGGGCAAGGCCCGGGATGCCAGTGAGCAGCGCGAGCGCCTGGAAAGCTTTATACAAGAGCGCGAGGAACAGGACCAGCGGCTGCAGCAACGCCGGCAGCGCCTGGGCGAGCTTCAGGATCAGGTTGAGGCGATGGAAAATCGCTTTGACGAGAATGAAACCCGGATCGCGGAGCTCCAGAAGCGGCTTGATGAGCGCTCCGGCGACCTGAAGGAGCTGTTTGGCGTGCTCCAGCAGGTGGGCAGCGATGTGCGTTCCACCATGAAAGCCTCGCCCACCAGCTCCCAGTACCCCGGGCGCGGTGACTTCCTGCAGGCGCTGATCAAGAAGGCGGGGTCCTCCTCCAAACTACCCACCATACGGGAGCTCGAGGAATTCTGGTACCGCATGCAGGAAGAGATGGTCGCTTCCGGTGAAATCGAACGCTACCGCGCCGAGGTGGTCGATGACAGCGGCAAGAAGGGCAAGCGCGAGGTGATCCGCGTTGGCACCTTCAACATTCTGGACAGCGATGGTCGGTACCTGAACTGGGAAAGCGATACCGGCAATCTGGTGGAGCTTCCCAGCCAACCGGGCGACCGCTATGTCTCGGCCGCCCAGCAGTTCGTTAACGCAGAGGCCGGCGAGCGCGAGGACTTCTGGCTGGATCCTTCCGGCGGCTCACTGCTCTCGCTGTTGCTTCAGACCCCGGATCTGCGTGAGCGCATCAACCAGGGCGGCATGATCGGTTACATCATCCTGGCATTGGGCGCGTTCGCACTGCTGCTGACGCTGGAACGGCTCGTCTCGCTCGGCATCATCACCATGAAGGTCAACCGCCAGGCGCGCAGTGACGAGCCCGACCCCAACAATCCGCTGGGCCGGGTGATGCAGGTCTACCAGCAGAACAAGCACAAGGATTCCGAGACCCTGGAGCTCAAGCTGAGCGAAAGCATTGCCCAGGAATCGCCCAAGCTGACCCGCTTCCTGGCGGTGCTCAAGATTATTGCGGTGGTCGCACCGCTGCTGGGACTGCTCGGCACCGTCACCGGCATGATCAACACCTTCCAGGCGATCACGCTGTTCGGCACCGGTGATCCCAAGCTGATGGCCGGCGGCATTTCGCAGGCGCTGGTAACAACGGTCATGGGCCTGGCGGTGGCCATACCCACGGTGCTGCTGCACACCGTTGTTCAGGGCCGGAGCAAGCGTCTCAGCCAGCTTCTGGAAGAGCGCTCCATCGGCATCGTCGCACGGCGTGATGACGAGGGCGCTGCAACCGCCGAGGCGAATGCCTGAGGAGGCCGAGGATGGTACCGGTACAGCTCATTGAAGCCTACAACCAGGTGCTCCAGTTCCTGGAGCGCGGGGGCACCGTGCTCGGCTTCATCATGGTGGTCATCTTTGTGATGTGGCTGCTGATCATCGAGCGCGGGCTGTTCTTTGCACTGACGTTCCGGCGTCTGGCCGACCGGGTGCGGAACCAGTGGGAAGCGCGCTCCGAGCGCCAGTCCTGGTACGCCCACCAGGTGCGCCAGGACATGGTCACCAGCGTCCACCAGGAGCTCCAGCGCTCGCTGGGGCTGATCAAGGCACTGGTGACCATCTGCCCGCTTTTGGGGCTGCTGGGCACCGTTACCGGCATGATCGAGGTGTTCGACGTGATGGCGGTAATGGGCACCGGCAGCGCCCGGGCCATGGCCTCCGGCATTTCCAAGGCCACCATCCCGACCATGGCCGGAATGGTGGGTGCCCTGACAGGTGTCTTCGCCATCACCGTGCTTCAGCGCAATGCGCGGCTGAAGGCCACGCGGCTCGAAGACCAACTGACCTTTGACCACTGAGTAGCGAATCATGCGCAGACGTTTCCAATCATTCGCCAACCAGGAAGCCGAAGAAGAGGAGAGCATCGACGTCACGCCCATGCTGGACGTGGTCTTCATCATGCTGATCTTCTTCATCGTCACCGCTTCCTTCGTGAAAGAGTCCGGGCTGGAAGTGAACCGGCCGGATGCCAATACCGCGAATCAGCAGGATCAGGCCAGCATCCTTGTGGCGATCGGACCGGATGGCGACATCTGGATCGACCAACGCAAGGTTGAGCCAGGCTCTGTCCGGGCCAATATCGAGCGCCTGCATGCCCAGAATCCCCAGGGGTCCGTGGTGATCCAGGCCGATAAGGAGGCCGCCACGCGGCATCTGGTGTCGGTTATGGATTCCGCGCGTGAGGCGGGTGTGAATAACGTGTCCATTGCAGCGCAGGAGCCGTAATGAGCGGAGTCGGCATTCTGGGGCGGTTTCTGGCAGCGCTGGCTGTCGGGGCTGCTGTAACCTTTACGGTCTTCTTTCTCATGCAACAGCTGATTGCCTCCGGGACGACGGCGCTGGGCGAGGAAGGGGAGCGTTACACCGTGGATTTTGTGCGCGTTCCGGAGAAGAGCCAGGTCAAGAAAAAGGAGCGAGAGAAACCGGAGCCTCCTGAACCACAGCAGGAGCCCCCAGAGCCGGAGACGCCGCAGCAGACGCAACAGACGGCTGATACCGGTTCCGGAGGACTCAATATCGGGGATGTTGCCATGGACAGCAATCTGGACATTGGGGCAGGCATATCCGGCGGGGGCAACAGCGAGTATCTGCCGATCGTCAAGGTCGAGCCCAATTACCCCCAGCGTGCCCTGCGGCGGGGTATTGAGGGGTATGCGGTCGTGGAATTCACTGTCACGGAGAACGGCAATGTGGAAAGCCCGCGGGTGGTTGAAGCGGATCCCAAGGGCGTTTTCAACGAGGCAGCCAAGAAGGCGGCGCTGAAGTTCAAATACCGGCCCAAGACCGTTAACGGCGAGCCCGTGGAGGTGTCGGGAGTACGCAATATCATCCGCTTCGAGATGGATAAGGGGAGGTGAGGTCATGAAACGGGGCAGCATTGCTACATTCGGGATGCCGCTGCTTGCGGCGACATTCCTGCTGGCGGAGCCTTTGCCGGTTCCGGCCGGAATGGCGGCGGCGCTGTTCAGCCAGGCGCACGCTCAAAAGGACGACAATGTCCGTCGGACCCCGGCTATGCGACAGAACGTTCACAAACGATTCAGCCGTATTCGCCAGCTCGCGGACAACGACAAGCTCGATAAGGCGTTCGAGGTCTGGGAGCGGATGGACCCGGCCAGCCTCAATAGTTACGAGCGGGCCATGCGCTGGAACCTGGCGGCCTTCCTGCACCATCAGAAGGATGACCACGGTGCCATTGCCAATGCCTACCGCGAGCTGCTGAAGCAATCGGATATTCCCCTGAGCCTGGAGCAGGACACCTGGTACAGCCTCGCCAAGGTTGAAATGGTGCGGGAGCGTTATAGCGCTGCCATGGAGGCGTTGGAGGAGTGGTTTGCATTGCAGGATGACCCGGGCGCCGAGGCCTATGCGCTGAAGGCCCAGCTGCAGTACCGGCAGGAGAACTGGGATGAGGCCCTTGCGGCTATTGATCGCGCCATAGGCACCCGCAGGGAAGGCAAGGGCGACGTGGCCGAGAACTGGTACCTGCTCAAGCGCGGCATTCTCTATCAGAAGGAGGATTATCAGGGCCTGGCCAGAGTGCTGGAGGTTCTGGTGCGCGAATACCCGCAGAAAAGCTACCTGATGCAACTGTCTTCCGTTTATGGCGAGCTCGACAAACCCAGGGAACAGCTGGCTGTGCGCGAGGCGGCCTATGAGAAAGGGTATCTGGATAAAGAATCCGAACTGGTGGGCCTGGCCCAGCTGCTGGCCTCCCAGGATAGTCCCTTCAAGGCGGCTCAGGTCATGCGCCAAGGCATCGACAGTGGCAACATTGAGGCCAACAGCGACAACCTTGAGCGCATGGGGGATCACTTCCTGATGGCCAAGGAATACGATGAGGCCATCAACGCGTTCGAGCAAGCCGCCGGGAAAACCAACGACGGTCGATTGCATCTGCGCATGGCCCAGGTTGCGGCGGATCTTGGCCAATGGGAGCAGGCCGGAGCGTACGCCGCCACCGCAATCGAACGGGGTGGCTTCGACCGCCTGGGCCGAGCCCATGTGGTGCGGGGGCTTGCCCTCTATCACCAGGACCGTTTCAGCGAAAGCCTGCGGGCGTTCAAGCAGGGTCGGCGCTTTGAGGCCACCCAAAAGATGGCCAAACAGTGGCATGACTACGTTGAACGGGAGCAGAAACGCCGCCAGCAGCTTGAAGCATCCACCGAAACCGGGAAGGGGGAAGGAGAGAGCACCGCCCAGGTCCTTTGAGCGGTGATACCGATCATTGGAATTGCGACAGCGATAACACTCCGGATCGCCAGTGGGTGACCTGTCCCACATCCCGCCGTGGTCGCGCTTGATAGACTGCTCCTTGCCTATCCCGGTAGTCCGGAGTCTTGGAGGTTATGGCGGTCCGGTTGATCAAGGTTTCTTTGCTTGTCTTTGCCCTGTGCGTCCCGTCGGTGCTGGCGTCGCCCCTGGATCGGGCGCGCGAGGTCCTGGCGGCGGATCGCCCGGGGCGTGCCGAGGCCATTCTTTCCGAGAGCCTGTCTTCCAATGGTGTCGCGAAAGGCCGGCGCGACGAACTGTTCTTCCTTCTTGCCGAGACGGCTCGGCAATACGGGCACTTCAGTGAGGCTGGCAATCAGCTCAACCGGATCGATGACCCGTTGTGGGGGGGCATGGGCTATTACAACCTGGCCATGGCGTACCTGGAACGGGAGTCCCTCAGCCGTGCCCGGGCGGCGCTGCGCGTCGTGCGGTCCCTGGCCAGCGGGGACGGCTCGCTGAAGGGGGCGGACCTGGTCAGCAGGGCGCATATCGCCGAGGGGCTTATGGCGTTGCGAGGGGGGAATCCCGAGCGCGCGGAACGGACCCTCAAGCGGGTGCGTACGGACAGCACCCTGGTCAGCGAGGGACTTTACCTGCTCGGTATGGCCCGTGCCCGCAGCGGCCGGCTGCACCGCGCGCTGCAGACATGGGAACGCGCGGAGGGGTTCCCTGTGGCCTGGCCGGGCGTGGTTGAGGCCCGGCTGGCGCGTGTCTGGGGCTACAGTGAGTTCGGCCATCATGGCGAGGCGCTGATAACCGCAGAGCGCAACCATGCCTTTCTGGAGCGCAGCCTCAAAAAACTGAACAAGCTCATGGGTCAGGTCCGGGAGAAGGGGGTTGCCCGCTTGATCCGCTCCCAGCTCGAAGGGGACCAGGTGCTGGTCGAGTTCCTGAAGGGAAGCCGCGATCACGCCCGCTCACCATTGATTGCCTGGGTATTGGAGTATGTGGCCCATGGCGGTGATCTAACGGCGGCCCGGGCCAAGCTGGACGCCGGACTGCTGGCGTTCCTCGAGGCGGAGAGGGAACGGCTTTCGGGGTTCAGGGACCGCAATCTCAGGCAGCAGGCGCTGGTCTATGAAGAGGTGGCGTTGCGTCAGACGGAACGACCCGTACAACGGGGGGGCTGGGAATGAAACGAGCCGTCAGCGTCCTGACTGTGTGCATGACACTGTGGCTGGTGACGGGGGCTGGCGGGGCCAGCGCCAGGGTGCTCCTGCAGGAAGGCGCCACGACTCTGGGAGAACTCAGCCCCATCGTTCTGAACATTGGCGACAACCCGACCCCGGATGCGTCACTGGAAGAGGCGGTCCGTCGTCACGCATCGGTTTTCCGTCGAACGGATGACCCGCTGGTACGGGTACGCATGCTGAACCGCATCCAGAAGCTCCAGGCCCGTTTCGGCGGGGCACTGGGGCTGTCGGAAAAAGACTCAAGGCAAATGCACAGGGCCGCACTGGCTGATTTTGAAACCCTGCTGGCCGGCGCGGAGGACGAACGTGAGGCGGAACTGCTGTACGAGGCAGCGCGTGCGAGCGACCTTGCCGGTCTGCAGCAGCGCTCCGTGGGCTACCTGGAGCGGATTCTGGAGGACCATCGTGATTCGCGGTTCATGGCCGAGGCGGCGTTTCGAACCGGCGAGTACCGCTTCAGCGAAGGCCGCTACACCCAGGCGGCTCAAGCCTTCCTCAAAGCGCGAGACCACGGGTCGGATGACGACTTCCGTAATGACAGCCTCTACATGCTGGGCTGGAGTCGTTTTCTGAGTGAGCGGGGGATGACGGCGGCTGGGCTGTTCCTGCGGTTTCTGGACCAGTATCACGAGCAGGGGGCTGGTTTCGAGGCCGTTTCGGGCAAGGATGCCTCGCAGGTGGCGGATGCCCAGCGGGTTCTCAGTCTCATCGCCACCTATGAGCGCGGACCGGAAACACTGGCCCGTATTCTGGATACGCACGGGGAGCGCCCTTATGTGGCCACCCTCTTTCGTCACCTGCTGCAATTCCAGAGAGAGCAGGGCAATCATCGCGGCAGTGTGGCCACGGCCCAGACCTTCCGGGAGCGCTACCCGGAGCATGCCGCGGCACCGGCCATGCTGATGGAGGCAGTGGAAAGCTGGCGACTGGCCGGCAATACCAAGCGGATGCGCGAGGCCATGAGAGCGGCGCTGGAAGCCCATGCCATGCCGGATGCCATGGCGCGCCTGGACACCGGAGTGCGCCGGCGGGTCGTCGGCTATCTGAGGGAGCTGGGTGTGTGGCATTACGCTCGCGGTCAGGCCCTTGAGGGAGCGCAATCCCGTCATCACTACCGGGAGGCGTCACGGCGGCTGCGCCAGTATGCCGACCGCGCTGGGCGTTACCGGATGGAGGCCGGCGTCATGGGGACGGGGGCTGGCTATATGATCCTGCTTGCGGGGGATGCGGCCCAGCGTGGTGGCCGGACGGCCAGCGCTGCCGATCTGTACCAGCGTGCCGCCTACTCGGAAGCCCCTTTCCCGGGCGCGGGCGAGGCCGCCTATGCCCTCGTCCAGGTCCGGCGGGACCAATGGCAGGATAAAAGCAACAATGAGACCCGCGACCAGCTGATCGGGGATGCCCGCCGTTTCGTGGAAGCCTTCCCATGGCATCCACGCCTCAATGGTGTTAGGCAGGTGCTGGCCAACCGCCTCTACGAAGCCGGGCAGCACGCGCAGGCCCGCCGGGTCGCGCGGGCGCTGGTGAGGGCCGATGCCACGCCCGATCAGCACAGGGCAGCATGGGTCCTGCTGGGCCATATACGCATGCAGGCGGAATCCTACAAAGAGGCGGCCAGCGCCTGGGCCGAAGTGCGGCAACTGATACCGGCTGGGGATGAACGCGAGGCCGAGTACCGCCAACGTCACGCTCTGGCCCTCTACCAGTACGCGGAACAAATGGCGGACCAGGATCAGCCCCAGGATGCCCGTGAACGTTTCAGGCAGGCCTATGAGGCCGCCCCCGGGACGGATGTGGCGGCCAGTGCGCGCTTTGATGAAGCCGGGCTGGTGCTGGCCATGGAAAACTGGGATCAGGCCATCCAGCTTCTTGAAAGCTTCCGCAAACGCTTCCCGGACCACGAGCTGGCGCCCAGGGCGGCTGAACGGATCGTCCACGCGCACCGTCAGGCGGGCCGCCCCGGCGCAGCGGCGGATACCATGCTCGCGACAATGCCACGGGACCTGGAGGGCGAGGAACGCTGGCGCCATCAGTTGAGAGCCGCCCGCTATTATCGCAGGGCTGGGCGCCTGTCGGATGCGGTGGAGCTGTACCAGCGCTACCTGGCGGAAGGGGCCCAGCACCTGGGTGGGCATACCTTCCAGCAGGAGCGTCGGCATGAACTGGCGGTGATGCAGGAGGCACTGGGCCGCGAGCAGGCGCTGGCCGACACCCACAGAGCCATTGTGGATGCGGAACCGGGCACTGGTGAGACCTCGCGCAGCGCGCTGCTTGCGAGCGAGAGCGCCCTCTGGCTGGGGCGGCGCGCTGCCCAGGGATTCAAGCGCGTTGAGCTCAGCGCGCCGCTGGAGCAGTCGCTTGCCCGCAAACGCGAGGCCCTGAAGGAAGCCCTTGACTGGTTCCGCAGGGCAGAGGGGTATGGCATTGCGAAGACAGCCACTGAAAGCACCTACCGGATGGCTGAACTCTACCGTCAGCTCGCCCAGGATGTTCTGGATTCCGAGCGCCCTGAGGGGCTGACGGACCTGCAGGCGAACCAGTATGAAATGCTGCTGGAGGAGGAGGCCTACCCGTTTGAGGAGAAGGCCATCGAGCTCCACCAGCGCAACCAGAAGCGGATTCCGGAAGGCCACTGGACAGGATGGGTCAACCGCAGCCTTGAAAGCCTGGCGGCCCTGTTTCCGGCCCGCTACAAGCGGGACCTGGAGTGGACGGAGGCACACCATGAAGCGGCACGTTGAAGGGGTTCTGGTCACCGCCCTGGTGCTTGTGTCCGGCTGCGCGGGCCTGGAAACGGCACCCGGGCAGGGCAGTATGCCTGAGAGGGTGGAGCTGGTGACGCCACCTCTGGATGAGGCGGACCGGGAACGTCTGGAGCAGGCCCGCGATGCGCTTGCCAACGGGAAGCCGGAGGCGGCCGCTCAGCGACTGGCAACGGTGGAGACCGAGCATCGGTTTCATCCGGACGTGCTCATGGTGAGGAGTAGGGTGGCGCGCCACCAGGAGCGGCCCCGCAGGGCCATCCGGGCTCTGGAGGCGTTGTTGCAGCGGCCTCCGCAGAACGCAGCGGCTGCCAATGACCTGGCACTGCTCTATCGTCAGCAGGGGCGTATTGAAGCGGCCGCGGGGCTACTGCGCCAGGCACTGGACGCCAATCCAGGTGAGGCGCGCCTGCACTACAATCTGGCGGTGCTGTCTGAACTCTACCTGCTGGATCTGGAGCAGGCACTGCAGCATTACCGCCGCTATCAGTCGCTGCGTGACGACACGGACAAGGAAGTGGCCATGTGGATCCAGGACCTGGAACGGAGGGTGCAATGACAGGGAAAGGCATTACAGCCCTGGCAATGCTGCTTCTGGCGCTGCCGGTCGCGGCGCAGGAAGAGACGGAGGGCATCCGGATCCAGGGCGTGGAGGAGCGCCCGGGGGTGATGCATCTCAAGGCCTGGCGGTTGCCGGGGGATGCGCCCATGGAAGAACCATCGACGCAGCAGGGCCGTTTCGGCGACTTCCTGCATCCCGTTGATGACGTGAATTACCGCCGCTACCTCAGATACCGCAGCGAGCCCGGCGCGCTTTTGCAAGCGCTGCCGGAAGCTGCCCCAACCGGAGAGACACGCTGATCATGCAGACACCGACATCCAACGTGACGGAGCACCCATTGATGGAAGTTGTTGTACGCTTCTTCCAGGACGGCGGGCTGTTCATGATTCCCATCGGCCTGATTCTGGTCATCGGCCTGGCCATTGTGCTGGAGCGGATGATCTACCTGCAGGTGGCACGGCGGCGCAACCGGACGGTCTTCGAGACTGGCATCTGGCCCCTGCTGCAGAAAGGGGAATTCCAGAAGGCCTCGAAGGCCGCCCGGGAGTCCGGTGTCGAGGTGGGCGAAATGGTGGCCGCCGGCCTGGCCCGGTTCCGTAACAGCCAGTCCCGCTCGGACGTGGAGTACGCCATGGAGGAAGGCTTGATGGAAGTGCTGCCACGTTTCGAGAAGCGTACCCCCTACCTGGCAACACTGGCGAATGTGGCCACTCTGCTGGGGCTTCTGGGGACCATTATGGGGCTGATCTCGGCGTTTACCGCCGTAGCGGACGCGGACCCGGCCAACAAGGCCAGCATGCTGTCGGACAGCATTTCCGTGGCCATGAACACCACCGCTTTTGGCCTGATGTCCGCCATTCCACTGCTGCTGGCGCACGCGTACCTCCAGACCCGTACCAATGAAATGATCGACAGTCTGGAGATGGCCGGGGTCAAGCTCCTGAACCTGATCTCGGAAACCCAGGCGGGCAGTAACGCACGCAGTGAAGGCTGAGGCAGGCCCATGAGACGACGCCGACATCGCCGGCAGACAACGGCGGAAGCGGACCTGAACATCACGCCTTTCCTGAACCTGATGATTGTTCTGGTGCCCGTGTTGCTGTTGAGCATGGTTTTCACCCAGACGCGCATTCTGGAACTGAGCTTCCCGGAGGCCGGGCAGCGCCTGGGTGAAATGGAGAAAAAGGACGAAGAGCTGGGGCTTTACGTGGTGGTTCGTGACGGCCACCTGGAGGTGGGTGATCGAAACGGCGGCGTGCTCCGGCGTTTCGAGCCCAGGGACAACGGAAGCCCGGACTTTGAGGCCCTGCGCGAGCTGCTCAAGGGGGTCAAGGAGCGCTTTCCCGATACCCGCGATATCCGGCTGCTCGCTGGCCCCGAGACCGACTACCAGACGCTGGTGACGACCATGGACACCGTCCGCGGCTACCCCGAGGTTGTGGCGGCGGAGGTGGTAACCGCCGAGCTTTTCCCGGAGATCGCCCTGGGGGATGCGCCAGCGCCTGCCCGTAAGGAGGCGGATTCATGAAGGAATCGCGACGCGCCCGCCGTATCCAGCGCCATTACCGGCGCATGAACCGGCCCGGCGGGTTGAACCTTACCGCGCTGATGGACATCTTCACCATCCTCGTTTTCTTTCTGATGGTGAATTCCTCGGACGTGAAGGTGCTCAAGGAGGATAGTGATATCCAGTTGCCACGTTCCGAAGCTGAGCAGGTGCCCGAGAGCATTCTCCGGGTGGTGGTGGCTGGCGAGAGCATCCTGGTGGGAGGTCAGGAGGTCGCGCGCCTGGATGGTGTGACCGATGAGGCAGGCAGTGGTGCCATTGCTGATCTTGAGGCACACCTTGCCGCGCGTCCGGAGGCGGGTGAGAACGCGGGCGCCATGATCGTGGCGGACCGCAGCCTGGATTACGCGCGCTTGCGCCCGGTGATGCGCAGCGCGGTGAACGCGGGCTACACCCGGCTCCACCTGGCCGTGGAGAGCGCACCGGAAAGCCAGGGAGGTACGCCTTGAATCGCTCTCCAGCATTACCGTGGCGCAGTACCCGGCGCGAGGACCGCCTGCTGGGGGTGATCCTGGCGGTTCTTCTGGTGTTCTTCGTGCCGCTGGCTCTTGTGATTCCGGGACTGGATCTGCCAGAGCGGTCGCCGCAGCAGCCGGAAGAGCCTGAGCCCCAGGTGGCGCGCATGCTCGAAGAGCCGGAAGAACCCGAGCCGGAACCCGAACCGGAGCCGGAACCCGAACCCGAACCCGAACCCGAGCCGGAAACCAGCGAGCCGGACCCCGCGCCGACGCCGGCGGAGCCGGAGGAAACCGTTGAGCAGGCTCGTGAAGTGGCCGAGGAGTCCGGTTTGGTTGGAATGAAGGATGAGCTTGCGCAGCTGCGTGAACTGGCCCCGGAACCCGAGACGGAGATCAAGGAATCAGTGCCAGGTTCTGAAGGGGAGACTGGAGAGGTACCGTCCGGGCCTGATAAACAGCGCATCATGGCAGGGTCGGGCGGTCCGGACGAGCCGACTGGTGGTGGCGTTGAAGACGGTGGCATGCAGCGGCGTGAAACGCGGGATGTTGCCAGCGCCGGGGCCAGTGGCGAGGCTGAGAGCAGGCCCGCTGACACAGAGCCGAGCGAGCGACCCATGGCGAATATCCGGAAGACCTTTCAGCGCAACCGCTCCGCGCTGTTCTCCATCTACAACCGCGCCCGCCGCCAGAACCCATTGCTTGAAGGGGAGGTGGTGCTGGCGCTTGTCATCGCCCCGGATGGCTCCGTGGTGGATGTGACCGTGGCCGACTCCACGCTGGGAGACGAGGGTGTTGCCCGTAAGATCGCTGATCGGGTCACCCTGTTCGATTTCGGAGCCATGGACGTGCCGGAACGGTCGGTACGCTTCCCGGTGGATCTGGCACCACCGGGGTAGGTGATCTGGATCAGCCGGTGGCGTGAGCCAGGCAGGCCCCATCAGTCCTTTTAAGCCGCTTCGCGGTCATGCCTATCCGTTGCTTCGGACCCTGCCTGAGGGTCCGGCCTCTCTCAGAATCAAAACAGTTGCGAACGCCCGGACTTAAGCTGGCCCCAGAGAGTGGGTGCTGGGTGATGAGTCGTCAAAATGGGTCATGGTTTGATCAATGGGTGGCCTGGCAAGGCGATTGGAGCATTCAGAGAAATAGGAATATTATCTTGCATAATGGATCCAATCCACTATGCTGGAAAATATTCCTTTATGGTAGCTCCCTCGTGAGCGATTGCCAGAGAAGGGAATCAGTCACCGCGGTAAGGAGACGCACATGAAAGCGTTGGTTAAGCGAGAGGCGGCCCCGGGGCTATGGCTGGAAGACGTGCCTATGCCCGAAGTCGGCATCAACGATGTTTTGATCAAGGTGAAGCGCACGGCGATCTGTGGGACCGACCTGCACATCTACAAATGGGACAAATGGGCGGAGAATACCATCCCGGTACCCATGGTGGTCGGCCACGAGTTTGTCGGCGAGATCGTCGAGGTGGGTTCCAATGTTAACGACTTCCGCCCTGGCCAGATCGTCTCTGGGGAGGGGCACGTGGTCTGCGGCCGCTGTCGCAACTGCATGGCCGGGCGACGCCACCTGTGCGCCCATACCCGGGGTGTCGGGGTCAATCGCCCCGGCGCCTTCGCCGAGTACCTGGCTCTGCCGATGTCCAATGTCTGGGAGCATCGCCCCGGTATCGACCTGGATGTAGCGGCGTTATTCGATCCTCTGGGCAATGCCGTGCACACGGCTCTGCAGTTCGACGTCCTCGGCGAGGACGTGCTGATCACAGGGGCGGGGCCCATCGGCGCCATGGCCGCCGCCGTGTGCCGTCACGCCGGTGCCCGGCATGTGGTGATTACCGATCTCAACCCGCAACGGTTATCGCTGGCCAAGACCCTGGGGGCAACCCGTACCGTCAACGCTCAGGAAGAAAGCCTGGCCGAGGTTCAGCGTTCGCTGGGGATGCTGGAAGGGTTCGACGTCGGCCTGGAGATGTCCGGCAGCCCTGCCGCCTTTCAGGACATGCTTGCCAATATGTGTCACGGCGGCAGGGTAGCGATGCTCGGCATTCCCACCGAGGATTTGGCCATCGACTGGAATACCGTGATCTTCAACATGCTGACCATCAAAGGTGTGTATGGGCGCGAGGTCTATGAGACCTGGTATAAAATGTCGGTGCTGGAGGAATCGGGGATGGACATATCACCGGTGATCACGCACCGGCTGCCTTATAGCGATTTTGAACAGGGGTTCCAGGCCTTGTTGGCCGGGGAGGCCAGTAAAGTGATCCTCAACTGGGAATGAGGCCAGATTCTCCTCTGAAGATTCCGACCTGACATTATAATCACAATAGACAAGGAGAGATCGCATGTCAGAAACAACCGCAACCCCCGACCAGGCAGAGCCATCGCCCGTGCCTTCCCTGAGGTTTCGTTTTGGCGCTTTTGGCGCCGCCGTTCCGCTGGTGTTCTTTGTTATCTGGGCGGTTACTACCAGTGTTCTGGGGGTGTCGTCCCAGATCGGCCTGGTAATGGGGGCCCTGTTTGGTATTGTTCTGGGGCTTTTCTGCTGCTCAAGCAGCTGGTCCGATTACGCTCACGGGCTGTTTGAAGGCATGACTCAGCCCGTGGGTGTCGTGGCCATCGTCGCTTGGTTTTTTGCCGGCATGTTTTCCCAGGTACTGCAGGTTGGTGGACTGGTCGAAGGGCTGGCCTGGATTGGCGGTGTATCCGGTGTGACCGGCGGGCTGTTTGTGGCCATGACGTTTCTGTTGGCGGCGATTTTTTCCACCGCCGTGGGCACTGGCTACGGCACCACAGTGGCCTTTTGTACCCTGATGTACCCGGCCGGCGTGGCCTTGAGCAGCGACCCGACCATGTTGTTTGCCGCCATTCTCTCCGGCGCGATTTTCGGTGACAATCTCGCGCCGGTTTCGGATACCACCATTGTCTCGGCGACCACTCAGGGAGCCGACGTGCCCGGCGTAGTGCGCAGTCGCTTCAAGTATGCCATTGCTGCCGCGATTCCCACGGTCATTCTGTTCGCCGTATTTGGTGGCGGTGGCGATGTCAGCGTTGCTGAGTCTGAAGCCATTAAGAAGATGATGAGCTCTACCCAGCCCGAGGGACTGTTGATGCTGGGGCCCTTTGCCCTGGTACTGGTGCTGGCTCTGTCCGGTCAGCACCTGGTGACCTCGCTGACCTGGGGCATTATCGCATCAATACCAGCGATTCTGCTGGCCGGCACCGGTGCTCTGGGGGATATTATCGGTTTTGACACCGAAACCGACACGGTAATGACCGGCGCGCTGGTGCAGGGGGTCAAAGGCTACGTCAACATGGCGATTCTGATCCTGATGATCGTTGCGGCGGCCTACCTGCTCAAACTCGGCGGCACCATGGAGGTTGTGACCCGTAAGCTGACGGGCTGGATCAAGAACTCCATGCGCCGGGCGGAGCTTGCCATCTGGGGCATTGCTGGGCTGTTGAACACCTCGATCACCATCAACACCGCCGCGGAGATTGCCGCCGCGCCCTTTGTTCGTGAGCTGGGTGAGCGCTACGGCATCCACCGTTACCGCCGGGCCAACATGCTCGATGCCATGACCTCGGCGTTGGGCTACATATTTCCCTGGGGCGCGCCGGTGCTGTTGGGCTGGTCGACCATTCAGGTGATGCAGGAAACCTATGACTGGCTGCCCAATGTGGCGCCCACGCAAGTCTTTCCGTTTGTCTTTCAGGGTTGGCTGCTGGTGGCGATCATGTTGCTGGCAGCACTTACCGGCTGGGGGCGGCGCTATGATGGCCCCGACGGCGAGGAGCTGAAAGAGCGGCCCGAATACCCGACACAGGTCGCACCCGAGGGGGCAAACGCATGATGACCCGCGCATTTCAGCAACAGCTGGCGAGCCAGCTTGATGAGCTCCATGAAGGAGGCCTTTACAAGCATGAGCGTGAGCTGATGTCGCCCCAGCGGGCAAGCGTCCGCGTGGCCCAGGGGGAGGTCGTCAACTTCTGTGCCAATAACTATCTTGGTCTGGCCGATGACCCGGCGCTGATCAAGGCCGCCGAGCGTGGCCTGCACGAGCAGGGCCTGGGCATGGCCTCGGTCCGGTTTATCTGTGGTACCCACGTGGAACACCGCCGGCTGGAAAAACGGCTGGCGGACTTTCTGGGCATGGACGATGCCATTCTTTACTCGTCCTGCTTTGACGCCAACGGCGGTCTTTTCGAGACGCTGCTCGGCCCTGACGATGCGGTGATTTCCGACGCGCTCAACCACGCCTCGATTATCGACGGCATTCGTCTGTGCAAGGCCAACCGCTATCGCTACGCCAACAACGACATGGCCGAGCTTGAGGCTCGGCTGCAGGAGGCCGACGCTGCTGGCGCGCGATTCAAGCTGATCGCCACCGATGGCGTGTTCTCCATGGACGGCGTGGTCGCCAACCTCACAGGCATTTGCGATCTGGCCGAGCGTTACGACGCGATGGTGATGATCGATGACTGTCACGCCACCGGCTTTATGGGCGACAGCGGGCGTGGCACGCCTGAATATCACGACGTGATGGAGCGAGTGGATATCATCACCACCACCCTTGGCAAGGCGCTGGGCGGAGCCTCTGGTGGGGTGACCGCCGCACGCGGCGCTATTGTGGAATGGCTGCGTCAACGCTCGCGGCCGTACCTTTTTTCCAACGCGCTGGCACCGCCCATTGTTGCGGCAAGCCTTGAGGTGCTTGACAGGATCGAACAGGGCGATGCGCTGCGCCGGCAGCTGTGGGAGAACGTCGCCCGTTTTCGCGAAGGACTGGCGCAGGCCGGCTTTACCCTTGCCGGCGCGGATCATCCGATTATCCCTGTGATGCTGGGCGACGCCCGCCTGGCATCCACTTTTGCGGAACGCCTGTTGAATGAGGGGATCTACGTCATCGGCTTTTCGTATCCGGTGGTGCCACAGGGGCAGGCACGTGTCCGCACCCAGATGTCGGCAGCGCATTCGCCAGAACAGATTGACGCCGCTGTTGAAGCATTTACGCGCATTGGCCGCGAACTGGGTGTGATCGCATGATCACACGCCGATAGGCGGCTTTCTCGGGCTGACCGGTAGCGATGTCCGGGGCGAGCAGTCTGGCGCGTAGCGCTGGCCTGAAGGGGAGGGCTTATTCATAGGTCACGACCAGGAAGGCCAGTAGTTCTTCGTCGCTTTCGTTGACTATGCAGTGTTCCTGGTCAGCGTGGTAGTGCGACGAGTCCTCCGCGTTCAGGTGACACTCATTGTCGCCGGCGATCACCCGGGCGTGACCATGGGTAATGGTCAGTAATTCCCGGGTTCCCTCGAAATGGGCCGCGCTGCGCAGGCTGGCACGCGGTGCGATGCGCAGCTCGTAGAACTCGACATTCTTCTCGAGGTGCAGGGGGGAAAGGGTGCGGATACGGCACTCGCGGTCATCCCGGAACAGATGGGTGGCGTCATCAGCGCGGACCACCTCAATGCTGGAGGCGGTCCAGGGCTGGTCGACCAGGTCACCGATGCTCAGGCCGAAGGCCTGGGCGATGCGCAGGGTCACCGCCAGTGTTGGATTGGCGCTGCCGCGCTCAATCTGGCTGAGCATCGAGCGGCTGACGCCACAGCCCGCGGCGAGCTGATCCAGTGTCAGGCCGCGTTTCTTGCGCAGTTCAATGATACGGTCGCAAAGCAACTGACCGTCACTGGTTTGGGGGTATGTTGATTTCATGATCTCAAGGAACCCAAGGACGAATCAGAGGTGAATGTTCAACACTCGATCGTATGAACCGCCAATCCACCTTTCGAGGTTTCTTTATATTTATCCTGCATGTCAGCGCCGGTATCGCGCATGGTACGGATCACGTTATCCAGCGAAACAAAGTGCTCACCATCACCCCGGAGTGCCATCTGTGCCGCGTTGATCGCTTTTGTTGACGCGATGGCATTGCGCTCGATACAAGGCACCTGGACTAAGCCGCCAATAGGGTCACAGGTCAGCCCCAGGTTATGCTCCAGGCCTATTTCAGCGGCGTTTTCCACTTGCGCGACACTGCCCCCCATCAGCTCCGCCAGGCCGGCGGCGGCCATGGCGCACGCGGAGCCGACCTCGCCCTGGCAGCCCACTTCGGCACCCGAAATGGAGGCGTTTTTCTTGCACAGAACGCCGACCGCACCCGCCGCCAGCAGGAAGTCGACAACGTCTCGTTCGCTAGCCCCTTCGCGAAAGTGCATGTAGTAGTGCAATACCGCTGGGATGATGCCTGCGGCACCGTTTGTGGGCGCCGTCACCATGCGGCCACCTGCCGCGTTTTCTTCATTGATCGCCAGCGCATAAAGGTTGACCCAGTCCATGGCCGACATCGTTGTGGTAATCACTGAAGGATTGTCCTCAACGGCCAGCAGCCTTTGATGAAGGACGCGGGCACGGCGACGAACATTCAGCCCGCCCGGCAACAAGCCTTCAGTCTCAAGTCCTTTATTCACGCAGGCTTTCATCGCCTCCCAGATATCGCAAAGCCCTTTGCGTATCTCGGCTTCGCTGCGCCAGGCGCGCTCATTCTCGAGCATCAACTCGCTAATCCGCAAGCCGCTTGCTTGGCATATCGTCAACAGGTCGGCAGCGGTGTCAAAGTCATAGGGGAGCTTAGTGGTATCGCTATCCAGCAGGCCCTGCTCTGCCTGGGCCTGATCCATGACAAACCCACCCCCGACCGAGAAATAGGTGTTGCGGTGCCTCTCACCGTTTTGCCCATGGGCAATCAGTCGCATGGCGTTGGGGTGATGGGGCAGGCTTTCCTCGAACAGCTGCATGTCCCGGTGCCACTGAAAGGGCACGCTGTATTGGCTGTTCAGGTGTAATACCTCAGAGGCTTTCAGGGCATTAATAGAGGGCGCAATAATATCTGCGTCAATGTCGTCTGGTCTTTTCCCCATCAGCCCCATGATCACGGCGTGGTCGGTACCGTGCCCAACCCCTGTGGCGGAGAGGGAGCCGAAGAGGTGCACCTCAAGGCGGGCTACTTCGTTCAACAGGCTGTTTTTGTCCAGTTCGCCGATGAAGCGCAAAGCGGCCCACATGGGGCCGACGGTATGGGAGCTGGATGGTCCAATGCCGATCTTGAAGAGATCGAAAACGCTGATTGGCATGCCCTGTCTACCTTACAGAAAGTGGTCAGTTTTGCACCAGCCACTAGTGGCATCGGTACAAAGAAAGTTTAGCCAACTGACAGCAACCGTGCCGTTGTGTCGTTTGGATGGGTCTACTGCCGTCGGGGAGCGCACGGGGAGAGCGGTTCGGGTCAGCCGGTGGCGCCATCCAGGCAGGCCAGCAGCATGGCCCAGCCAACTCCCACTACCAGTACAAGCCATAAATGTTCCGGTACCCGGCTCATCCCCGCGGGTGCGGGGAACGGTAGCGACGGAATGTGCGATCCGGATACTGACGCGGTTGATCCCCGCGTATGCGGGGAACGGCCACTGGTCGGCCGGATATAGCGGGTCACGCCCGGTTGATCCCCGCGTATGCGGGGAACGGCAGCGGTTCGCGGACCTGTACCTGAAGGTGATCGGTTGATCCCCCGCGTATGCGGGGAACGGGCACTCGGACCGTGCACTGCTCACCTCGCGCGCGGTTGATCCCCGCGTATGCGGGGAACGGTCCAGGCGCTGACGCCGCTTGAGGTCCGCAGGCGGTTGATCCCCGCGTATGCGGGGAACGGTAGGGCCGGCGCTCCAGCGGGTCGCGAACGATCGGTTGATCCCCGCGTATGCGGGGAACGGAATCCAGCCGTCATCCGTGGTCACGAACCCGACGGTTGATCCCCGCGTATGCGGGGAACGGCAGACCATGACCGACCAGCTGGCCGGTACCGGCGGTTGATCCCCGCGTATGCGGGGAACGGGCCCCCGCTGTCGCGGATCAGATACCAGGTGCCGGTTGATCCCCGCGTATGCGGGGAACGGGGTGTGCCGATTCTGAGAGCCGAAGACCCGGACGGTTGATCCCCGCGTATGCGGGGAACGGTGATGAGGTATTTCATGCCGCAGACCTCCGCGCGGTTGATCCCCGCGTATGCGGGGAACGGCGCGCTAACTGCTACCAGGGCTAGGGCGCTGACGGTTGATCCCCGCGTATGCGGGGAACGGTTCCTCGTGCTCTGAGCGCGCTTGCTCTTCGGCGGTTGATCCCCGCGTATGCGGGGAACGGGGAATGACGAATACTGAAACGGAAGTCGTAGACGGTTGATCCCCGCGTATGCGGGGAACGGATCAGCTCGACGGTGCGGTTCGAGCCACGGGTCGGTTGATCCCCGCGTATGCGGGGAACGGCAGGCCCTCGTTGTTCTGGAGGTGCTCGGGTACGGTTGATCCCCGCGTATGCGGGGAACGGGCCCGGGTGAGTGACTGGTGGACTCAGGCCGCCGGTTGATCCCCGCGTATGCGGGGAACGGGTCATCCGCGCCAAAGGCGTTCATGTCGCCGGCGGTTGATCCCCGCGTATGCGGGGAACGGCCGCCTATGCAACAGGTCATCAACGAGCTGGACGGTTGATCCCCGCGTATGCGGGGAACGGGCGTTAAGTTCCGTCATGCGGCGCAGCTGATCCGGTTGATCCCCGCGTATGCGGGGAACGGGACAGAACTGGTCAGCCCATTGCTCGTTCTGGCGGTTGATCCCCGCGTATGCGGGGAACGGGGTAATAGGTGAATTATGGCGGTATCCGAAGGCGGTTGATCCCCGCGTATGCGGGGAACGGTAGGAAACGCCGTTGAATCCGCTTGTGTTTGACGGTTGATCCCCGCGTATGCGGGGAACGGTTGTAAGGCGATATTGTCTATCATCAAACACCCGGTTGATCCCCGCGTATGCGGGGAACGGACAGACGGATTGGGGCATATCGAGCGGCGTAGCGGTTGATCCCCGCGTATGCGGGGAACGGGTTAAATCGCTCTCTGTCGCGATCTTCTGTGTCGGTTGATCCCCGCGTATGCGGGGAACGGTCGCTTACGCCCCGGACGGCACCTTCGGGCGCCGGTTGATCCCCGCGTATGCGGGGAACGGGCTCGATATTGGCCGCCAGTGACGCCTCACTGACGGTTGATCCCCGCGTATGCGGGGAACGGTGTAGCCCAGCCTTTATGCGTCGAGAACCAGCGGTTGATCCCCGCGTATGCGGGGAACGGAGGTCAAGGGGTAAGGTCGAAAATCGGGGTGACGGTTGATCCCCGCGTATGCGGGGAACGGACCGGGCGTCGAGGAGGCTACATGATGGACGGCGGTTGATCCCCGCGTATGCGGGGAACGGCTTACCCGCAAGCAGGTGGAGTTTCACGAATCCGGTTGATCCCCGCGTATGCGGGGAACGGAGACGTGGACTTCGACTACATTCCCGA
Organism: Salicola sp. AFF1; assembly: GCF_056783195.1. NCBI lineage: Bacteria > Pseudomonadati > Pseudomonadota > Gammaproteobacteria > Oceanospirillales > Halomonadaceae > Salicola > Salicola sp. AFF1. The sequence goes on from NZ_JBXAYL010000001.1 coordinate 230,299, forward strand.
CAAGACGGTTGATCCCCGCGTATGCGGGGAACGGTGCGCTGTGGGCATACATCGGGATCGACAAGCCGGTTGATCCCCGCGTATGCGGGGAACGGGGGAGATCCCCCCCGCTCCGGGGAGGCTTCCGCCGGTTGATCCCCGCGTATGCGGGGAACGGGGCTCGCTTGCGGGGTATGGTTGTCTTTTCAGCGGTTGATCCCCGCGTATGCGGGGAACGGCTCTGGTTGCCTGCCTCATGCCGCAGCCCTCCCGGTTGATCCCCGCGTATGCGGGGAACGGGCCTGTTTCTGTCATCAGGTAACTTCCTCTCCCGGTTGATCCCCGCGTATGCGGGGAACGGTCACCATTTCTAACGCCAACCCGTGGTCATCCCGGTTGATCCCCGCGTATGCGGGGAACGGGACTCCGACCTCTTGCCACCCTGCTCCGAAGACGGTTGATCCCCGCGTATGCGGGGAACGGACAGCCGCCGCCACGCTGTGTGGATGGCCGAGCGGTTGATCCCCGCGTATGCGGGGAACGGTCTTTAACCTCCACGTCCCGGCGCGACTCCGGCGGTTGATCCCCGCGTATGCGGGGAACGGTTGCGCGGCGCGGTTCCGGTGTGCTCCCGGCACGGTTGATCCCCGCGTATGCGGGGAACGGAGAATGTGGCAGACCATCGAATCAAAAGCGCGCGGTTGATCCCCGCGTATGCGGGGAACGGGGTGGCGCGGCGCCGGCCGATCCGCCGGATGACGGTTGATCCCCGCGTATGCGGGGAACGGAAACGCATGACCGGAACACCGATAGAGAACGACGGTTGATCCCCGCGTATGCGGGGAACGGTCCACGCCGCTCAAGGTGGACAATCAGGAGCACGGTTGATCCCCGCGTATGCGGGGAACGGTCTGGTGCATTGTCCAGTGCATCAACGAGAACCGGTTGATCCCCGCGTATGCGGGGAACGGTCACGTCATTGCCCACAAAGCCGATATACGGGCGGTTGATCCCCGCGTATGCGGGGAACGGGTCCGCCGGCGCCGCTGACACGTTCTGATAGGCGGTTGATCCCCGCGTATGCGGGGAACGGCTCTCACGCTGGCTTTCGCGGTCAGCCTCAATCGGTTGATCCCCGCGTATGCGGGGAACGGGCGTTCTTGCTGATGCCCAGCTTCCCGGCGCACGGTTGATCCCCGCGTATGCGGGGAACGGCGGCCACACCACTGTCGGAACATGACAAACGACGGTTGATCCCCGCGTATGCGGGGAACGGGACAACAGTCGGTTGCCAGAGTCCTATATTGTCGGTTGATCCCCGCGTATGCGGGGAACGGGACGTATTGACTCCAGTTCCGCATCAAGCTGACGGTTGATCCCCGCGTATGCGGGGAACGGGCAGCCTGGAAAATCTCGTCACGCACTTCCTGCGGTTGATCCCCGCGTATGCGGGGAACGGGCATTTGCACGCGAGCAAGGCCGCACAATCAACGGTTGATCCCCGCGTATGCGGGGAACGGGGCGTTGGGGCAACCATTGGCGCCTCCGTTGGCGGTTGATCCCCGCGTATGCGGGGAACGGCAGGTTTTCTACCAGCCTATCAGGCACGCGCCCGGTTGATCCCCGCGTATGCGGGGAACGGCGTTCGGCTTGGCGCTCAAAGCCATCGGCAAACGGTTGATCCCCGCGTATGCGGGGAACGGGCTGATTTATTTTCTGGGGATCAGCTCGCTTACGGTTGATCCCCGCGTATGCGGGGAACGGGTAATATCCCGGCTTCCCCAGTCGATAAACGCCGGTTGATCCCCGCGTATGCGGGGAACGGCCGCCCAATCACTATTACTGGCTGACGGCTCGCGGTTGATCCCCGCGTATGCGGGGAACGGTCCAATTGTATCTTCCTGTTTGAAAAACAGAAATCAAGGCCCCCGGAACTGCACCAATTTTTGCGGGCGCAAAAAGCCAGTCTGATTTTTTAAAGAACCTTTTGTTATCAGCTAGTTATGATCAAAGGGGAGAAATTGCACCAAACGTAGGCCGTCATAATCAACTGGAATGCGGCGATTTTTTCCGTAGGTTTGGAACTCGAAACCCGACTCGTGGTTGCTGGACCAAGCCATGGCCACGTTGCCTTCGTCAGCAAGTGCATTAACCTGCTCCCAGATCATCTCCCGGATGCGCCTGCTGACGTCACCAATGTAGACACCGGCGCGGATCTCCAGTAGCCACACTGCCAGTCGGCCACGCAGGCGCGGCGGTACGTTTTCGGTTACAACAACCAGCATTGCCATATTATTGGCTCCTGTGACCTTCATCCCCGAGAGATTCCGGTTCCGGGATTGCCGGCGGTTGGCTCTCCGATGCGGGCTCTGGGGGCGTTATCTCTCCCGCAGCCAGGACGTCTTCAATAAGGGGGATGAGCCGGCTCAGCAGTTTCGTTTTACGAAAGGCGTCGCGACAGGCGATGCGAACATCCCGGTCGGGTTTTGTTGGTGATGAGGCCGCCACCTTGAAGGCTGCCGGAACAACGGTTTCGAACTTGACCAGGTCTGCAATGTCGTAGACGAAACTCTTGGGCTTTCCGGTGTGGAGGAATCCAATGGCCGGTGCGTATCCAGCGGCAAGGACGGCGGCTTCTGTTACGCCATAAAGGCACGCTGTCGCGGCAGAAAGACATTTGTTCACCGGATCAGAGCTGTCCCAGTTGTTCGGGTCATACCGCCGCCCGTCCCATTTAAGTCCATGCTGATGGGCCAGCGACTTGTAGAGTTTTCGTACCCTTGCTCCTTCAATGCCCCGCAGCTGATCGACTGAGCGTCTTTGAGGGGCTTGTTCATCAAAACGGATCTCGAACATTTTGCGCACCACCTTGATCCGTAAGCTGTCATCAAGGGCAAGTTGCGCCTGGTAGAGCAGCTTGTCGGAGCGGGCCCCGCCCGGCTGGCCCGCCGAATAAAGCCGGACCCCGGCTTCGCCTACCCAGATCAACAGGGTTCCGGTTGTGGCGGAGAGTTTGACGGCTGCGTGTGATACGCGTGTCCCGGGCTCGAGCAAAAGGCAAGCGACTGAACCGACGGGGATATGCATCCGTTCACCATTCACGTCGTCAATAACAACAAAGGCGCCGTCCTTGACGTCGATTTGTCCCGGCCTGACGAAAATCATCGAAACGCGATCCTTGATGGGGATGGGTTTGAGGGGAACATAAGGCATGGTTCCCCCTTACGGCCGTCGAATCATCATCAGCCCGCATCCGAAGGCCTTGCTGCGACCAAGGCCCTGGCTGAGCGACGATGTGAAGGATTCAGCGGATGTGACAGACAGCAGTCCTTCGTAATCAACGGATGAAAAGCGAATGTCTCGTCCCTTTCGGTGCATGGATTGCTGTCTGTATCCAGTAACCTGGGGAGTGCCCTCCAGCCTGAATCCAGCCGACTGGCTCTTACGGTGCAGCCAATGGAGGGCGGCGTCGTTCATCAGGGCCTGGATGTGCTCCGGGTCGGTAATGTTATCCCGTCGACACTGGGTTTTCGCATCCATAAGGACATCGTGTCTTGTGGCGTTCTTTTTGCCCGGTTCTTTTCTGTCGACGGTGGGGTTGGCTCTGAGGCGAAAAGCTAGCTGTTGTCCCTCCTGGAGTTTTGGCGCAAAGGGTTTTGTGTCGGTTTGCAGAAGACCCGGGACATCAGTGGGGGTCGACTGGGACAATACGTAAAACAGGGGCAGTCCACGAGGGTCCTGCTCCGCACCCATCTGTTCCGATTCCATCTCCTGACGGAAAAGGAACTGCCGCTCTGCGTGATCCTCAAAAAGTCGCCAAAGCAGTTGGTGAGTTGTGTAGGCATTGCCTGACAGCAGATTCAGGAGCGCTCTGCGGTCCAACCCTTCAGTTGCGACGCGCACTCGGGACAGGTACATCACAGGTCCTCCTTGACTCTTGCGTGGTGTTCGGCGCGCCCCCGGAACTGCCAACGATCCCGGCTGATGACATCATCCTCCGGGAAACGGGTGTCCTGTACTGTGAGGTTACTCCCTTGATCTTCCCAGAAATAATCAATTTGCCCATCAAACCTCAGTAACCGGTTCTGGTCGTCATGGATCAACGGTGAAACCTTTGAAAAGGCCTCGTGGATGTCCTCCGCCTGCACCCTTTCGGGGGCAAGAGGTGCGGCCAGTGGGCATGAGCGGCGCCCCAGGTAGGGGGTGAAGACGGGTTCGTGCAAAGCCTTTGCCAGATCTTCCAGGGACCAGCGGCTTTCCGGGGTGAGTGAAATAGCTACCTGCCATAGGCCATCGGCGCGGTACTCACGGCGGGAAATGATGGTATTGAGCCTATCTTTCCCAACGCCAAGTTCGTCCCTGCGCGTTGCGTACTGGGCTTGTTTGTCCCTCTTGGGCACTTGAATGGTATGAAAGTCACGAACAATGCCCCCAGGTGTGATTTGTCGCACTGCGAAGCGCAAAGCCTCTGACAGCGCACTTTGAGCGGAAGCGTTTTCCCGCTTTATTCCAAGGCTGGCCGCCACAAGCCCGAGAAGCGCCCCACGGGTCGGGTGATCTGAGCTGGGACGGGATTCACCGACAGCAGGTGCGCCCCAGCTTGCCAGGGGGCCGTAGAGTTGGATGATGAGAAAGTCCATTGAGGCGTCCCCTATTATTCAGGCTTGAGAAAGTCTAGCAGCTCGCTGAATTGGCCCTGCCCGGCGTGGGCGTTGAGTTCGTAATGCTTTTCGGAACAGGGGCCGTAAACCTGGTTGAAATTTCGGACCTGGCCTTGAATCTGTTTAATCGCTTCGTCGATCTGGTCCTGCCCGTTTACCGGTTTCAGGAAGGCGACTGAGAGCGAACGGGGTTGCTGCGAGCCTTTCTCCGCAAGGACATAACTCGCATAGGCGCGTGAACCAAAACTGTTCTGCTTGCCGCTTGGCGCGACCTTTATGGCAGCCTCTGTAAGGGCTGCAATAGTCCGATCAGCAAGATTGCTGTCTCCCCGTAGATTATCGATAAGCTGGTCTCTGTTGATGCACAGGTAGCTGTAGAAAACGCCCGCTGCAAAGCCGGTTTCGCCGATATGGGCGGCCCCTCGGTCTTCTTCACCGCTGTTCAGGTCATCGACAGCGGTGAAGTAGTCATCCTCGATTACAACAGGGTGGACCGTGATGGCATGCGCGACCTGACAGGCAGCCTCAACATTGAAAGCGGGATCAGCTGCCAGCATTCGTCCGAAAAGCGCGATGTCCGCAGCTTGCGGTTTCTTTCGGAGCAACTTGAGTTCTTCATCCTGGGGAGCCCGGTTTTGTTCAGCGAGTGTCTGGGTCAGATTTTCCACCGCTTCTCGCTCTTCAGGGCTGATATGGGCCAGTTGTTCAATTTCCACATCGTCTTTCTTGAGCGCACCGAAAACATTGGCGATCTTGGAAGCCCATTCTTTGGCATCCTTTTCCTTTACGCCTGCTTCCAGAAGTTGGTTACGAACGTCAGTGCCCAGGAGCTTGGTGCGGGTTCCCGCGTGCCCTGCCACCGCTTCCTGAAAGACATCAGAGGTTCGCCAGTGCCGCTTAAGGCTCTGGGATGAAACCCGCAGCCGGTCAACACCGCCCATGCGGGCCGTCTTGGGGCGCCCCAGATCATCACGATTCAGGTTTGCCGGTGGGTAAGAGGTGAGAAGGTGCAGTTGGATGAAAGTGCTCATTGTGAGGTCTCCTTGTTCGAGCGTCCGGGTTATTTCTGGTATTCAGAGAGGGCCGTGAAGTAATCCATGGCCCAGCGTACTGTAAGCCTCTTTTCCGGCTGGTGACTGATCTGGCCATGTTTCTCCTGGTGCCAGTGAAGTATGCTGTCGGCCAGCGAGAGAACGTGAGCCTGCTTGCCCAGCAATGCCACCGCACGTCGGGCACGCTTCAGAAAGATGTCGGCGTCGTGGCTTTTCTGCAGTTGCGCGAACCTGAGCTCACTCAGATAAGGCTTACCTGTCTGGTCCTTTTGGCTGCCCAGGGCACGGGCGAATGGGGTTGAGGAGTCGCTGCGAACCTCGGCCAGCACCGCCGCAACGGTTGCCCATGCCGTCATGGTCCATGATTGGCCCGCTTGATCTTCGTTCAGGGACAACCAGAGATGGCGAAACCCCTCGGTAAGAATGGCGTCGTCAACGGTATGGCAACGGCGCAGCTCAGCGGCGATACCACGGGGAAGAAGCTGTGTGTTCCCGTTCCACTCCAGTCTCTGGAGCGTTTGCGCATCCCGATGCAGTCTGGACCACCAGACCAGGACTTTGGTCCTGAGGTTTTGCTGTCGCATTACGTGGTAATAGATGGAATCCTGGCTCATGACGGCTCCTTCTTCGTGTTTGTGGTGTTGACCCCTTCAAGCCCTGCCTGTTTCCGGAAATCTTTTGCTGTCTTGTTGCGCGAAAACCAACCGAGCAGTTGATTTCGCGCATGGGTGATGCGTTTCATGTTCGGTGTGTCCGCAGGGCCGGATAGAGCGAATTCATCGAATATCTCGATCGCCTGGTTCTGGACATGGCGGAACCACTGTGCGGCGGGTTCCGGAGGCAGTCTTGAGACTTCTTGCTCGACAAGAAGTTGACCAAGCTCTTTGAGCAGTTGGTAGAAGGTGTGTTCGGTTCTTTCCCAGAAGCGGTTTTCAACGAAGGTCAGGTCGCCTTTCACTTCCTTGGGGTTGTTGAACCACGCGCCTTTTACCTGGTTGCGTACCTGCATCGCCGCGGCTTGTGCCAGCTCGAGCAGCACTTTTAACCAGTCCAGCAAGCGATCCTGCTTGGCAGGTGGAAGGGCTATCAGGGGTACCTGGGCGGCGTACCAGCACCGGGGTTTCATGTTGTCCATGTCGTAACCGAAAGCCCAGATTCGGGCGATCCGGGGAAGTGTCATGTTCCCCATGGCTGCTTCAGCAACCTTTCTGGGGTAGTCGAGGACAACTGGTGCAGGCAGATTGCCGTGTCCTTCTTTATCTTCGAGAACCAGACTCTCCCAGTGGCGATAACCGATGCCCCCTGGTTGACCCTTGATCGAGATAGGCGGCTCCTCGGGCTTTTTGGGATCACAGCGGTAGGGGGTTAGGGGGTGGCGCCACGGGCCGTCGTAATTGATTCCGTAGTTCCGGGCTCGTACCCGTGAAACAGCCGAGTTGCTGTGGCGCCCGCACAGGTCGCAATAACTGTTGTGGGTTTCAAACACAAGGCGAAAACGTCGGGGCATGGACCAGAACATTTGAAGCGGGTGAACATCATCGAGCCGTGTTTGCTCACCGTGCTCACTGGTGCGCGTTGGTCCCATCCAGGGAAACAGGTCTGGGGAGTCCGGGTCGGTTTCCGGGCATTCAAAGGTCTCTCGGTCCAACACGTTGAGCCATAGTTTCTGCCAGAGTGGTATGTGGGGGCTTTCCGGCATAACAAGTGTGGTGAGCGGTCCGCCTCCTCTGAGACCAGTGCGGTACCCTTTGCCGCCTGAGGGCGCATTGATCTGCATTGTAAAGAGGGCAATGGCGGAACAGTCTGGGCAGAAGGTTTCCGCTCGACCCGCTTTAACAAAATGATCCGTATTGTTTTTGACGGTGCTGGCACCTGGTGCGTCAATCAGTAGACTGGAGGCGGGCACTGCGCTCTCATCCTTCAGGGAACCATAGTCCTGCATGAAGCGACGGTCTTCCCCGTCGAGCCAGAATGAGTCAGTAAACGGTGCGAGCGCTTCGTCAAGGTCGCCTGTCGAAGGCGGTTCTTCAAGCCGGTCCAACCATTGCTCAGTGTCTTCTGGCGCCAGAGCTGTGTGGAGCAGCCCAATTAGGAATTGATAGGCAGCACCCTGGAAGTCCGCACGGGGGAGGGCGAGGTCGACGACATCCGGTGAGGTAATGGCAGACACTTGGTGGTACTGGATGCCGCCATTGCGATGCTTTAACGGTAGCCATGGATCCTTCAGGAGGTTCATGTTTTATCCTCTATGCTTAGAGCACTTTGCCGGTATAGCCCGAAACGTTCATGGTAATTCAGTGAATCAGTTTCCTGTTCTGCGCACCATGGGACTGAAAACTTGAGGCCTGGTTTTTGCTCCACGGTTGCCTCCCATAGGGCATTGATTGCCAGTGAAAGCTCTGGAAGCTGATTGGCCAGGGACTGGCGAATCCGAAGCTGGCTCATTTCCCACGGATGCTGGGCGTTATCGGCCCAGGGCTTCAGGGCGGTACCTGCTTCGTTCAACCGCACCAGTGTGACGGTGACACTGGGTTCGTCCGACAGGCGGGTTCCGATATCAATTTCTTCCCGCCAGCCATTAGCGCTTACCGTTGAGTATCCTTTGTCCAGATTGAGCCGGTTGAAGTGACCCATGGTGACCTGGCTCTGACGTTCGCCTTCCTGCTCAAAAAAACTATCCGTCAGTGCTTCAGGAATCTGCGCGTCCGCGTCCGGTCCGTAAACGGTTTCGATCAGGTGACGTGCTTCTTCGGGCATACGGATGCCTCCACGCCATTCCAGCACTCTGAGGCTTAGCCAGAGTTGACCATGATTCCGGTAGACGGCGGCTGTTCCCGGTAGGAAGCGTCTTATCCAGTCCTTGTCCACGTCAGTGTTGGCTGGGGGCGCGTGAATGTGCAGCACGGGAGTGGGTCGTTCATCACGGGCATCCGGTTGCTGACACCGGTCCCCGTTAAGAGCCCGGGCGTGGCGGTGGAGGCGGCCGGCCCGTTGTATCAACAGGTCCACGGGGGCGAGGTCTGAGATCATACAGTCGAAGTCGAGGTCCAGCGACTGCTCGATCACCTGGGTAGCAACCAGTATGCAGCCACACCGGTCGGTGGCGCCTGAGTCCTTACCGAAGTGAGCCAGTGCTTTTGCTTCAATTGATTGTCGGTCGGCCATAATGAACCGGCTGTGAAACAGGATGACCCGGCTGGGGTCAGCTACTGATTCCCATAATCGCTGTGCGGCTGTAATCGCGTCATCCACCGTATTGCGGATCCAGCATGCGCATCCGCCTTGCTGAGTGGCGCTCCATAGCGTTGCGATGACATCGTCGGTACTGTCGAGCCGCTGAGTTAGGACGTGACGTTGCACGCTTTGACGGGTTTCTACCGGCGATTCGGTGAGCCCATTACGACTGACCTGAGACGCCAATGGAAAATCATGGCAGTTGAGCGTTGGCTGTTCTTTTTCTCCGAGTCCGTTGTTCCAGGCCATAATGAGCTTTTCCCGCATCTCCATAGGGAGGGTGGCCGTGAGCAGTATCGAGGATCCACCCTGTTTGGCATGCGCTTCCAGAACGGCGGTCAAAAGCGTGAGCATGTAGTCATCACACGCATGGATTTCGTCGACAATCAGCACTTTATTAGCTAGTCCCGCCAGCCTCAGCGATTGGTGCCGGAACGGTAGGACGGCCATAAGGGCCTGGTCTATCGTTCCAACGCCAACGTCAGCCAGTAGCGCTTTCTTGCGGGAGTCAGCGAACCAGTGATTGCAGGCGGCTGACGCTGTTGGTTCGCTACTGCCGTACTGAGTATCGTGCTGCTGGTGCTCCAGGGAGGCGGTAAACGATTCATTGAGGTGCCTCGCACTGTGAGCCAGCACAAGGCTGGGTGAATCGTTCTTCGAGAACCAGCGCGGATAAATATCGGCAATGCGTGAGTACATGGCGTTAGATGTTGCCATGGTCGGGAGACCGAAATAGGCGCCCTCCACACAGCCCCTTTCGATCAATCGATGCGCCAGCGTCAGGGCTGCCTCCGTCTTCCCTGCCCCCGTTACGTCCTCAAGAATGAAGAGATTGGAGGGGGTCTCGATGGCTGTTTCTTCAGCCCAGTTTTGTAACGGGGTAGGGGGAAAGCCATAGAACGTCTCAAAACCATTGAACGGGGCGGCTGTTGGAGAATGATTTAGGCCGATCCTGTGAACGGTTTCGATAGCCTTCGGTAGTGCTGTCTCATGCCAGTAGTCTTCGAGTGAAACGGGATCCTCCTTGTAGGTGAAAACGCTTTGGTCGGATCCTATCCAGTCCGCGAGCACGGCTTGACCGGCCAGGTGCCAGCTTAGGCGTTTGAGTGTCTTCCCCCACTGTTTGTCTCCCATCAGTCCCCAGGGCCATGCGGGAGCGACCAGCTCTGCACAGTCCCGGCTAAAGGTCCAGGCGGCTTCTACGTCTTCAGGGTAGAAATGGTCGTCGAGTGCCTCACTGCCAGCCTCGACTGGCTTGCCGTGATGGCCAAACGTGATGTTCAGGAGGGTTTCCAGGGAACGCTTGTGTTGACGCTCCATTGCTTTGCCTAGCGGCCAAAACCATGCTTCGGGAAGCTTGCCGTCCAGTAAGAAGCATTGCTTCCACAGCAGCATGCCGAGTGCGTCGTGACGTAGCCGGTAAGGCAGTTGAGGATCAGGCTGGACAAGCCGTTCCGGTGCGGGTTCCGCCAGGCTCTGGAATGCTCTCGCGAACTTCCCGATGTCGTGGATAGACAGGAGAAATGTGAAAACAGCCTGTAATTCTCTTGGTCTCATGCCAAGATAAGCGGCCAGAGAACGGTTTCTTGATGTGTCTTCAGAGAGAAGGACGTGACCTACCGCGGCTACGTCCAGTGAGTGATAAGGCAGAAGATGGCAGCGGGGTCCGCTTTGAGAGTCATTGCTCTGCGGCATAGCCTTACCCCAGTAATGGTGGTAACTCTGGTGGCAGTGGTTTTTCTGCATTATCCTTACTCGAGCTTTCCTGATGATCGTATATTGGGGACCTTAGCAGCCCTGCTGCCCCACCACGTCCACCACTGGAAAAAACACCAGTAAATCCTATGCATTCGTGAGACTTGGTATGCAGTTCCCGCGTCAAGCTCTCAGGTCCATTACCCGATCAACCGGTGGCGCCATCCAGGCAGGCCAGCAGCATGGCCCAGAACTCGGAAAAGTCGTTCACCACCACATCCGGGCGGTAGGGATGGTGGGCATCGCCGGGAAACAATCGGTTGAGCGCGGGCAGGTCCCATTGGGCGCTGTTGAAGAAAACCGCCGTCTGGCCGGCCCGGCGCGCCGCGCTGACGTCCGTGGTGCTGTCGCCCACGTACCAGATGCCCTGGTCCGGGCGTTCCCCCAGCCGGTGTGCGGCCAGTAGGAGCTGATCCGGATGCGGTTTGCGATGCGGCACGTCGTCACCGCAGATGGCGATGTTGAACAGGTCCGTCCAGCCACCGCCGTCCACGAGCCTTAGTTCATCCTCGAAGAATTCACGATCACGGTTGGTGATCACGCCAATGCGCAGCGGCAGCGTGTTCAGGGTCGATAGCAGCTCCTTCACGCGCGGCTCCAGCGCCAGAACGGCACCGTAGTGGCGTCGATAGTGATGGCGGAAGACCTGGTGCGCCTGGCTCTTGCTCGCATCGTCGTCACCGAAGAGGACTTCGAAGATGTCGGTCCGGGAAATCTTGCGGTCAGCACGCACCTGGGGATGCAGCCGGGAATGGTCGCGAGCGTAATCCACGAGACGCTGTTCCTCGTCGGAACGGGCATTGGCGGAGGTGGCAATGTCATCCAGAAGGCCCAGCTGGCGCAGTTCCGGGAGCATGTCATCCACGGCGTGGTACATGGCGTCCAGGGTGTCGACCAGGGTGGCGTGCCAGTCGAACAGGATGACCTTGGGGGGTGTCAGGTTGACCAAGGAAGGGTGCCAGTCCGGCTCTATGCGTGGTTCAGGGGGCTGTGGCGCCGGATAGGGGGCTGGGCGCCTGGCCTGGAGGGCGGCCCGGGCATTGCCCTGTAGGCTGTCCGCGATGCGGTCCGTCAGCGCCTCGAAGGAATGGGCAATCAATGACGGGTGATGGTCTGGATCGCCGGCAAAACGGCGTTCAATGTAGTCCGGATCCCATTGGCCGCCGTTGAAGAACACCGGGGTCACGCCGGCATTGCCGGCGGTGACCATGTCAGTGGTGCTGTCGCCCACGTACCAGATGTGGGTATCGGCCTTCAGACCGGCGCGCCACCCGGCCTTGAGGATGACCTCGGGGTCGGGCTTGTAGGCGGTGACATCACCGGCACAGACAATGATGTCGATCAGTGATTGCCAGCGCCCGCCATCGACCAGCGCCAGCTCGTGCTCCAGGAACTCCCGGTTGCGATTGGTGGCCACCCCCAGGCGGATGCCGGTGCTGCGCCAGGCGTTCAGGTACTCGTAGATCCCGTCCTGAAACGGGAAGACCTCGCCATAATGGTTGCGGTAACAGGCGTTATAGGCTTCGTGGGCAATCTGCTTGGCCTCGGTGTTGTCACCGAAGATGGCGTTGAAGATGTCCGTCCTGGAGACGCGCCGTTCCGAGAGGATGCGCGGGTGGAGGCGGCGGAAAAGCCGGATATAGCGAACCAGCCGTGCGTCGTCCGTGGTTTTGCACTGGTCCTCCGGGAGCAGCTCCTCCACCAGCCCCAGCCCCTCCAGCTGGGGCAGCATTTCCTCCATGGCCGAAAACATCGCATCGTGGGTATCCACGAGGGTTCCGTGCCAGTCGAAGAGAATCAGCTCAGGCGTCGCTGAGGCGGGCCAGCTCACGGTGGAGCTCCGCTTCGTCGCCCAGGTTCAGCTCCACCAGGCGCCGGAGGTGGGTGGCGCTGTCCAGATCCAGCGAGCGGCATTCAAATCCCAGCTGGTCGGTTTCCTTGTGGCGCAGGATGGCGTCCATGGTGATCCGGGTGGTGTTATCCGACAGCCAGATGGCGATGGTGTAACCGTCCCCTTCCTCGCCGTCAAAATCCGGCGGCGCTTTCAGGAGCGCGCCATGGAGCGAAATGTCCAATACCTCGCTCGACCAGACGCGGTTCCCAAGGTGGATCTCGCACTGGGCATCGAACAGTATGCGACTGAAAAAGCGGCGTTCTTCGCTGGCCATGGTCAAACCTCATCAGGGCGTTTCTTTCACTATAGTGAAAGATGCCCTGATGGGGAAAACCGCTCAGGCAAGTTTTTTGTGCTTGACCCGTTTCGGGACCCAGGCGTCTTCGCCCTTGCGGGCGCGCAGGTCGCGGTCGTATTCGGAGAAGTTGCCCTCGAAGAAAACGACGTCGCCGTCGCTCTCATAGGCGAGAATGTGGGTGGCCACGCGGTCCAGGAACCAGCGGTCGTGGGAGATGATCATGGCGCAGCCCGGGTAGACCAGCAGGGCTTCTTCCAGCGCGCGCAGTGTTTCCACGTCCAGGTCGTTGGTGGGCTCGTCGAGCAGCAGCACGTTGCCGCCTTCCTGGAGCAGCTTGGCCAGATGCACCCGGCTGCGCTCACCGCCGGACAGCTCCTTGATGCGCTTCTGCTGCTCGGCACCCTTGAAGTTGAAGCGGCCCACGTAGGCGCGGGACTGGGTCTGGTAATGGCCGACCTGGATGATGTCCTGGCCGCCACTGATTTCCTCCCAGACGCTGTTCTCCTCGTTGAGCTCGCGCATCTGGTCCACATAGGCCAGCTGGACGCTCTCGCCCAGCACGATCTGGCCTTCGTCCGGTTCTTCGGTGCCGGTGATCATCCGGAACAGGGTGGACTTGCCGGCGCCGTTACCGCCGATGATGCCCACAATGCTGGCCGGGGGCACGCTGAAAGTCAGGTCCTCGAAAAGCACCTCATCCCCGTAGCGCTTGGTCACACCTTCCACCTCAATCACCTTGTTACCCAGGCGCGGCCCCGGTGGAATGTAGAGCTCGTTGGTTTCGTTGCGCTTCTGGAACTCCTGGGAATTGAGCTCCTCAAAGCGCTTCAGGCGGGCCTTGTTCTTCGCCTGCTGCCCCTTGGCCTGGCTCTTCACCCATTCCAGCTCCTGCTTGACGGCCTTGCGCTGGGAGGCTTCCTGTTTGGCTTCCTGTTCCAGTCGCTTCTCTTTCTGTTCCAGCCACTGGCTGTAATTACCCTGGAAGGGGATGCCTTCGCCACGGTCCAGCTCCAGGATCCAGCCGGCGACGTTGTCCAGGAAGTAGCGGTCGTGGGTGATCGCCACCACGGTGCCCGGGAAGTCGTGCAGGAAGCGTTCGAGCCAAGCGACGCTTTCGGCATCCAGGTGGTTGGTGGGCTCATCCAGCAACAGCATGTCGGGGCTGGAAAGCAGCAGCCGGCACAGGGCCACGCGGCGGCGCTCACCCCCCGAAAGGTGATGCACCTCGGCGTCCCAGGGCGGCAGCCGCAGCGCCTCGGCGGCCACTTCCATGCGGCGTTCAATATCGTGACCCTCGGCAGCCTGGATGAAGGCTTCCAGCTCCCCCTGCTCCTGGGAAAGGGCGTCAAAATCCGCGTCCGGTTCGGCGTAGGCGGCGTAGATCTCGTCCAGTCGCGCCAGCGCCTTGTGGATGCCTTCAACCGCTTCCTGGATGATCTCGCGGACGGTATTGGTATCGTCCAGTTCCGGCTCCTGGGGCAGGTAGCCAATATTGAGACCGGGCAGCGGCCGGGCTTCGCCCACGTAGTCCGTCTCAACGCCGGCCATGATCCGCAGCAGGGTCGACTTGCCCGCGCCGTTGAGACCGAGCACGCCGATCTTGGCGCCGGGGAAGAAACTCAGGTTGATGTCCTTGAGGATCTCTTTCTTCGGGGGAACGACCTTGCCGAGGCCGCTCATGCTGAATACGTACTGAGCCATGGAGTCGATGTCCTGATCAGGAGTCGGAAAATGGAAGCGTGGTTTGTGCGTACGTTAACCAATCGCTGCCGTTGAGGCAATGAAAACCGCTGGTGGCGGGCGTTATGCCGCATTTACGCGGGGCGGATGTTATTGCGGCCCCTTTTAGGTAGAATGGTGTTTCCTACAGGAAACAGACCCCGAGAGTTCATCATCGACCATTTCTGGCAAAGGCGTTCCTCGGGGCGCGTCAATTGCCAGCACACAAGAGGCTGACAATGTTTAAGCGAGATATGACCATTGCCGGTTACGACGAGGAAGTCTGGAATGCCATGGAGGCGGAAGTCCGCCGACAGGAAGCGCATATCGAACTGATCGCGTCCGAAAACTACACCAGTCCGCGCGTTATGGAAGCGCAGGGCTCGGCGCTGACCAACAAGTACGCCGAAGGCTACCCGGGTAAGCGCTACTACGGAGGGTGTGAGCACGTGGACGTGGTTGAGGAGATTGCCATCGAGCGTGCCAAGCAGCTCTTCGGGGCTGACTACGCCAACGTCCAGCCGCATTCGGGCTCCTCTGCCAACAATGCGGTCTACATGGCCCTGATGAAACCCGGGGAGACGGTGCTGGGCATGAGCCTGGATGCCGGTGGGCACCTTACCCATGGGGCCAGCGTCAACTTCTCCGGCAAGATCTACAACGCCGTGCAGTACGGGCTGGACCCGGAGACCGGTCTGCTGGATTACGACGAGATTGAGCGCCTGGCGGTTGAGAGCCAGCCGAAAGTTGTCCTGGCGGGCTTCTCCGCCTACTCCCAGGAGCTGGACTTCAAGCGTTTCCGCGAGATCGCCGACAAGGTGGGCGCCTACCTGTTTGTGGACATGGCGCACTTCGCGGGGCTGGTTGCCGCTGGCGTGTACCCGAACCCGGTGCCCTACGCGGACGTGGTGACCACCACGACCCACAAGACACTGCGGGGGCCGCGCAGTGGCCTGATCCTGGCCAAGTCCAACCCGGATCTGGAGAAAAAGTTCAACTCGGCGGTCTTCCCGGGCAGTCAGGGTGGCCCGCTGATGCATGCGATTGCCGGCAAGGCGGTGTGCTTCAAGGAAGCCATGCAGGATGACTTCAAGGAATACCAGCAGCGTGTGGTCAGGAATGCCCAGGCCATGGCTGAGGTGTTCCAGCAGCGTGGCTTTGAGGTGATTTCCGGTGGTACCAAGAACCATCTGTTCCTGCTGAGCCTGATCAAGCAGGACATCACCGGCAAGGACGCGGACGCGGCGCTCAGCAAGGCCAATATCACGGTCAACAAGAACGCGGTCCCCAACGATCCCCGTTCCCCCTTCGTGACGTCCGGTCTTCGGATTGGCACACCGGCGATGACTACGCGTGGTTTCGGCGAGACCGAGGCACGCGACCTGGCAGGCTGGATGTGTGATATCCTTGATGATCTGGATAATGAAGAGACCATCGAGCGGGTCCGTAAAGAGGTTCAGGAGCTGTGCCGGCGATTCCCGGTCTACGCTGACTGACCATTGCCAACCCGCTTGCCGTCCGGGAGTGTGACTGGATGCATTGCCCCTTCTGTGGCGAGGCGGATACCAAAGTGATCGATTCGCGCCTGGTCGGCGACGGCGACCAGGTGCGGCGTCGGCGCGAATGCCTTTCCTGCCGTGAACGCTTTACCACCTTTGAGGGGGCCGAGCTGATCATGCCCCGTGTGGTCAAACAGGACGGCTCGCGGGTTCCCTTCGATGAGGACAAGATGCGTGAGGGCCTGATGAAGGCCCTCGAAAAACGCCCTGTCGATATTGAGGCCATTGAGGCCGCCATCAACCGGATCAAGTTCCGGCTGCGCTCCACCGGTGAACGGGAAGTGAAATCCCTGATGATCGGTGAGGAGGTCATGTACGAACTGCGCCAGCTCGATAAAGTGGCCTACGTGCGTTTCGCCTCTGTGTATCGCAGTTTTCAGGACATCAATGAGTTCAAGGAAGAGATCGAACGGCTGAGTCGTTCCGGTGACGTTGGGGATGAGTCTCCCGTGACCGTTGCGGCGCGGGCGTTGAAGGAATCCGTGGATAAATAGTCCGGACCGGGTGACTCACCGTTGACCAATGCCACTGATACCCGATACATGGCCATGGCGCTGCAGCTGGCCGAGCGCGGGCTCTACAGCGCGCATCCCAACCCGCGGGTGGGATGTGTCGTGGTCAGCGGTGGTGAAGTGGTCGGTACTGGCTGGCACCGCCAGGCCGGAGAACCCCATGCGGAAGTCAATGCGCTTGAACAGGCGGGGGAGCGTGCGAAGGCGGCTACCGCCTATGTGACCCTTGAGCCATGCAGTCACCATGGGCGTACGCCGCCCTGTGCCCAGGCACTGGTTGATGCGGGTGTGGCGAGGGTGGTGATCGCGACGGGCGATCCGAATCCTGCGGTTTCCGGTCAGGGCCTGGCGTTGCTGGAGGCTGCGGGCATCGAGACGGTGAGCGGTGTTCTGGCCGGGCCGGCACGCACGCTCAACGCGGGGTTTCTGCGCCGTGTGGCTGGCGGAAATCCCTGGGTCCGGCTCAAGATCGCGGCCAGTCTGGACGGACGGACTGCCATGGCGTCCGGCGAAAGCCAGTGGATAACAGGGCCCGAGGCCCGCATGGACGTACAGCGATTGCGGGCACGCTCTGGTGCCATTATCACAGGGGTCGGGACCGTGCTGGCGGATGATCCATCGCTGACCGTACGCCCGGCGCAACTGGGGGATACGGGTACCAAGGCATTGCCGGTGCGCCAGCCTCTGCGGGTGGTTCTGGATCCGCGGCTGCGCACGGACCCCGAGTCCCGTGTGGTGACGGGAGAGGGCCAGTGTCTGGTGGTAAGCACCACGGCCACGCTGGATGATGGCCGGGCGTCGCGGCTCCGTGAACAGGGGGCCGAGGTGGTCACGGTGGCGCCGGATGGCAGTGGGCGGCCGGCCGTATCGGCGGTGATGGCGCTGCTGGCGGCGCGTGATATCAATGACGTGCTCATTGAGGCGGGCGCCACATTGGCGGGCTCGGCTCTGGAATCGGGCCTGACTGACGAATTGTGGCTGTACCAGGCCCCGACAATGCTGGGCAGTCGGGCGAAACCCATGGCGGCGCTGACGCTGGATCGAATGGCGCAGCAGCACCGGATGGTTGTGGGGGATCGGCGGGTGGTCGGAGCGGACCAGCGACTGATCCTGGAACCCGCCGCGCGCGGCCATTAAGTGAGAGCGAACAGGGTACAGAATGGCGCTGAACAATATTGAGGAAATCCTCCACGACATCCGTCAGGGCCGGATGGTGATCCTGATGGATGATGAGGACCGGGAGAACGAAGGCGATGTGATCATGGCGGCGGAATGCGTCCAGCCTGAGCACATCACTTTCATGGCCACCGAGGCGCGGGGCCTGATCTGCATGCCCATGGCCCGGGAGCGCTGCGAGCGCCTGAATCTGCCATTGATGGTTCAGCGCAACAGCTCCGGGTTTGGCACCAAGTTCACGGTTTCGATTGAAGCCGCGAAAGGGGTGACCACCGGGATCTCTGCCGGGGACCGGGCGCGCACCGTGCAGGTGGCGGCCGCTCGCGGGGCACAGGCGGAAGACATTGTGAGCCCCGGCCACATCTTTCCGCTGATGGCTCAGCCCGGAGGGGTACTCTCGCGGGCCGGGCACACGGAGGCGGCCTGTGATCTGGCGGCAATGGCTGGGTTCGAGTCCGCCGGGGTGATCTGCGAGGTCATGAACGATGAC
The DNA here is from genome assembly GCF_056783195.1 of Salicola sp. AFF1. Taxonomy (NCBI): domain Bacteria; kingdom Pseudomonadati; phylum Pseudomonadota; class Gammaproteobacteria; order Oceanospirillales; family Halomonadaceae; genus Salicola; species Salicola sp. AFF1. Next base: position 248,628 of record NZ_JBXAYL010000001.1, read on the forward strand.
GGCACCATGGCGCGTCGGCCCCAGCTGGAGGCGTTCGCAGAGCAGAACGGGCTCAAGATCGGCACCATCGCGGACCTGATCCATTACCGCACCATGAATGAGCGGACCGTTGAGTGCGTTGATCATTATGAGATGGAAACCGAGTACGGGGTATTCCGACTGCACACGTACCGCGATTCCATTCAGGGTGAGACCCACCTGGCGCTGACCATGGGGGAAGTGGATCCGGAAACGCCCACACTGGTGCGGGTTCACATCACGGATACCCTGCGGGATCTGCTGCACGCGCATTATCCGGGCTCACCACGCTGGCCGTTGCATGAAGCCATGCGCAAGGTCGCGGCTGAAGGGGCCGGGGTGATTGTGCTGCTGAATAACGGCCAGGACAGCTACGCGCTGGAAGAACGCATACGCGGGTTCTTCGAAGCCCGTTCCCAGGGAGGGAAGGGGACATCGGAGGCCTCCGGCAGCTCCGGGGTCTACCTGACCGTTGGAACCGGCTCCCAGATTCTGCGGGACCTGGGGGTAAGCCGTATGCGGCTGATGAGCGCGCCCATCAAGTTCTCGGGAATTTCGGGCTTTGATCTGGAGGTTGTGGAATACCTCCCCTACGATGACGGGAAAGACCAATAACGGTCATGCCCGGTACGGAGACAGCAATGACAGACATTAAAACCATTGAAGGGGACTTCACCGACTGCCGCGGCGATTACGCGCTGGTGGTGGGGCGCTTCAACGGATTCGTGGTCGAGAGCCTGGTCGAGGCGGCCACGGATACCCTGGTCCGCCACGGCATCAGCCGGGACAGCATCACCATCTACCGTGTGCCAGGGGCCCATGAGATCCCTGTGACGGCCCAGAAGGTCGCGCGCACGGGACGTCACGATGCCGTCATCGCGCTGGGTGCGGTGATCCGGGGTGGAACACCGCATTTCGACTATGTGGCTGGCGCCAGCTCCTCCGGTGTGGGCAGTGTCAGCCTGGATACCGGCCTGCCGGTAATATTCGGTGTGCTGACCCTGGACACGATTGAGCAGGCGCTTGAGCGTGCCGGCACCAAGGCCGGCAACAAGGGCGCTGATGCGGCCATGACGGCACTGGAAATGGTCAGCCTGTTCCGGAGGATCGACACACAATGAGCGAAGGCGGTCAGCCCAAGAACAACCAGGGTAAGTCCCGTCCGGCGGATCGCCGCAAGGCGCGTGCGCTGGCACTGCAGGGCCTGTACCAGCGCCATTTCTCCGACAGCCCGATCAGTCAGATTGAGGCGGAGTTTGTCACCGATAATGACATGGAGAAGCTGGATGATACCTACTTCAGGGAGCTCCTGAAGGGGGTGGACCGGTCCCGTGGCGACCTGGACCAGCAGTTCGAGCCCCTGCTGGATCGGTCGGTCAGCGAGCTTGACCCTATCGAGCTGGCGATATTGCGTATCGGGACCTTTGAGCTGATGAACCGCAGCGACATTCCCTACCGGGTGGTCGTCAACGAAGGCATTGAGCTGGCCAAGCGCTTTGGCGGCACGGATGGCCACAAGTACATCAACAGTATTCTGGATCGTCTCTGTGTCCGGCTGCGGCCGGCGGAGACGCGTTCCCGACAGGCCTGATCCCGCCTGATCCCCTATGGACGAATTCAGCCTGATTGACCGGTTCTGGCAGCCTCTGGGCGACGCTGTTGCCCGGAGCGAGGTGGTTGAGGGCATTGGTAATGACGGTGCCGTGGTGCGCTGTCCGCCCGGTCGGGATCAGGTGATGACCATGGACACCCTGGTTGAGGGCGTCCACTTTCCCCGAAACATGCCCGCTCACGCCCTCGGGTGGCGCGCCCTGGCCGTCAACCTCAGTGACCTTGCCGCCATGGGGGCAGAGCCGTTGTGCTTTACCCTGTCAGTGACCCTGCCCGAAGCCTCGGAATCCTGGCTGGCGGCATTAGCGGATGGCATGCAGTCGCTGGCTGTCAGGGAAAACGTCCAGCTGGTGGGCGGTGACACCACCCGGGGTCCCCTCAGCATCACGATCCAGGCCCATGGGCTGTTGCCGGAAGGGTCAGCCTTGCGGCGGGGAGCGGTGACCCCAGGGGACCAGGTCTGTGTCAGTGGCACGCTTGGCGAGGCCGGTGAGGCGCTTAACTGGCTGGAGGCGACGGGCGCGCCCACGCCAGCTGTGGCGGCGGTGCTTGAGCGATACCGGTATCCGCAACCCCGTCTGGCCCTGGGTCAGTGGCTCCGGGCCTCAGGGGCCGTGGCGGTGGATGTGAGTGATGGTTTGGTGGCGGATCTGGGCCACCTTCTGGGTGAGCGTGGTGCCCGTCTGGAGTGGGGCGCATTGCCGGTTTCCAGTGAGCTGGTTGCTTTGCGTGGGGAGGAAGAGGCCCGGCGACTTGCCGCCTCTGCGGGGGATGATTATGAGCTGCTGTTTGTCTGGCCTGCCGATCAGCCTTTACCCCCGGAACCGGTGGATTCCTTGGCATTGACCGTCATCGGAACGGTGACAGAGGAGCCCGGCGTAACGCTGATGGGGCCTGAAGGCAGGGTCGAGCTGACTCAGCAGGGCTATACCCATTTTGGAGGGCGTCATGGTTGAGACATCCATCCAGCCGCGTTCACTGCTGCGCGACCCCGGCCACTGCCTGGCGCTGGGTCTGGGATCCGGGTGTATCCGGCGGGCGCCCGGGACCTGGGGGACGCTGGCAGGGCTGCTGCTTTATTCGCTGATGGTCGGGCTGCCCTGGCCGCTTTATGGCGCCCTTCTGGTACTGACCTTCGCCCTCGGTGTTTATCTGTGCGCGCGCACGGCGAACGCATTGGGCGTGCATGACCACCCAGCCATTGTGTGGGACGAATTCGTGGGAGTCTGGCTGGCATTGGCCCTGCAGCCAACCGGTGGGCTCTGGCTTTTGTTCGCCTTCCTGGCGTTCCGTGGTTTCGACATTATCAAGCCCTGGCCCATCGGGTGGCTGGACCGTCGCATGCCCGGCGGCCTCGGCATCATGATTGATGATGTCGTGGCCGGGGCCTATGCACTGGCCTTGATGGCGTTGCTCCAGTGGGGGATTCAAATACAGGGAGTCAGTGTCGGGTAGCCTCCTCCTCGTCTTCATGGGGGAGCATCCGGACAACGGTCAGAAAGCGCCGAAGGCCCGCTTCAGCGCGCTCGCGGGTGGCATAGGGCCCGCTGTCAAAGCCTTCCCGGGTCGTGAAGTACCAGCGGTTGCCCACGCAGAAAAAGCGGCTGCTGCGGAACGGGATGGGAGTGTGTGCATCACCCGCTCTTGGTATCGGTTCCATGGCTGCCCCCTTATTACCATGTGACCCAGATTGTTATTCGTTTCGGCTCGTTTCTGGTTAGTCTTTGACCAACCTTGTCTCCAGTGTAGACCAAGTATCGTCCATCGGGGCAAATCGTTTGAATCCTTTTTCAGGCTACCTGGTCTTGCCGGGATCACCGCTGGTTGCCAGGAGGCGTCATGGCGCTGGCTTCAATGGTTTCAACGGCAGTCTCGATCTGTTCTGCAAGCTGGTCCCCATCCGGTACCAGGTCCGGGCAGGTGGTGAGGTTGAGGTGGATGGCCCCGGCGTAGCTCAGGGCCAGGATCGCTAAGCCGGCACCGTGGAACAGCGGCGCGGAGTTCACCTGATGGACCATGCGCGCCCCCTTCAGGTAGAGCGGGACCTGGGGGCCGGGCACATTGGTAATGGGCAGGTTGAACGCTGGCTGATAGTTCTGGGCCAGGTGAAACTCGCTGTAGAGGCGCGTTGAGAGCGCGACCAGCGTTGAGGGCAGGCGCTCTGTCAGCCGGTCCGCGGCAATGGCTTCGCGGTAGTTCTCGGAGGTACGGGTGTTGTCACGGATGCAGGCGACCCGGCGGGCGGGGTCCTGTTCGTCAGTGGCCAGGTTCACCAGCATGGCGGACATCTGGTTGCCCGTGGGCTGACGCAGGCTGCGTGAGCGCACTGAGACTGGCGTGAGGGCCACCAGGCTTTCTTCCGGGTCAATGCCGTGGCCCGCCAGGTAGCGTTTAAGGGCTTCGGCACAGATTCCGAGGACCAGGTCGTTAAGGCTGATGTCCGGGCCGATGGCGGCCTTCAGGGTCTTGAGTCGTGCCAGGTCAATGGAGGTGCTGTGCAGGCGCCGGTGCTCGGTGAGGTTGCGGTTAAAGGGCGTACGTGGGGCTCCGAGCACATCCCTGGGCGTCCTCAGGCGTCCAACGGGTTGCTCCATGAACGCCCGCAGTGTCGCCGTCACGGTTGACTGGGTCAGGCTCATGAGCTGGAAAGGCTTGCGGAGCAGGTTCATGGACGCCCGGGTGAGCAGCTGTTCAGTGCGTGGCGCCGGTTCCGGGTGCCACGCCGGGGGCCGGGTCTTGGTTGGGGTGTCCGGCGTGTATTCCAGAAGCTTGCCCATGACTTCCTCGCCACTGAAGGCATCAATCGCAGCGTGGTGCACGCGCACCACCAGGGCGAATCCATTCTCGGGCAGCAGGGCATCCGGGCCAAAACCTTCCACCCAGGTGACCTGCCACAGCGGCCGGGTGCGGGGCAGGGGCGTTGCGATTCGCGCCTCCGCTACCGCCTTGAGCGCCCCGTAGCCGGCCCCTTCAAGGTTGACGGACTCAAGGTGACGGTCAATGTCGAAATCCGGGTCATCGATCCAGTAGGGGCGGTCCAGGTTGAGCGGAAGCTGCATCAGCTTCTGGCGGAAAAAGTCGGCCAGATGCAGGCGATGGTTGAGGTACTCCCGGAAGTCGTCGAATGTCAGGGCCGTTTCCCGCTCCGAGGCATCGAAGATGTGGAGGCCCCCAATATGCATGGGCGTGGTTTCGGACTCGAGGAAAAGAAACGATGCGTCCAGTTCGTTCAGTTGATGCATCAGGGAAATCCGTTTTGTTCCGTGATGGAAGGTGTCCGTTTCAGACCGGGTCGAGCCAGGGGCTGAAATAGTCCGGCCTGGACAGGTGCTCCCAGAACCAGTTGATCGCTTTGCCCTGGTCGCCGCGCCGTCTGGCCATGCAAAGTACCACTGGAGAGCGGTTGGTGGCTACGTCCAGGGCGACCAGTTCCCCGGACGCCAGAGCCGACGCCACCTGGGGGTGGGGCAGCCAGCCCACCCCCAGCCCGGCCTTCTGGGCCTCAATCTTGTGGTCCATGCTGGACACCGTGAGGGTGCGCTGTTGCGCGAAGATGCCCGCTGATCCAGGAGGAAGCTGGCGGGAGCTGTCTGCCGCCACAACCGCCGGCCACGCACTCAGGACCTCCTCGGAGAGCGGGCCGGTTTCAAGGGTCAGGGGATGATCCTTGGCGACCGCGTAGACAAAAGGAACCTGACCAATAGCCTGGCGATCGAAATGTCCCGGTGGTTGGATTTCCCGGGATGCGCCGGCGATCAGGTCAGCGCGTCCCGTGTGCAGCGCGTCCCAGGGGCCATTGAAGACTTCGTCCATCAGGTGGATCTCCACCGGCACATCGAGTTCGTTGAAGGTGCTGATGGCGGGGAACAGCGCCGTCATGGGCAGCAGGGCATCCACGGCGATGGTGACGCTGGTTTCCCAGCCCTCGGCTACCCGGCGGGTGGTGCGCGCCAGTGTGTTCGCGGCCTCCAGCAGTTGCCGGCCCTCCGCCAGCAGGTAATTGCCAGCATCGGTCAGGGTGGCGCGGTGGCCCGAACGGTCAAACAGCAGTACATCCAGGTCCTCTTCCAGCTTGTGGACCGTGTAGCTGATGGCGGAGGGCACCCGGTGCATTTCCTCGGCGGCAGCCGCGAAGCTGCCCTTGCGGGCGATGGCGTCGAGCACGCGCAGGGCGTCAATGGTAATGGGGAATGCCATGGTCAGAAAAACTGAATGGGTTGGCCAGATTTGAGTGATTGTTGTCGGACCCAGTCTAACGCATTCTGAGGATAAGCGTGTTCGATTCGTCAGGGTTTTCCGGCAAGAAGGAGAGGTTTCATGGGGTTGCTTATCAACGGGCAGTGGCATGATCAATGGTATGACACCGCGAAAAGCGGTGGCGCCTTTGTGCGCGAGAGCGCCCAGTTCCGCAACTGGGTGACTCCGGACGGCAGTGCCGGGCCTACGGGGGAGGCGGGCTTTGCGGCCGAGCCCGGGCGCTATCACCTCTATGTGGCGTTGGCCTGCCCGTGGGCGCACCGCACCCTGGTGTTCCGCAAGCTCAAGGGCCTGGAGAGCATGATTCCGGTGTCCATTGTGCACCCGGACATGCTGGAAAACGGCTGGGCGTTCCGGCCGGAGGACCCCTTCCATCGCGATCATGAGAACGGTGCTCGCTTCATGCACGAGATCTATACCCGGGATACGCCGGACTACACCGGCCGGGTGACGATCCCGTGCCTGTGGGATACCCACCGTCAGCGGATCGTGAGCAATGAGTCCGCCGATCTGATCCGGATGTTCAACAGCGCCTTTGACGGGCAGGGGGCTCGGCCGCTGGATTTCCATCCGGCGTCACTTCGGGATGAGATCGAAACCGTTAACGAACGGGTGTACAACAGCGTGAACAATGGCGTCTACCGGGCGGGATTCGCCACAGCCCAGGACAAGTATGAGCAGGCCTTCACGGAGGTGTTTGAGGCCCTGGACTGGCTTGAAGGGCGCCTGGCCAACCAGCGCTACCTGGTGGGCAATCGCCTGACGGAAGCGGACTGGCGCCTGTTCACGACCCTGGTGCGTTTTGACGCGGTCTACTACAGCCACTTCAAGTGCAACCGGCACCAGCTGCGGGATTTCCCGAACCTGCAGGGTTACCTGAAGGATCTATACCAGATCCCGGGGATTGCGGACACGGTGAATATTGACCAGATCAAGCGCCATTACTACCGCAGCCAGCGCACGATCAATCCGACCCAGATTGTGCCGGCTGGTCCAACGCTGGAGCTGGACGGGGCGCACGGTCGGCGTCACCTGGGCCCGGACTTTCCAGAGGCCTGTGCCGCCGAGTCAGTCTGAGCGCTGGATCGCCAAGTCCACCAGGTGATCCAGGGCCTGGCGGTGGGGGGAGTCGGGCAGCTGTGTCAGGCACCGGCGTGCCTTCTCCGCTTCCTGGTCAGCACACTGGCGGCAGTACGCGATGGCACCGCTGTTGTGCACGGCTTCCAGAACGGGAGCGAGCTGGTCCGGACCGCCTGTACGGATGGCCTGGCGCACCGTGCTGGCGTCTCCGGCGTTGCCCCGGGCCATGGTGTGGATGAGCGGCAGGGTGGTCTTGCCCTCGGCCAGGTCATCGCCCACATTCTTGCCCATGGTGTCAGCGCTGCCTTCATAGTCCAGAACATCGTCCACGATCTGGAACGCCATGCCCAGGTGCTGGCCGTAATCGCGCAGGGCGGTTTCGGTGGCCTCATCGGTGGCCGCGAGAACAGCGGCGGAATGGGCGGCTGCCTGGAACAGCATGGCCGTCTTGCTGTGGATGACGTTGCGGTAGTCCGCCTCTGAAAGGTCCGGGTTGCGGACATTGGTCAGCTGCAATACCTCGCCTTCGGCGATTACGCCGGTGGCTTCGGAGAGCAGGTCCATCACCCGCATGTTCTCCAGGCGCACCATCATCTGGAAAGCGCGGGCGTAGAGAAAATCGCCTACGAGAACGCTGGGGGCGTTGCCCCAGCGGGCGTTGGCCGTTGCCCGTCCACGGCGCAGCTCGGAGGTGTCGACCACGTCGTCGTGCAGCAGGGTGGCTGTGTGCAGGAATTCGATCACTGCTGCCAGGGTGGCCTGGCGTTCACCGCTTTGGCCCAGCGCGCCGGCGCTGAGCAGCACCAGCAGCGGGCGCAGGCGCTTGCCGCCACTGTCCACAATGTAGTGGCCGATGTGTTCAACCAGCGGAACTCGCGAGTTCAGCTGGTCGTGGATCTGTGCGTTGACACGCTTGAAGTCGTCCCGCACCGGGGCGTAAATGGCATCCAGACTCATAGGCATTCGGCAGTTGTCGGGCAACGCCCCATCGGGCTACGGGACATGCAGGCAACGTACATTATGGGGCGTGCCGGGGGCTGTCAACTTGAGCGCTCAGTTTCCCGCTCCCGTTACAAGTGCCAGCAGGGTGTAGCACACCACTGCAATGCCACCCGCTATAAAGGTTAGTGGGATCTGGGTGCGTACGTGATCCATCAGGTCCGCGCCCGTGGCCAGTGATGACAGTACCGTGGTATCCGAAATGGGCGAGCACTGGTCGCCAAACACGGCGCCGCCGATAACGGCACTGAAGCACAGCGTGATGAAGAAGGGGTCCGGCGCCATGTGCCAGGCCAGGGGCATGGCGATGGGGATCATGACCGCATAGGTGCCCCAGGAGGTTCCCGTGGCAAAGGCGGTGATCAGGCAGAGCCCAAACAGCAGGGCCGGCATCAGCACGGCGGGAATGCTGTCGCCAACGGCGGAAACCAGGAACTGGGCGGTTCCAACGGCATCGGTGACTTCCTTGAGTGACACCGCCAGGCCCAGGATGATGGCGCCAATGGTGACGCCCTTGCAGCCGTCCACGAAGCCGGTAATAACTTCTTCAAAGGGCATGCCCTTAACCAGTGCCACCACAATGGCGGTGATCACGGCGAGAATGAAGGCTTCGGCCACCAGCAGGAGTGGGTCCTTCTCGCCGCCGGTCCAGCCGAGCAGGAAATAGCTCACGAAGTAGGGGATGATGGCGGTCCCGAGCAGCACCCCCATTGGAGCCAGGAAATCAATCAGGTCAGTGCGGTAATGTTCCGGAACCCGGTGCTCGGTCAGCTCTTTGGCGGTCATGGGCTGGGCGCCATCGCGGTCCAGTTTGCCGGTTTCGCGAGCGCGGTTGATGGCGTTGCGCATCCGGCGCCCGGGCGAAAAGGGCAGCCGTCCCATTGCGAACAGCAGCGTGAGCAGCAGTGCTGCAATGGCGTAGAAGTTGTAGGGCAGTGCCTGGAAGAAGAACTGGATTCCTTCCTGGCTGTTGCTGAACAGGGGAATGGTTCCCGCCAGGAGCCCGCCAACATAGATCGGCCAGACGTTGAACGGAATCAGGGTGGCTGCGGGGGAGGCTGTGGAGTCAGTGATGTAGGACAGCTCCTCGTGGGAGACCCGATGCTGGTCCGCCAGCGGACGGGCGGTGGTGCCTGTCAGAACCGTTGAGATGGTGCCCCCCTGGTGGAAGACCAACCCCATGCACCAGGTGAAAAGCCGGGCGCTGCGGGGGCTGCGGACCATCCGCTCGCCAGCCCATTCGGCGAAACGGGCGGCGCCGCCGGTTCGGTCCAGATGCCAATGAGTCCGCCCAGGGCCCACAGGTACACCAGCAGGATGAGGGCATAGTTCTCGGTGCCGATGGAGGGAATCAGGAAGGCATCAATCACGTTCACCTGGCCGGCGATGAGCCCGCCGGCGAGGATGCCGATGGCGAGGGCGCTGATCACCTCGCGCAACCAGAATGCCAGCAATATGGCTAGCGCGGGGGGCACCAGGGACCACATCCCAAAGTGCTCCGCCCCGGCTGGGTAGGACTGGCCTACGAAATACAGGCCAATGCCGCCCAGCCCGATTGCCGTGAGCGCGGCGATAACGCGCTTGCTCGGGCCTTGCGCTGGGCCGGTGACAGGGTGGTTTCCGTTCATTACTGCCTCCTTGTTCTGGGTACTGTCTTGTGGCGGCCAAAGCCGCCGGATGGTGCCCGCGAGAAAAGGCACGCGCTTGTTTCGGGGACCAGTTTTGTCTATAATCCGCTACTCTGCAACTCATCCCAATACCTGCGCTCCCTGCTATAGGGTTGCCAGAGCGCTTCCCTTAGAACCAGGCCAAAGAGCAGGGATGGGTCATCAATGGAGAAAACGCATGTACGCAGTGATTGTCAGCGGTGGTAAACAGCACCGTGTTCGCGAAGGCGAGAAGATCAAGCTCGAGAAGATCGAGACCGAGACCGGCGGTACGGTTGAGTTCGACCGTGTCCTGCTGGCTGGTGAAGGGGACGATGTGAAGATCGGGACCCCGGACCTGGAAGGGGCCAAGGTGACCGGCGAAGTGGTCAGCCACGGTCGTCATGATAAGGTCCAGATCATCAAGTTCCGCCGCCGTAAGCACTCCATGAAGCAGATGGGGCACCGGCAGTGGTACACTGAAGTCAAGATTACCGGTATCAAGGCTTAAGGGGGCAGCATGGCTCACAAAAAGGCAGCAGGTAGTACCAAGAACGGACGCGATTCCGAGTCGAAACGACTGGGCGTGAAAGCGTTCGGCGGCCAGGCAGTGCAGCCCGGCAGCATCATTGTTCGCCAGCGCGGCTCCAGCTTCCACGCTGGTCAGGGCGTGGGCATTGGCAAGGACTTCACCCTGTACGCTCTGGACGAGGGCGTGGTGCGGTTCGATGTTAAGGGGCCCCGCAACCGTAAGTACGTGAGCATCGAGTCCGCGGGCTGAACCGCGCTTTCCGGACGCTCACCAACCCCGTGCCGAGGTGCTGTCCGCTGCTGGCCAAGCCAGTCTAGCGGCTGCAAAGCGGTACGGGGTTTTTTGATTCGAGGCACACCATGCAGTTCGTCGACGAAGTCAGCATCGTGGTTCAGGCCGGCAAGGGCGGTAATGGCTGCCTGAGTTTCCGCCGAGAGAAGTATGTGCCCAAGGGCGGGCCCGACGGGGGAGATGGCGGTGATGGTGGCTCCATCATCCTGCGCGCGGATGGCGACCTGAATACCCTTGCGGATTACCGCTACCAGCGCAAGTTCCGCGCGGGCACCGGCGAGGATGGCCGCGGCAGCAACTGTTCCGGCCGCAAGGGCGAAGACCGGGTTCTGGATGTGCCTGTGGGCACCACCGTGGTCGAGTGCGACACGGACGAGATCCTGGGCGACCTGACAGAGTCGGGCCAGACCCTGCGGGTGGCCCAGGGTGGTTTCCACGGTCTTGGGAATACGCGCTACAAGTCCAGTGTGAACCGGGCTCCACGCCAGACCACTTCCGGCTCGCCCGGCGAATCCCGGGAGATCCGTCTGGAGATGAAGGTGCTGGCGGACGTGGGGCTGGTTGGCCTGCCCAACGCCGGCAAGTCCACGCTTATCCGTGCCATGTCCGCCGCCAAGCCACGGGTCGCGGATTATCCGTTCACGACGCTGGTGCCGAACCTGGGCGTGGTCTCGGTGGCCGCCCACCAGAGCTTTGTGGTGGCGGATATACCGGGGTTGATCGAAGGCGCCTCCGAGGGCGCGGGTCTGGGGATCCGCTTCCTGCGCCATTTGGTGCGTACCCGTCTGCTCCTGCATGTGGTGGACCCGATGCCCTGGGATGATGGAGATCCCCTGGATTCGGTCGGGACCATTACCCGGGAGCTGGAGTGCTTCAGTCCGACGCTTGCCGAGCGTGAGCGCTGGCTGGTGATCAACAAGTCGGACTCCCTGCCGGATGCCGACGAAGAGGTGGCGCGCCTGCGCGAGGCGCTGGATTGGGAGGGGCCCATCTTCCTGGTTTCGGCGCTGAGTGGTGATGGGGTTCAGGCGCTCTCCCAGGCGGTCATGCGTTGGCTTGAGCAGCGGGATGAGCGTGAGCAGGGCGATCCTGAATATGCGCAGGCTGAAGCGGAACGGCGCGCGCGTGTCGATGAGGAGGCCCGGGAGCATATCCAGTCGCTCCGAGGGCCTCAGCAGGACGAGGACGATGATGACGACGAGGACGATGATCACGATGTCGAGGTGGTCTACGCGCGCTGAGGCTGTGGGTCATGACTGAGCGCCAGCGCGTGGTTGGGGCGCGCCGGCTGGTGGTGAAGATCGGCAGTGCCCTGCTGACGGATGATGGTCGCGGTCTTTCCCGGGAGACGCTGACCCAGTGGGTGGATCAGCTCATGGCCTGGCGGCGGGCCGGGGTGGAGATCGTTCTGGTTTCTTCCGGGGCCGTGGCCGAGGGGATGAGCCGTCTTGGCTGGAAGCAGCGCCCGGAGCATGTGCACGAACTCCAGGCTGCCGCTGCGGTTGGTCAGATGGGGTTGGTTCAGGCCTGGGAGGCTCAGTTCCAGCGCCACGGCACCCATACCGCCCAGGTTCTTCTGACCCATGATGATCTCTCCGACCGCAAGCGCTACCTGAATGCCCGCAGCACCCTCAGGACGCTTTTGCCCATGGGCGTGGTGCCCATCGTCAATGAGAACGACACTGTGGTGACGGATGAGATCCGTTTTGGGGATAACGACACACTGGGGGCGCTGGTTGCCAATCTGGTGGAGGCCGATGGGGTGGTGCTTCTGACCGACCAGGTGGGGCTGTATGACAGTGACCCCCGCGACAACCCGGAGGCCGCCCTGATTCCTGAGGCGCGTGCCAGTGACACGCGTCTGGATGCCATGGTGGCCGGAGGCAGTCGTGGGGCCCTCGGCAGCGGGGGCATGGCCACCAAGGTGCGGGCGGCTCGGCTGGCCGCACGCTCAGGGGCGTTTACCCTGATTGTGGGCGGGCGTATGGAGCGGGTTCTGGCGCGGATCCGTTCTGATGAGTCGGTTGGAACACTGTTGATTCCGGACCAGGAGCGGCTGGACGCTCGCAAGCAGTGGATTGCCGGCCATCTACGGACCCGTGGACGCCTGGTCCTGGATGATGGGGCCGTCAGGGTATTGCGTGAAGGAGGACGGAGCCTTCTGCCTGTGGGCGTGTGCCGTGTTGAAGGCGGCTTCCACCGTGGCGAGATGGTGTCCTGTGTGGATGAGCAGGGGCAGGAGGTTGCGCGCGGGCTGGTCAGCTATGATGCGGCTGAAGCCCGTGAGCTCGTGGGCTGCCCCAGCGAGCGGATTGCCGAGCGTTTGGGCTATGTTCAGGAGGAGGAGTTGATCCACCGGGACAACATGGTCCTGGTCTAGTGCCGCCTGCCTTTCCCGCTGAAACGAACAGACCCCGCCGAAGCGGGGTCTGTTGTGTACGGCAACCCGGTGCGCTCAGGCGGTCTGCAGCGCCTTGATGCGGGCGTTGAGGCGGCTCTTGTGGCGGGCCACCTTGTTCTTGGCGAACACGCCCTTGTTCACGCTGTTGTCGAGCACGGGTTCCATCTGACGGAACGCTTCGCGGGCGCCTTCGGCGTTGCCCTTGCGCAGCTCGGATTCAACCTTCTTGATGTAGGTCCGGGCGCGTGAGCGCTGGCCAGCATTGTGCTTGCGGCGAACCTCGTTGAGGCGGGCACGCTTTCTTGCTTGCGGAGAGTTAGCCACCGTTTGACTCCTCGAATTCGGGTTACCAATGGGTCTGAAATGACGCGGAATAATGCCGTGCAGGTGGCATGTTGTCAAGGACCGGCCGCCCTGTTGTCGTCAGCCGGCGGGCGGGGTGGTAGTATCCGGCGTTTTACCCGGGATCATCAGGCATGACTCAGGAGTCGCAGACCGAGCCAGCACCGGAAGGAGAGGCGGCAGCAGGCCATTCCCGTGGCCTTCTGGGCTCTTCCAGCATTTTTGCGGTTTTCACCATGCTCTCCCGGGTCCTGGGGTTGGCCCGTGACATTGTGATTGCCCGCTACTTCGGCGCCGGTCCGGACGCCGATGCCTTCTTCGTGGCCTTCAAGATTCCCAACTTCCTGCGGCGCCTGTTTGGCGAGGGCGCGTTCAATCAGGCGTTTGTGCCGGTGCTCTCCGAGTATCGCCAGAAGTACGACACCCGGGCGGTGCACTCACTGGTCAGTACGGTAGCTGGCTCGCTGGGCTTCGTGCTGCTGGTGCTCTCGGTTCTGGCGGTGCTGGGCTCGCCCTGGATCACGGCGGCGTTTGCGCCGGGGTTCATCGGGGATGAAGTCCGTTATCCGTTGGCGGTGGAGATGCTGCGCATCACCTTCCCCTATCTCATGCTGATTTCGCTCACCGCCTTTTGCAGCAGCACGCTCAACAGTTACGACATCTTCGGGGTTCAGGCATTCACGCCCGTGATCCTCAACCTGAGCATGATCGTTAGCGCCATCTATCTGACCCCCTACATGCAGGAACCCATCATGGCGCTGGCGTGGGGGGTGCTGATTGCCGGGGTGCTACAGCTGCTGTTCCAGCTGCCGTTTCTGGCCCGCCTCAACCTGCTGCCGAGGCCGAGGATTGACTACCGGCACGAGGGCGTGATCCAGGTCATGAAGCTGATGGCGCCGGCGCTGTTCGGGGTCTCGGTGAGCCAGGTCAACCTGTTGCTGGATACCATTCTGGCCTCGATGCTGGAGACCGGGAGCGTGTCCTGGCTGTATTACTCAGACCGGCTGTCGGAGCTGCCGTTGGGCATCTTTGGCGTGGCCATTGGGACCGTCATCCTGCCCAACCTGTCGCGCAAGCACGCGGATGCATCCATGGAGGCATTCTCGCGCACGCTTGACTGGGCGTTGCGCAGCGTCCTGTTGCTGGGTATTCCGGCGGGGCTGGCGCTGTGCCTGCTCGCGGAGCCGCTGCTCGTAACGCTCTTCCATTACGGCGAGACAACGGCCCGGGATGTGTTCATGGCCGCCCAGAGCCTGCGGGCCTACGCCCTGGCATTGATTGCCTTCATGATGGTGAAGGTGCTGGCGCCGGGGTTTTTCTCCAGACAGGACATGCAGACGCCGGTGCGCATTGCGGTGATTGCCATGACGTCCAACATGGTGTTCAACCTGGTTCTTGTCTGGCCACTGGCTCATGCCGGGCTGGCCCTGGCCACGGCGTTGTCCGCCTGGATGAATGGCAGTCTGTTGCTGCGCGGGCTTTACAGGGAAAAAGTCTTTCAGCCGCAGCCCGGCTGGGGGCTTTTTGCGCTGCAGCTGGTGGCGGCCAATACGGTGATGGGAGCCGTGTTGTATGGGGTCTCGCCGGCGGTGGCGCAGTGGCTGGATTTCAGCTTGTGGATGCGTGTTGGCTACACTGCGGCACTGGTCGCGGGTGGGGCCCTGACATACTTCGCGGTATTGTTCCTGTCGGGCATCCGTGTGCGCCACTTCCGTATGCAATGACGCTGGATGGCGGCAGGCATTGGGCCTGGTCCCGCCATTGCGGTATAATCCGCGGTCCCCGAAAATCAGGAGGAGCCCTGCATGCGGCTGATCCGAGGGTTGCACAACCTCAAGCGCTGGGCGGAACGCAGTGACACCCCCCTCGCCAACGGGTGTGTCGCCACCATAGGCAACTTTGACGGCCTCCATCGCGGTCATCAGGTGATTATTGACCAGGTCCGGGACCGGGCCCATCAGTTGGGAGTCCCATCGGTGGTGATGGTGTTCGAGCCCCAGCCGCGAGAGTTCTTTGGCGGTGCTGATGCGCCACCGAGGCTGATGCGCTTCCGGGAAAAAGTGGAAGGGCTTCTGGCGCATGATGTGGATATCGTCGTCTGCCTGCAGTTCCGTTCCCGGTTGCGCAACCTCTCCGCGATGGATTTCATTGAGCAGGTCCTGATGGAGGGGCTGAACGTGCGCCACCTCGTGGTCGGCGATGACTTCCGGTTTGGCTGTGACCGCAAGGGGGATTTCCGGCTCCTGCAGGAGGTCGGCGCCGAGCGTGGTTTTGAGGTGGAGCATACCCAGACCATCCGGGTGGGGGGTGAGCGCATCAGTTCCACCCGCTTGCGCCAGGCGCTGGGGGAAAACCGGCTGGCGGATGCCAGTGAACTGCTCGGGCGCCCTTATGCGCTGTCCGGCAGGGTGGTCTACGGCAAGGCCCTGGGCCGGGAACTGGGCGTGCCCACGGCCAATATTCTGCTCAGTGGCCGAAAACCACCGCTGCGGGGTGTGTATGTGGTGACGGTTGAGATGCCGGGAGGGCATCTGGAACGGGGTCTGGCGAACATCGGCATGCGTCCCACGGTGGATGGGCATTATCCGTCACTGGAGGTGCACCTGCTGGATTTCTCCGCCAACCTCTACGGCCGGCGGTTGCGGGTGACCTTCCTGTACCATCTGCGCGACGAGGTGCGCTTTGACTCCGTGGACGAGCTTGAACACCGCATTCACGAGGACATCAACCAGGGGCGTGACTGGCTGGCGAACAACCGCCCGGTACCGACCAATGTGGAACGCTGACCGAAACGACAGACTCCGGGAACCTTCATGAGTGATTACAAAGACACGCTGAACCTGCCGAAGACGGATTTCCCCATGCGCGGGAACCTGTCCAAGCGCGAGCCCGAGATGCTGGAGCGCTGGAACCGTCTGGACCTCTACGGCACGCTGCGCCAGCGTCGCGCCGGCGCGGAGCGTTTCGTGCTGCACGATGGCCCGCCCTACGCCAACGGCAGCATCCACATTGGTCATGCCGTCAACAAGATCCTCAAGGACATGGTGGTCAAGTCCCGCAACCTGATGGGCTACGACGCCCCCTATGTGCCGGGCTGGGACTGCCACGGCCTGCCCATCGAGCACAAGGTGGAGCAGGACATCGGCAAGGCCGGCGACAAGGTGGACTACAAGACGTTCCGTCAGGCCTGCCGCGATTACGCCGCCGAGCAGCTGGATGACCAGCGCCAGGACTTCATCCGCCTGGGCGTTATGGGGGACTGGTACAACCCCTACCTGACGATGGACCCCAAGGTGGAGGCGGACATCGTGCGTTCCCTGGGCCGCATCATCGACAACGGCCACCTGGAGCGCGGCTTCAAGCCGGTTTACTGGAGCGTGGTGGGGCAATCCGCGCTGGCGGAAGCCGAGGTGGAATACCACGAGAAGACCTCCATCCAGATTGATGTGCGCTTCCCGGCAGTGGCGCCGGAGAAAGTGGCCGGCGCCTTCGGCCAGAGCGGGCTGGATGCGCCCGTCTCGATGGTGATCTGGACCACCACGCCCTGGACCATCCCCGCCAACCAGGCGGTGGCCGTTCATGAGGAACTGGAGTACACCCTGATTCGCGCGGATGCTGGCCGGGGCCCTGAATACCTTGTGGTCGCTGAAGAGCTGCGCGAAACGGTCACGGCGCGCTGGAACCTGCAGGATGCCCAGGTCGTGGCTCGGTGCCGTGGCGCGGCGCTCACAGGGCTGATGTTGCAGCACCCGTTGTACGAGCGCGAGGTGCCTGTGGTGCTCGGGCATCACGTCTCCACCGATGCCGGCACCGGCCTGGTGCACACGGCCCCAGACCACGGCCCGGACGACTTCGAGATCGGCCGGGAAAACGGCATCGGCACGCTCAACCTGGTGAAGGCGGACGGCACCTATGCCGAAGCCGCCGGCGAGTTTGCCGGTATCCACATCTACAAGGCGGACACACCAGTGTGCGAGGCGCTGGAGCGCGAAGGCTGCCTGTTGTTCAAGGAGCCCTTCCAGCACAGCTACCCGCACTGCTGGCGCACCAAGACACCTCTGATCTACAGGGCGACGCCCCAGTGGTTCATCAGCATGGATCGCAACGGCCTCAAGAAGGGGGCCCTGGAGGCAATCCCAGGGGTGCGCTGGATTCCTTCCTGGGGGCAGCAGCGCATCGAGGGCATGATCGAGCAGTCCCCGGACTGGTGCATCTCGCGCCAGCGCACCTGGGGCGTGCCCATCACGCTTTTCGTGCACAAGGACACCTATGAGCTGCACCCGCGCACGCCGGAGCTGATCGAGGAAGCGGCCAAGGCCATCGAAAAGGGCGGCATTGATGCCTGGTACGACCTGGACCCTCGTGATCTGCTCGGTGACGAGGCCGATACCTACCAGAAGGTCACGGATACCCTGGACGTCTGGTTCGATTCCGGCGTAACCCACGCCTCGGTCCTGGACCGGCGCGAGGACCTGAACCGCTATCCTGCGGACCTTTACCTGGAAGGCTCGGACCAGCATCGGGGCTGGTTCCAGTCCTCCCTGAAGACCGGCATCGCGATCAAGGGGATGGCGCCCTATAAGGAGGTGCTGACCCACGGCTTCACCGTGGACGAGAAGGGCTACAAGATGTCCAAGTCCATGGGCAACGTGATCGCGCCCCAGAAGGTCATGAACGAGCTGGGCGCGGACATCCTGCGCCTGTGGGTAGCGGCCACCGACTACAGCGCCGAGATGTCCGTTTCCCAGGACATCCTCAAGCGCACCGCGGATGCGTACCGGCGGATCCGGAATACCTCGCGCTTCCTGCTGGCGAACCTGGACGGCTTTGATCCGGCGGCCAACAGCATCCCCTTTGACGACATGGTCGCCCTGGATCGCTGGATGGTGGATCGGGCACGGCGGCTGCAGGAGGAGGTGATCGATGCCTACAACCGTTACAGTTTCCTGCAGGTGTACCAGAAGGTGCACAACTTCTGCATTCTGGACCTGGGCGGGTTCTATCTGGACATCATCAAGGACCGCCAGTACACCACCCAGGCGGACAGCCGCGAACGGCGGTCCTGCCAGACCGCGCTCTACCATGTGGCGGAGGCGCTGTCGCGCTGGATTGCGCCCATCCTGACCTTCACCGCGGATGAGATCTGGCAGCATATTCCCGGTGAGCGGGACGAGAGTGTGCACTGGGCCACCTGGCACGAGGGGCTGGAGGCACTGCCAGCGGATGCCCCCATCAAGCAGGATGAGTGGGATACGCTGATTGACGTTCGCAGCGCGGTGAATAAACAGCTGGAAACAGCGCGTAACGAGGGCACTATCAAGGGCTCGCTGAGTGGGGACGTGACGCTCTATGCCGACGGCAGCCTGAAAGAGCTGCTGGAGCGCCTGGGCGATGAGCTTCGCTTCGTGATGATTACCTCCGAGGCGAAGGTGGCGCCCCTGGCTGAAGCGGGCGAGGCGCCGGCCACCGAGGTCGAGGGACTGAAGGTGGCGGTTACAGCCGCGAGCCATACCAAGTGCGAGCGCTGCTGGCACCATCGGCCGGATGTCGGTGACCACAGCGACCATCCGGACCTGTGTGGGCGCTGCATCAGCAACATCAACGGGGACGGCGAAACACGCCGGTTTGCCTGATCCGATGCTGACGCCCCTTGCCCGCAACGGGATCATCATCGCGGCGTTCATTGTGGTGGCGGACCTGACCACCAAGGCCGCGGCCACGGCCCTGCTGGACTATGGTGAAGCCAACCCGGTGTTGCCGTTCTTCAACCTGACGCTGTTGCACAACACCGGTGCCGCCTTCAGCTTCCTATCGGACGGTTCCGGCTGGCAGCGGTGGCTGTTTGTGACACTGGCCGTGGCCATTTCCGGGGTGCTGGTGGTTTGGCTGGCGCGCCTCAAGGCCCATGAAACCTGGCTCGGTATTGCCCTGGCCTTTGTGCTCGGTGGCGCCGTGGGCAACCTGTACGATCGGGTAGTGCACGGCTATGTGGTGGATTTTTTCCACTTCCACTGGGCCGGTTACCATTTTCCCGCCTTCAATGTGGCGGATAGTTTCATTACTGTGGGCGCCATCATGCTGCTGCTGGACCTGTTCATGGGCAGCAAGCAGGGCGACCGCGACGCACCGGGGAGGGGCAACAGCCAATGAGCGTAATCGGACCCGACAGCCAGGTGACGCTGCACTTCGCACTGCGTCTGGACGATGGCTCGGATGTGGACTCCACCTTTGATAAGGAGCCGGCAAGCCTGACGATAGGCGACGGGAACCTGCCGGAGCCGTTCGAGCGGCTCTTGCATGGACTCAAAGCCGGCGACCGCCAGAGTTTTTCCGTGCCGCCCGAGGATGCTTTCGGCCAACCCAACCCCAACAATATCCAGACCTTCAAACGCCGGGAATTCAGCCCTGAACTGCCTCTTGAGGAGGGGATGGTGCTGTCCTTCGCGGATGCTGCCAAGGCCGAGGTGCCGGGTGTGATCAAGGCGTTTGATGATGATACCGTTGAGGTTGACTTCAATCATCCACTGGCAGGCAAGACCCTGCAGTTCGAGGTGGAAATTGTTCGTGTTGAATGAGTTTGGGCTTCGCGCCGCTCATGCCAGGTTCAACAGGCCTGACCGTCAACCTGAGACCCGTGACCACCGGAGCCTCCATGAAGATTAAGCTCGCCAACCCCCGTGGATTCTGTGCCGGCGTTGATCGCGCCATTGAGATCGTTAAACGCGCGCTCGATGTCTACGGTGCTCCCATCTACGTGCGCCACGAGGTGGTGCACAACAAATTCGTGGTGGACGACCTGCGCGAGCGCGGCGCCGTATTCGTGGACGAGCTGCACCAGGTGCCCGACGACGCCTGGGTTATCTTCAGCGCCCATGGTGTCTCCCAGGCCGTGCAGCAGGAAGCCCAGGACCGCGGCCTGCAGGTCTTTGACGCTACCTGCCCGCTGGTGACCAAGGTGCACATGGAGGTCATGACCTACAGCCGCGAGGGCCGGGAGTGCATCCTCATCGGCCATGCCGGCCATCCGGAAGTGGAAGGCACCATGGGCCAGTACGACCGCAGCAATGGTGGCGATATCTACCTGGTCGAGAACGAAGCGGATGCGCAAAACCTCAGGGTTAACAACCCCGATAACCTGGCGTTCGTAACCCAGACCACGCTATCCATGGATGACACCGCCAGGATCATCGAGACCCTACAGAAGCGTTTCCCGTCCGTTCAGGGCCCACGCAAGGATGACATCTGCTACGCTACTCAGAACCGGCAGGACGCGGTCAAGATGCTGGCCGCCGAATGTGACATCATGCTGGTGGTAGGCTCACCCAACAGTTCCAACTCCAACCGCCTGAGTGAACTGGCCGAGCGCATGGGCACTCCAGGTTACCTGATCGACACCGCTGACCAGATCGATGCTTCATGGCTTGAAAACATTGAGGCCGTGGGCGTGACCGCTGGTGCCTCGGCGCCTGAGGTTCTGGTTGAGGAAGTGGTGGAGCGGTTGCGTGAGTTCGGTGGCCAGACTCCGGATGAGCTGGAAGGCGAACAGGAGAACGTGGTGTTCAGCATGCCTAAGGCGTTGCGGATTCCGGCGAAGGAAGTGGAGGCCTGAGGACAGGCCATCAAGGCCTCTTGTAAGCGTGGTTTCAAACTGTAACGCCCGGACGCATTGTCTCAGGGCGTTTTTTGCCGAGTGTGCTAATCTGCACAACGTAAGCAGTCCGTTACGACTGTTGGTTACTATAGAGATAAGAGGGAGTTCAATGTCTGCCTGGACGAAACAGTTTTTGGTTTTACTCGTGAGCATGGTGCTCGTTGCTTGCGGTACTGACGAAGGGTCTGATGAAAGCGAAGAGGGTAATGAGGACCCCGGTACCACAGAGCAGGTCAGTTTGGCACTAGGAACAGGGTCAGGAGATAGTTTTCAGGCAGGGCAGATGCGGGTTGGGACTAACAGCTTGTCTGCTGGTGGGTCGACCAACCTTTCTTTTAACATTGTTAATACGGAAAAAGGCAATCAGGTCTATAATGGGGACCCCATAGCGGTTTCTTTCAGATCCAACTGCCTGTTGGGTTCGTCTCCAAAAGCGGAACTCAACGGTCCACTGGAAATTGAGACCGGTTCCGGCGATGTATCCGTACGCTACACTGCAAAAGGATGCGAGGGGGAGGATACAGTAACAGCCACGGCATCCTCGGTTGACGGAGCAAACGAATCCAGCGAGATCAACTTCACTACTCCCGAGGTCAGCTCCACGCTTGATATCGCGCCTCCTGAAAATCTTAAGATCAGTGCTGCCACGCCATCGCCACAAACTCTGGATACCAAGGGCTCAGGGGTCAGTGGCAGCGGGCAGATTTCTGAAGTTGTGTTCACCGTGAACGCAGAGGCTTCTGCGGAGGTGGCGCGAGAAAAGGTTGAATTTGAGCTGATTGGTGCAGAGAGCCTTAGTGGGGACGGGGCGCCTTCGTTGGAGAGTCAAGAAGCTGAGACAGGCAGTTCTGGTGAAGCGACGGCTCGTGTTGCAGCAGGGACAGGTAACGCGGTTGTTCGTGTAGCAGCATCTTTGGCGGACAACCCGGCTATCAGGACGGTTTCTGCACCTATAGCTGTCAATGGTGCTATTCCAACCCAGGAGGGGTTCTCGCTATCGGTCTCCGATGCGCTCCCTCCCGCTGCGTGGAACACGGATGGTGTGACCTCCGAAATCACGGTCCGGGCGACTGACAACTACGGCAACAATTCGGGGGGCGCCGTCGTTAACTTCGTGACCTCCGGTGGTTCCATCGAAGGGGATTGTGTTCTCGATGACAGTGGTCAGTGTACTGTGACGTGGCGGAGCCAGCGGCCAAGACCTGACAATGCTCGCGTGACAATTATGGCTCGCAGTCTGGGTGAGGAGAGCTTCACCGATACAGACGGGAACCGTGAATATTCCCAGGGCGAGCCATACAGAAACTCCAGACGTGAACCCTATTTGGACGCGAATCAGAACGGCTCGTGGGACAATACTGAGTATTTCTTTGATCAAGACAATAATGAGAGCCGCAGCACTACGGGAACCTCCGCATACGATGGTGCCAGCTGCCCTGCTGGTGCCTCGTTCTGTACTGAAGGGCCTGTGCCGATCTGGAGAGCGATAACAGGCTTTTGGATGACGTCAGATAATCTCCAGATCCAGCTAAATGGCCCCACCGATGGCGGTAATCAGTATTGCGCTGAGGTTACCGGCCAAACAGGCAATGGCAATGCCACGCCTCCGCCCAGCGGAACCACAATCAGCTTTTCATTTGACAGCGACGGTAGCGACGATGACGGGGAAATCACTTCCGAGACGACAGAGAGAACCGTGTCAGAAAATCCCAGAAACAGGGTGGCCGAGACGTTCTGTGTCAATGCGGTGGGCCCGGGTACGCTTACTGTTGTGGCTGATCCGAAGACAGGGGAGTCAGCCGCTGAGGACTTCCTTGACCTTTCCGGTTAGTTAAGAAGCTCATTCTTTTTGAATGTAGTCGCACCGTCTTTATTGCTGTTCAATGAGTCTCCAGGAGCCTCCCCCCTGCGTGCGGGGAGGCTGTTTTTGAATTTTATTTCCTGAAACATTTCCCTCCTGCTCATTCTTTTGCCTCATCACTCATTGCCTGTTGGGTAACACAGCCTTGTGGTTCTGGGTTACGCCCATTTCACATTGTATGACCGGCCATCCTACAGTCGGTACCGCCCGTCGTCTGGTGGTAGAGATGGCGGTTGGCCTTGATTAAACTGATAATGGATTCATGGAGTTAAGCAATCATGCCGTTGAAGAAACAAGGCAACGCCGGTTTTACATTAGTGGAGTTATTGGTGACGTTGACCATTCTGGGCATCGTTAGTGCCATCGCAGTCCCATCGTTCCAGGCCATGGTGGCCAGCAACCGGATGACCAACCAGGTGAACACCCTGTCCGGATTGATTGCCTATGCGCGAAGCGCCGCGTCAACCGCTCCCGGTTCCACGGTGACCATCTGTTCGTCGTCCAATGAGACGTCGTGTAGTGGTAACAGCAAATGGGAGAATGGCTGGATCGTATTTCGGGATGAAGACGGTGACGGATCCGTTGACGCCGGCGACGGAGACGAAGTCCTGCGGGTCCACGCGGAGTTGGCCGGGGGAAACACTCTGCGAGTCACTGGTTTTGATGGTACCGGGAAGCGCATTCAGTTTGAGGATAATGGTATGCCATCAGCGTCGTCAGGGAGCGCTGGAGTTGGGACGTTGACGGTGTGTAATGATGACGGAGTCAGTGGTGCGAGGGCGATTGTTGTCGCAGCCTCTGGCCAGACCCGTCTTGTAAAGAATGGCCAGGATCATGATGGCAACGCCATCACCTGCCCGTGAGCGGAATACGTGGAGAGCGTCTCGCCATGAACAATGTTAAGACACGATCAGGTCCCCATAGTGGCCTCACGCTTATCGAGGTACTGATCACGATGGTGATCGTCAGTGTCGGTCTGCTCGGTGTGGCAGCCATGACACTTGATGGCCTGAATAACAATCGCAGCGCTTACTTGAGAACCCAGGCCAGTCTGTTGGCATACGACATGGCCGACCGCATTCGGCTCAACCCTGAGCAAGTCAGTTCCTACGCAGGGTTTACCACCAAAGATGCGGATACCAGCGTGCCGGAGTGCCTCAGTAGTAGTTCGGGATGTTCCCCGAGCAAGTTGGTGGAGGCTGATAAAGCGCAATGGGCAAGGGCGATCCAGGGCAGTGGAGGTGACTTTATTTTTCTTCCCGAGGCCCAGGGAAAAGTGACCCAGAATGGTGACGATCTCACGGTCGAGGTCAATTGGGTTGAGACACAGTGGGACGAGGGATCTGGCGAGGAGACCGATCAGACTCAGACCTTTCAACTGACATTCAATCTATAGGTCATTGGCATGAGCGCATATCGAATTAGTTGGCTCCGTGATCGATGCCACCGCCGTGAGGAAGGGCTTTCCATGATTGAGTTAATGGTGGCGCTGGTGCTCAGTTCGATTCTCACGCTGGGTGTGCTGACCGTTTACCTTGATTCAAGTGACAACTCACGTATGAGTCAGTCGTTGGCCCGGGTGCAGGAGGCTGGCCGTATTGCGCTTGGCATTATGACCCGCGATATCCGGATGGCGGGGTTTCAGGGGTGCTCTGATCCAATGCAGGATCTTGTTCCGAAGTTTTCGGCCTCCTCACTCGATGGCGATTTCTTCGGTGTCGGTTTACGTGGTATCGAAGTAGGGGGCAGCAACTGGGATTCGGCGGCCGACCATATCGGCGTGAATAACATCAAGGCGTCGGCCATTGCCGCAACCGATGTGGTTCAGGTGCATCGTGCGTCCGCGCCGAAAGCGGTGCTTGATTCCGACATGGCGACGGCCGGAAGTGTGATCCAGACTGTCGATGAGAAGGGTGCCCAGGATTTTACTCAGAGCGAAGCCGCGCTCATCACCAATTGCGTCAACGCCGATGTTTTCACGGTTCAGAGCGAGGACGGTGAGACCCAGAAGATTAAACACAACCCGCTATCGAATGTCTATCCGGCTGGGTCACAGGTTTTTCATTTCTCGACGGATACTTACTGGGTTCAGGACACCGGTCGTGAGGATGATCAGGGAAACGCTGTATTCGCCCTATATCAGAATGGCAATGAAATCGTGGCTGGGGTTGAGCGGCTCCAGGTGCAGTATGGCGTCCGGGAGGGTGACAACATCCGGTACGCCGGCGCAGCGGCTGTCAATAATGACGAATGGAATGATGTGGAAGCGATTCGCGTCGGTTTGCTCGTCAGCGACGCTCAGAGCGTCATGCCTTCATCGGATGCCAAGGACTACAACATGCCTGGTCTGACAGTCCAGCCGGCTGGCACGGCAGGTGCAGCGGCGACCTACCCGGATGATCAACGGCTTCGGCGGGTGTTCGTCACCACGATCAAGCTGCGTAATCAGATACCGACGAGATAGAGGAGTGGCATGAAGAACCTTCATTACCGTAACGATGGAAGCAGGCTGGTGGGTCGCCATGAGGGGTCAGTCCTGTTCGTCAGTCTGATTGTTCTGCTGGTGGTGACCCTGCTTGGTCTCAGCGTCATGGAAATGTCCGTGATGCAGGAGCGCATGGCCTCTAATGCTCAGGACAGCAATCGCGCATTTCAGTCGGCAGAGAGCCTGCTGGATCAGGCCATGCGGGATGAGGATATTCTGGGGGGGGCATCTGCGGATTTGGGTAACGCCATCAGGCGCGGCGTTGGTAAGCCCGGCAGTCCCAAGACGTTCAGAACGTCGCGCCAGTCGCTCAACGCCGAGTATGTGCTGACCTACATGGGGGAAAATACGCCATTTGCGGCAGAAGGGCAGGAATCATCCATGAATTCTGACCTTCCCACAAGGCGTTTTGAAATGCGTATGTCTGTTGAGAATACAGCGACACAGGCAGGGGCAACGGTGACACAGGGGTTTGTTCCCAATTAAGGGGGCGCTCGCAGTTTTGGGGAGGATTTGAGATGAAACGGTTTCACGGTGGGGTGAGCATTACGGTTCTTTTGTTGGTTCTAATGAGCTGGCCAACCGCGTCAGTGGCACAGAGTAGCGGGCTAGGTATGGAGCTGCTTCAGAAGGCTGTTGAGAGCTCTGACGTCCGCGTCGATGTTAATGAGGATGGTGAGGTTGTCAGCGTTGTGGCTAAGCCTTGCCCGTCCTGTACCGGTGAGCGGTTTCTTCCGGCGGATTCAATTGCGTTTAAGCAGGGGGAGCGTTCGTTGACAGCCCGTGAAGCGAGTGCGCTAAGTGGCGCCGGTGGCACGATTATCTACAACAGTGAAACGGAGATGGCCGATAAGGTCATCTTCTTCGCCCGGTAGTCGGGAGGGGACGTAATGAAGTACCAACGATTTTTAACGAGTATCATATCCGCTGTCCTGTTTATGACGTTTGGAACGTCGGTTCATGCTGATGATACGGAGATATTTTTCAACATCGACCAGGATGTTAGTCGTCCCAACGTTCTTTTTGTTCTGGATAATTCCGGGAGTATGGACGCTCAGGTAGAAGTCCAAACATCGGATTATGACAGTAGCAAGGATTACTCTGGGAGGGTTGATGATGGCTTCATCTATTATGAGGACAATGGTGATTATTACAAAATAAGCAAAGATGTAATTCAGTGTCAGGATGTATTGAATAAGCTGGATAGGGTGGGAAAAACGGCTCCATACCTCATGTCCTACTATTATGATGGGTTTTGGGGCGAGGGCTGGCAATCTTTCAACAGGACCGACAACACGGAGTTTGCAACGGTATGCAAAGCCGAGGGGAATAACCAGGTTAACTGGGCAAACAAGGAGCCCCAGGTTTTCATGTCGGCGAATTACCTGAACTGGTACAATAATCATCGGGAGACGCAAACAAAGACCCGGCTGGAGATTGTTCAGGAAGTATCGAATAATCTCGCTGACGGGCTGTCTAACGTTAATATTGGAATGATGGCATTTGATACGAATGCCAACACCCGGTATCACAGAAGGATTAATCAGTACATGGGAGAAGGAGGGCGCATCCTTGTTCCGGTCGCTGATGTCGAACAGAACCGGCAAACGTTTAAAGAGGGTGTGAACGCGCTCGGGCCGGAGACCAATACGCCGCTTTCTGAGACGCTATTTGGCGCTAAGCGCTATTATGAGGGCAAATCGCCCTTTCTCAGTGATGCCGATGATCAGGCGGCTGGCGCAATGGATGGAAATCAGTACGACAGCCCGATCAATCTCGAGTGTCAACAGAATCATGCGGTCGTACTGACAGACGGCAAGCCTACCAAAGACTATAACCACACCGGCTACATGGCGAGAGAGCTCGGTATTGGCAGTTGCGACGGTAATTGCCTGGATGAGATTGCCGGGTATATGCAGAACTCAGATATTGCGGATGATTACAACGGTAACCAGCGCGTAACGACGCATACGGTTGGTTTTCTGACCGATCAGGACTTGTTGTCTAGCACGGCGGAAAAAGGTGGTGGTGAATACTATCTCGCCGATAACGCGGAGGACCTAACGGACGCTTTCAATGCCATCATCAAGAAAGTGCTCTCCACGGACAACACCTTCTCTTCACCGGGTGTCAGTGTCAATAACTTCAATCAGCTTGAGCACTTGGATTCCCTGTATTACGCGTTATTTAAGCCGACAACCAAGCCGCGCTGGCCGGGTAATCTGAAACGGTACCGTATCAAATCAGATGGTACGATTGTCGATCAGAACGGGGAGCCGGCGATTGATCCCGCGACGGGATTCTTCAAGGAGGGTGCTCGCAGCTACTGGAGTGACGAGCCGGATGGCCGAGATGCGTCAGAGGGCGGGGTTGCAGAGCAGCTTCCTGACGATAATGCGAGCCGTGAGGTGTACACGTACTACAGCGGCTCGACAAGCCAGACGCTCTCGGATAATGCGAACGAGTTGACCACCTCTAACGATAACCTCACTAAGGCCATGTTTGGTGATGCGAACATGAGTGATGCGGATCACAGTAAGCTCATCAAGTGGACCCGCGGGGCCGACGTGAATGATGCTGACCAAGACGGCGACGTGAGCGATTCGCGGCATTACATCGCAGACCCTTTGCACTCACGACCGAATCTCCAGGTTTACGGCGGCACGGAAGAAGATCCCGACACGACGGTTTTCTTTGGGGACAATCAGGGCTACATCCATGCCATTGATGGTGAGACTGGTCAGCCTCATTTCTCCTTCATCCCAGAGGCGTTGTTGGCGCACCAACCGGCTTTGATGGCGAATCAGGAAACTGAGTCCCTGCGCCCGTACGGGATGGATGGTTCAATCACCAGTTGGTTCGCGGATAAGGATGGCAATAATGAGGTTAACGGAGAAGACCACGTCTACATCTATTCCGGCATGCGCCGGGGTGGCCGCAATTACTATGGACTGGACGTGACCGATCGCTCGGCCCCGGAAATGCTCTGGACGATCAAAGGTGGTCAGGGCGATTTCGCTGAGCTGGGTCAGTCCTGGTCGGACCCGGTCAAGAAAAAAGTACGGATCGGGGATGCCGTCAAGGATGTGCTGATCTTCAGTGGAGGTTATGATCCGGATCAGGATGATGCCAATACCCGCACGGCTGACGATCAGGGGCGCGCCATCTACATGGTGGATGCGACCACCGGCGAGCGCCTCTGGTGGGCCGGACCGGATGGCAGTGGGGCCGATCTGGAACTCGATAGCATGGACTACAGCATCCCTGCCACTCCGGCCGTAATTGACGTCAATGGGGATGATCTAGCCGATCAAATCTACGTCGGCGACATGGGCGGTCAGATCTGGCGGGTGGACTTTGCGCACGGTAAATCAGCATCCAACTTTGCGACCGGTGGCGTGATCGCGGACCTTGCTGGCGATACGGCGGCTTCGAACCGCCGGTTCTACCACACGCCGGATCTGTCCGGTACGCTCAAAAATGGCACCCGACAGCTTAATCTGGTCATCGGTTCGGGGTTTCAGGCGCATCCGCTTGATGAGGTGATCGAAGACCGTCTCTACAAACTTGATATATCAAGTATTGCGGCGCCCACCGACGACGATGGAAACATTGAGTACACAACGCTGACTGAAGACGATCTCTATGACACGACGGATAACCTGATCCAGGAGGGAACGGATTCTCAGAAAGAGGCGGCCGAAAAAGACCTTGCTGACAGTGATGGCTGGTACATCCGGCTCACTCGGTCCGGTGAGAAGGTGCTTTCGAGCAGCACCACGCTGCGTGGGGATGTGTACATCTCCACCTATGAACCGTCGGGCAACGAGGACCCCTGCAATCCGGCCGCTGGCCAGGGCCGCCTTTACCATGTGAAGCTTCGGGATGGCCGTGCCGTGATGAACTATGATGGTGAAGGCAGTGACGAGGAACTGACAAATTCGGACCGCGAGAAGAAGCTGAAGACAACCGGTCTACCGCCGTCTCCGAAACCGATCACGATTGACGGCGAAGAAATCATCGTGACCGGCTCCGAAACGACTCAGACACCAGAGCCCGATTCGCTGGTCCGTAAGATCTACTGGTATGAGGAGTAAAGGGTAATATGTGGAATCGAGGCCGGAGCAACGGGTTTACCCTCATTGAACTGATGATCGTGGTGGCGATCATCGGTATTCTTGCGGCAATCGCTTACCCCAGCTACCTGAAGTACGTTGAGGACGCCCGGCGCTCTGACGCCCAGGCGGCCCTGATGGGCCTGGCCAGCGCGATGGAGCGTCACCGGACTTCGAACAATACCTATACGGGCGCCGGTTCCCCGGATACGGGCGCCCCCTCCATCTACCCCGATGAGGTGCCGAAGGACGGCAGTCCGAAATTTTACGATCTGACCATCAGTGCGGTTGATGCAACCAGCTACACACTGCGCGCGACACCGAAAAATGCGCAGTCGGGCGATGGCGTGCTTGAGTTGGATCACACCGGCACGCGTTGGTGGGATGAAAATAACAACGGTTCCGTGGACGCTGGTGAAAATGACTGGGAATAGTGACAGTGGTCTGGCAGTCGACGAGATGGTTACGCGTTCGCCATGATCCCTGTTCCGGTTCTGATGGTAGTGACTGCCTGCATGCGGATTACGGGCATTTGACAGGCTGCCCGCGGCTGTCTTGAACAATGCCATCCCCAGAGTGGTCCTGAGCGAAGCGCAGGCGGCCGCCCATATTGACGATTAGCTGGCCGGCATTTTTCTCATTGCCGCTTTCTGGGCACCAGGTCAGGTTGCCAAGCGTACCCCGGACCATTCCATTGGGCCGGTACTGGAAATAGCCGCGATTGCCTACGTTCACGCGCCAGATGCCAGATTGGACCGGCTTCCTAACGCGGAAGACGGTGGTATTATTGGCGAGCGCTCGCTGGTTGTCCGGGTCGGCGAACACCTGCACTGGCTGATGCCAATCGCCCGTGCATTGGTCGCTGCCATCCAGAGGGCAGACGGTTACGATTGTGGCTTCGCTGACGGCCCGGATGCGGGCGAGGTTGAAGAGCCCCACCATGCTCCGCATCTGGCTCCGGCGGGTGGTGTCCTCGATAAGGCTTTGAAAGCCTGGAACCGCCATGCTGGCCACAATGCCCACAATCACCAGAACAATGACCAGCTCAAGCAGCGTCAGACCGCTTTCCGTGCGTTCCATCCCTGAAGTCCCTCTTGTCGAATCCGTTCAATCCGTGTCCGGATACATCGATTCTAGACAATTGGGACAGGAAAGGGCAATGGCCTGGTCCTGAGGGCCGGGTGGTTAATCCATGCCCAGTTTCTTGAGCTTATACCGCAGGGCCCGGAAGCTGATCCCCAGCTGGCGGGCGGCGGCGGTCTTGTTGCCGTCGGTCTGTTCCAGCGCTTTTTCAAGGGTGGCGCGCTCAATGGATTCCAGGTAGGACTCCAGGTCCATGCCGCTTTCGGCCGGGTCGGGGAAGTCCGTTCTGTCCCTGGTCTCCCCGGCTGTTGAGGGGCCGCCTCCCAGCTGGAGGTCCTCGGCGTGGATCACGTCGTCCTCACTCAGCGTGAAGGCCCGTTCCAGGCAGTTCTCCAATTCCCGTACGTTTCCCGGGAACGGGTGTGCCTGGAGCGCGGTGAGGGCGTTGTCGCTGAGTTGCGCCGGTGGCAGGTCATAGTCCCGTGCCAGGCGCCCGAGGATGTGCCGGGCCAGGATCGGGATGTCGGTGGCGCGTTCGCGCAGCGAGGGAACCCTGAGTTCAATCACGTTGATGCGGTAGAACAGGTCCTGGCGGAACAGGCCCTCTTCCACCAATGCCGCCAGGTTGTGGTGGGTGGCGCTCAGCAGGCGGACATCCACGGCGGTTTCGTCCTTGGCCCCTACGGGGCGGATGCGCTTCTCCTGGATCGCGCGTAACAGCTTGACCTGCATGGGCATGGGCAGGTCCGCTACTTCGTCCAGGAAAAGCGTCCCCTGATGGGCGGCCTGGAAAAGGCCATCCTTGTTCTCGGTGGCGCCGGTGAAGCTGCCCTTGCGGTGGCCGAAGAACTCGCTCTCCATCAATTCCTGGGGAATGGCGCCGCAGTTGACCGGTACAAAAGGGTGGTCACGACGGGGCCCGTGCTCATGGATCAGGCGTGCGACCAGTTCCTTGCCGCTGCCGGACTCCCCGCTGATGTAGACCGGCGCCTGGCTGCGCGCTACCTTCCGTGCCTGGCGCCTAAGCGCCTCGATCTGTGGGGATTCGCCGAGGAGCTTGCCGTCGTCCTCGGGGGCGGTTTCGGGTGGTTCATCGTTGCCGCTTTCCGAGGGCAACCGCAGCGCGCTCTCGACCAGTTCCCGCAGGCGCGGCAGCTCCACGGGCTTGGAGACAAAGTCAAACGCGCCGGTCTTTAATGCCGTTATGGCGGAGTCCATGCAGCCGTAAGCGGTAATGACGGCAACCGGTATGCCCGGATACTGGTTCTGCATCCACTCCACAAGGTCGATGCCGTTGCCATCCGGCAGACTCATGTCGGTCAGGCAGAGGTGGAAGGGCTGGCTGGCGAGCAGGTCACGCGCCTCGCCCAGTGTTGCGGCCGTGGTGCACTCAATGGCCATGCGGCTGAGAGTGATGTCGAGCAGTTCCCGGATGTCCGGTTCGTCATCAACGATCAACGCCTTGTAGTCGCTCATGGTTCATTCCCTGTCAGGTTGGCGCCCGAGTCACTAACATCCAGTGCCCGGCGCTCCGGATGCGCAAAGGTGATGCGGAAGCAGCACCCTTCCCCACTGTTCGCCAGAAGGAAGAGCCTGGCCTGGTTGGCCTCGCAGAGCTCCCGGGCCAGATAGAGCCCCAGGCCTGTCCCGTTCTTTTCTGTGGTATGAAAGGGCTCGAACAGGGAGGCCTGCTGGCTTTCATTCAGTCCCGGCCCAAAGTCCTGGACATCAATATAGGCTCTCTGGCCGTCCTCCGTCACACCGGTGCGCACCCTGAGCTGGGCGTCGCCGGTACGCTGGCGGCTGTAACGCAGGCCGTTATCGATCAGGTTGGTCAGTGCCTGCTGCAGCTGTGAGGGGTCAAAGCGTGCCGAGCCGGGCGCACTTGAGAGCTTGAGGTCAATCAGTACGGGGTCCGGGACGGACTCGCGATAGTCGTTGATGACATGTGCCAGCCACTCGCCCAGCTCAACCAGGCGGACGCTGGTACTGCGCCGGCGTGAAAGCTCCAGCACATTCTCAATGATGGCGTTCACCCGCTCACTGTGGCGCTGGATGATGCCCGCCATCCGCTGGTCCCCCTTGTCGGCCGTTTGGGATTCACCGAGGAGCTGGGCCGCGTGGCTGATCGCCCCCAGGGGGTTGCGGATCTCGTGGGCGATGCCGGCCGTAAGCCGTCCCAGTGAGGCCAGTTTCATCTGCTGGGCCTGCTGGGTGATCTTGCCGGTGTCTTCCAGAAAGATCAGGATCAGGTGTTCCAATGGCTGCTCCAGCCGCATGAAATTGGCCTGAACACTGGGCGTTTCGTTGCGTGCCTGGAACGGTGGGGTGCGCGCACCGGGGGTCTCAAGCCACTGGTCGAGGCGCTGCTTCAGCGCGGGGGGAAGGTCGAGAAGCCAGGGGGCGGCCGCCCGCTCACCCAGCAACAGCTCGCCGGAGGCGGCGTTGGCCATGCGGATGGTGCCATTGGGGTCCGCCACCAGGATGCCGGTATGCATGCGCTGGATGATCTGATGGTTGAGGTGTTCCAGTTCCTCAATACTGCGTGCCCGTTCCGAGGCCAGCTGTTCACTGGAGGCGAGGCGGCGCGTGATGTTCTGGAGCAGGAAAGCGGCGGCGAAATAGATCCCGCCCATAACACCGGCGCGAACGATGTCGTCAGCCCCGGATAGACCCTGGGAAAACAGCAGGCCGGCCGTGAGCAGGGAGGCCAGGGTTGCAAGTGCCGCGTAGAAGATGCCGATCCGGCCCGGGATCAGGATATTGCCGGCCGCCACGCTGATGATGCCCAGGTTGACAATGCCACTGCTGATGCCGCCGCTGAAAAAGGCGAGCAGGTGGATCATCAGCAGGTCCGCCAGGATGGAGACCGTGATGTGCCAGCCGCGGAGCCGGTGGGCCGCCAGCATGAGCATGCCCGTACCAATATTCATGGCCAGGTAGAGAAGCGCGGTGGCCTGGAAGAGCCATTCGCTGTACAGGGGGGTCCTGACCAGCCCGCTTTCAAGCAGCAACAGCGCCACCAAGAGGAGGCTGATGACGATCCGGTAGTAATTGTAGACCCGGAACAGGCGGGCGCGCTGATCGTGCCTTGCTGCCGGTGGCGGCGCCTCCATGGGGACTCCCTCTGGATGGAACGTCAAAATGGATTCAGGCGGTTATAATACCGTTCCAATGCCTATGGTGACAGGAGAGAGGGGAATGACAGCCGGTTTGCGGGTCCTGATGGCCCAGTTCAACGCCACGGTCGGGGATATCCCGGGTAACGCCGACGGCATGCTTGCCATGACCCGGGAAGCGGTCCAGGAGCATGGCGCGGATATTGTGGTTTTCCCGGAGCTGGCACTGACCGGCTACCCCCCAGAGGACCTCCTGCTTCGGCCTGATCTGCAGGGGGGTGTCGAGCAGGCTGTCGAGTCCATTGCTGAGGCCATGCCGGAGGTTATCCTGATTTTCGGAGCCCCACGGGCGACGGATGAGGGCCTGGTCAACGCGGCCATGGTGCTGGACGCCGGACGGGTGGTGGGGGAGGCCGTCAAGCAGTATCTGCCCAACCAGGATGTTTTCGACGAAAAGCGCTGGTTCCTTCCCGGGACTGAGACGTGTGTTTTTGAGCTGCGGGGGCTGCCCGTGGCCGTTACCATCTGTGAGGATATCTGGCACGATCAGCCTGTTGCCGCTGCCGCCGAAAAGGGTGCCCGTCTGCTGATCAACCTCAATGCCTCCCCCTACCACTGGGACCGCCAATCGGAGCGGCGGGAGCGGCTGGCAACGCTGGCCCGGTCCCATGGGTTGGGGATTGTCTATGTCAACCTCGTCGGGGGGCAGGATGAGCTGGTTTTTGATGGAGGCTCGCTGGCCTTTGATGCCCAGGGGCGTGAATGCACCCGGGCGCCACGCTTTGAGCAGGTCCTGCACCCGGTGCATGTGAACCATGATGGAGGGGTTGAGGCGACGGCGGGGCAACCGGAAGTCGGTGAAGAGGCGGTGGCCTATCAGGCCCTGTGTGTGGGGTTGCGGGATTATATGCGCAAGAATGGTTTTCCGACAGCGGTGCTGGGGCTGTCCGGCGGCATCGATTCCGCCCTGACACTGGCGGTGGCCGTGGACGCTCTGGGGGCGGACCGCGTCTCCGCGGTGATGATGCCCTTCCGCTACACCTCCAGCATGAGCCTGGAGGATGCGGAGCGCATGGCGCATGGGCTGGGCGTTGAGTACCGGGTCCTCTCCATCGAATCCATCTACGATGCCTTCATGGATACGCTGGCCGCCCCCTTTGGCGACAGGGGCGTGGATACCACTGAGGAAAACCTGCAGGCCCGGATCCGCGGCATGCTGTTGATGAGCCTGTCCAACAAGTTCGGCAGCCTGGTACTGACCACGGGCAACAAGAGCGAGCTGGCGGTGGGGTATTCCACCTTGTACGGCGACATGGCCGGGGGCTTCAGTGTGCTCAAGGATGTGTCCAAGACGCTGGTATACCAGCTCTCACGTTGGCGCAACCACCATGAAACCGTGATTCCCCAGCGCATCATTGATCGTCCCCCCTCGGCCGAATTGGCGCCGGACCAGAAGGACGAGGACAGCCTGCCGCCCTATGAGGTTCTGGACCGGATCCTGGCGTTGTATGTTGAAAAGGACGTTGGCGCTGAGGCCATCATTGCCGAGGGGTATGATCGGGATGAGGTTTGGCGGGCCGTCCGGCTGGTGGACGTTAACGAGTACAAGCGCCGCCAGGCCCCCATTGGTACCCGCATTACAAAGCGGGGGTTTGGCCGGGACCGGCGTTACCCGATCACCAACCGGTGGCAGGCGGGCGGCTGATGCCCGCTACCTGGCCTCTTTCGGGCCGCCGAGAAGCCCGAAGGTCAGCACGCTGGCCAGGGAGCGGTCCTGGATGCCAAAGCTCTGGCGTATGAACTGCCCATTGTCATCCAGCGCCGGTGATTCCGGGAAGTTCTGCGCCAGTACGCGCACCGTGTCCGCGCGCTCCTGGTCGAGCCCCAGGCGTGCGTACATCTCCGCCATGATCATCAGGGCTTCTTCCGCCGCCGGTGTCCTGCTGTAATCCTCCACCACGGTGCGGGCGCGATTCAGGGCCGCAATATAGGCCTCCCGCTTAATGTAGTATTCCGCCGCTGCAAGCTCTTTCCCGGCCATCCGGTTGCGGATGGCGATCATGCGCTGGCGGGCGTCCGCCGCGTAATCACTCTCTGGGTAGCGGTTGACCAGCTGGGAGAAGTCCTTAAAGGCCTGGCGTTGCTGGCCAGGGTCCCGGGCTTCCACTTCGATGGGGAAGTAGCGGGCCCCAAGGCCAAGGTCCATGTAATAGGAGGCGATGCCCCGCATGTAGAGGGCGTAATCCGCGTTCTCGCTCTGGGGGTTGAGCCGCAGGAAACGGTCGGCGGCGCTCCGCGCGCCCTGGAGGTCCAGGTTCTGGTAACGGGCATAGATCAGGTCGAGCTGAGCCTGTTCCGCATACCGGCCGAACGGGTAGTAGGTCTCCAATGCCTCCAGGTTCTGCTGGGCGGACTCGAAGTTGCCGGCGTTCATGGAGCTGCGAGCCTGCTCGTAGTACTTTTCCTGGGGCAGGGTTTCATCCTCGCTGGTACTGGCGCAGCCGGCGAGCAGTACCGTGGCAAGCACGCAGCCAATGACTCTGGCGCCAGTGTGGGGGCGAGTGCCTTGGGCATTGTGGGGTGTAACCCGTCGCGTCATGCGATTACCTGTATACTGTGGTTGGGAAGGCTTTGAGTTGACGGCCATTGTAACGGTCGGGATCATGATTCGGAACCAGCAGAGGGCAGGACGGCGCATTTGATGACAAGCGGCACAGAGCGTATTGAAACAAGCTTCAGCGTACCGCCGGAGCTCAGCGACCAGCGGCTGGACCAGGCTGTTGCGCAGCTGATGCCGGAGCATTCCCGCTCGCGCATCCAGGGATGGGTACGCTCGGGCGAGTTGACGGTTAATGGGGAGAAACGCCGGCCCCGGGACCGGGTGTTGGTGGATGACCAGGTAGAGGTGGCTGCCACGCCCGTAGCGGAAGTGAGCTGGGAGGCGGAGGCCATTGAGCTTGATATCATCTATGAAGATGAGCACTTGATCGTGGTGAACAAGCCAGCGGGCCTGGTTGTCCATCCTGCGGCGGGGCATGAGGCCGGAACTCTGGTTAATGCGCTTCTCAACCATGCCCCGGAGCTGGAGCGCATTCCGAGGGCGGGCATTGTGCACCGGCTGGACAAGGACACCAGCGGCATCATGGTCGTGGCCCGCAGCCTGGAGGCCCACACCTCGCTGGTGGAGCAGCTCCAGGAACGGCGCATGGGGCGTGAGTATCAAGCTGTGTGCGTGGGTGAACTGACCGGCGGCGGGCGCATCGATGAGCCCATAGGGCGCCACCCGAAGCAGCGCAAGAAAATGGCGGTAGTCCCCGACGGCCGCCCCGCCGTTACCCATTACCGGCTGGAGCGTCGCCTCGGCGGGTTCAGTCATATCCGGTGCCAGCTGGAAAGTGGCCGGACCCACCAGATCCGGGTGCATATGGCGCACATCAATCATCCACTTCTGGGGGACCCGGTTTATGGAAACCGGATGCGGTACCCGAAGGGAACGGATGCCGAGTTGCGCGCCGTACTGGATGGGTTCCGGCGCCAGGCCCTGCACGCGGCCCGGCTTGAGCTTGCCCATCCGGCGACGGACGCGTTCTGTGAGTGGGAGGCGCCATTGCCGGCGGACCTGCAGCAGCTTCTGGGCGCCCTGGCCGATTTTTCCGAGAGGCGGTCGTTGTGATGATGCCGGCTCCTGGTGAGAGTGCCTTCGTCCCGGAATGGCCCGCGCCCTCCGGGGTTCGGGCCCTGGTTACAACGCGCCGTGGTGGTTTCAGCGATGGAGCCTGGCGCAGTTTCAACCTCGCCTTCCATGTCCATGACGACCCCGACGCCGTCCAGGCGAACCGCGATAAACTGGCGCGGATCAGTGGGTTGGCTCCGGATGCCTTTCACTGGCTTGAACAGGTTCATGGCAACCGCGTGTTGCGGGTGCCCGCGATGGAAGCCTCACCAGTGGCCGATGCGGCCTGGACAGACCAGTCGGGACAGGCCTGTGTTGTCATGACCGCCGATTGCCTGCCGGTGCTGTTCTGCGACGACCAGGCCTGCCGGGTCGCCGTGGCCCATGCGGGTTGGCGGGGGCTGGCGGCGGGTGTGCTGGAGGCGACGCTGGCGGTTTTCCCCGACCCGGCGCGGGTTCTGGCGTACCTGGGGCCGGCGATTGGGCCCTCCGCCTTTGAGGTGGGTGACGAGGTCCGTGCCGCTTTCACGGCGGATGATCCGGATGCGGCGTTCCACTTCAGGCGCGCGTCCTCGCTGGGTGAAAGCTGGTACGCGGATCTCTATGGGCTTGCCCGGCAGCGGCTGGAAGCAGCGGGCATCACGCGTGTTTTCGGCGGCTGTGCCTGTACCTTCTCGGATGAGGCGGATTTCTTTTCCCACCGGCGTGACGGGGTCACCGGCCGTATGGCGTCGCTTATCTGGCTTGACAGCGCTTGAAGAGCCGGCAAAAGCCCCAATATCTCCCCACAAAGCCAAGATGAGCAATCCGGGGTGAGCCCGTCACCCGGTTGCATGAAAAGTGAGGGAAGAATCCATGCGAATTGACAAGATGACAAGCCGGCTCCAGAACGCGCTGGCGGATGCCCAGTCGCTGGCGGTTGGGAACGACAATAATACCGTTGAGCCACTGCACCTGATGCAGGCGTTGCTTGACCAGAAAGACGGCGGTACCCGCGGGCTGCTCCAGCAGCTGAGTGTGGACCCGAACCGGTTCCGCCAGTCGGTGGTCGATGGCATCGATAACCTGGCGCGCGTCAAGGACAACCAGGGGGATGTCCAGATGGGGCAGGAGCTGGGGCGGCTGCTCAACATGGCGGACAAGCATGCCCAGCAGCGTGGCGATGGCTACATCTCCAGCGAACTTTTTCTGCTTGCGGCAACGGAGGATAAAGGCCCTCTGGGCAAGCTGTTCAAGGAGTTCGGTGTTACCAGGGATGCCATGGCCCAGGCCATTGAGAGCATGCGTGGTGGCGAGACCGTGGATGATCCGTCGGCCGAGGAGAACCGTGAAGCGCTGGATAAATACACCTCGGACCTTACCGCCCGTGCCCGCGACGGTAAGCTGGATCCGGTGATCGGCCGGGATGATGAGATCCGGCGAACCATCCAGGTACTGCAGCGCCGCCAGAAGAACAACCCTGTGCTGATCGGGGACCCGGGCGTGGGCAAGACCGCCATCATTGAAGGGCTCGCCCAGCGGATTGTCGACGGTGAGGTGCCGGATGGCCTCAAGGACAAGCGTGTACTGGCGCTGGACCTGGGGGCCCTGCTGGCGGGCGCCAAGTACCGCGGTGATTTTGAGGAGCGCCTGAAGGCCGTGCTGAACGAGCTCGGCAAGGAGGAAGGGCAGGTCATCCTGTTCATTGACGAGCTCCACACCATGGTCGGCGCTGGCAAGACCGAGGGCTCCATGGATGCCGGCAACATGCTCAAGCCGGCACTGGCGCGGGGCGAGCTGCACTGTGTGGGGGCGACCACACTGGATGAGTACCGCGAGAACATCGAGAAGGATGCGGCCCTGGAACGTCGCTTCCAGAAGGTGATGGTCGACGAGCCCACCGAGGAAGATACCATTGCCATACTGCGCGGGCTCAAGGAGCGTTACGAAGTCCACCACGGGGTGGAGGTCACCGACGGCGCCATCATCGCGGCGGCGAAGCTGTCCAACCGTTACATCACGGACCGCAAGCTGCCGGACAAG
Organism: Salicola sp. AFF1; assembly: GCF_056783195.1. Lineage (NCBI taxonomy): Bacteria > Pseudomonadati > Pseudomonadota > Gammaproteobacteria > Oceanospirillales > Halomonadaceae > Salicola > Salicola sp. AFF1. The sequence goes on from NZ_JBXAYL010000001.1 coordinate 287,814, forward strand.
GCCATCGACCTGGTGGATGAGGCGGCCAGCCAGATCCGGATCGAGATGGACTCGAAGCCGGAATCCCTAGACCGGCTCGAACGGCGCCTGATCCAGCTCAAGATTGAACGCGAGGCGCTCAAGAAGGAGAAGGACGAGGCCTCCAAGAAGCGCCTGGATGAGTTGTCCGAGCAGATCGAGGACCTTGAGAAGCAGTATGCGGATCTTGAGGAGGTCTGGAACACTGAGAAGGCCTCGCTCCACGGTGCCCAGAAGGTGAAGGAGCAGCTGGAAGAGGCCCGCATCGAGCTGGACAACGCCCGGCGCACCGGTGATCTCCAGCGCATGTCCGAGATCCAGTATGGTCAGATTCCGGAGCTGGAGCGCCAGCTGGACATGGCCAGCCAGGCCGAGATGATGGAGATGCAGCTGCTGCGCAACCGCGTGACCGATGAGGAGATCGCGGAAGTCATCTCCAAGTGGACCGGGATTCCGGTGTCCAAGATGCTGGAAGGGGAAAAGGACAAGCTGCTGCGCATGGAGGACAGCCTTCACGAGCGCGTGATCGGCCAGGACGAGGCCATCAGTGCGGTGTCGAACGCGGTGCGGCGTTCCCGTGCCGGGCTTTCGGATCCCCATCGACCGAACGGTTCGTTCCTGTTCCTTGGCCCCACTGGTGTCGGCAAGACGGAATTGTGCAAGGCGCTGGCGAACTTCCTGTTTGATACCGAGGAAGCCATGGTGCGCATCGATATGTCCGAGTTCATGGAGAAGCACTCCGTGGCGCGTTTGATTGGTGCGCCGCCGGGCTATGTTGGCTATGAACAGGGCGGCTACCTGACGGAAGCGGTGCGGCGCCGGCCCTATTCAGTATTGCTGCTTGATGAAGTCGAGAAGGCCCACGGGGATGTGTTCAACATCCTGCTGCAAGTGCTGGATGATGGGCGCCTGACCGACGGCCAGGGCCGCACGGTGGATTTCCGCAACACCGTGGTGGTGATGACGTCCAACCTGGGCTCGGACATCATCCAGAACATGGCCGGCGAAGGTCAGTACGAGCAGATGAAGCGCTCCGTGATGGACGTGGTCGGCAGTCACTTCCGGCCTGAATTCATCAACCGTGTTGATGACGTTGTGGTCTTCCATCCGCTGGACGAGGAGCAGATCGAGGGCATTGCGCAGATCCAGATCGATCAGCTCAACGAGCGCCTGGCCGAGCAGGAGCTGAGCCTGACGCTGTCCGACGAGGCCATGAAGAAAATCGCTGGTGTGGGCTACGATCCGGTCTATGGGGCACGGCCGCTCAAGCGGGCCATCCAGCGTTACATCGAGAACCCGCTGTCCCAGAAGCTGCTGGAAGGCGAGTTCCCGTCAGAAAGCACCATCCGGGCGGATGTGGAAGGCGATGCCTTCCGCTTCACTGTGACCTGAGGCTTCTGCCTCAGTCGCAGTACTTGTCCCGGAGTTGTTCATACTCTTTGCGTTTCGCTTCCTTTTCCTTCGGGGAGAGGAAGCGGCGCTTGCCGTCTTCCTTGACCTGAACGCGGGCGTTGTTCTTGAGGGTTGTCAGGGCTTTCTGGACCTTCTTGCAGTTCTCTTCGCGTTTCGCCTGCCTCTGTTTTTCCATTTCTTCGCTGTTTTCCTGTTGGTCGCCGGTATCATCCGAGGCGTTTTGCGGCTGGGAGTCTGCCTTGCCGTCCTTGCCGCCTTCTAATGGCGCGTTGGCGTTGCTGATGGCGTTGGTGGTCGTCGCGGAGACCGGTTGCGCATCGACGCCCGTGGGTGGTGTGGAGCCGAAATGGGTTTCACCGCTGTCGTCAGTCCAGCGGTAAATCTCGGCGCTGGCCGGCAGCGCAATGAGGAGCGCGATGAACAGGGTGAGGTGGCGCACGATGTGCATCATAAATCTCCGTTGTATAAGTCAGTATTGGTTTGAATCTAGCCCATCACAGGGTGATCGCAAAATGTGCCGTCACGCAGGGTCTTACGGTTGACACTCCGGCACACCCTGTCAGAATTGACCGTGCCTGTACGCGGTTGAATTGCATGGCGGCAATCCCGGTAGTGTAATTCCTCGGCATCCACACCATTCAACCCACTGTACACCTTTACCCTCAGGGTGCAGTTGCCCCGGAGCCAACCTTCTCATGGGGCGGTGTGGAACAGAGCCCGATTCAGCTTTCACAAGAAGCGGTTTCTCCAGGGCACGGGCAGTGTAAGAGATATTGAACATTGATTGCTGTAAGAGGGTGATCCAACGTGGAACTACTGTCTGGTGCCGAAATGCTCGTCCGGTCTTTGAAAGACCAGGGCGTTGAATACATCTACGGTTACCCCGGCGGGGCAGCGCTGCACATCTACGATGCGCTTTTCCGTCAGGATGATGTCAAACATATCCTTGTACGTCATGAGCAGGCCGCCACCCACATGGCGGATGGTTATGCGCGTGCTACCGGTGATCCCGGCGTGGTGCTTGTCACGTCCGGACCGGGCGCCACCAATACCATAACCGGTATCGCGACCGCTTCCATGGACTCCATTCCGATGGTGGTGCTCTGTGGGCAGGTCGCTTCTCACCTGATCGGTGAAGATGCCTTCCAGGAAACGGACATGATTGGCGTGTCACGGCCGATCGTGAAGCACAATATGACGGTCCGCCACCCGTCCGAGATTCCCACGCTCGTGAAGAAGGCATTCTATCTGGCCAATAGCGGTCGTCCTGGCCCGGTGGTCATTGATATTCCCAAGGACATGACGGCTCCCAACGGGCGGTTTGAGTACCAGTACCCGGAAAAGGTCAGCATGCGCTCCTATAACCCGGCAGTGCGCGGCCATGCAGGCCAGATCCGTCGGGCTGTGGACATGATGATGAGTGCCCGCCGGCCGATCCTCTACGCCGGCGGGGGCGTGGTGCTGGGCCAGGCCTCGCAACAGTTGACGGATCTCGCCCATGAACTGGGCTTCCCGGTGACCAATACCATCATGGGGCTGGGCGGGTTCCCGGCCACCGATCCCCAGTCGCTGGGTTGGCTGGGGATGCACGGCAGCTATGAGTCCAACATGGCCATGCATCACTCAGATCTGGTGGTGGCCATCGGCGCTCGTTTTGACGATCGCGTTACCAACGCCACGGATAAATTCTGTCCCGGCGCCCGGATTGTTCATGTGGACATTGATCCGGCCTCCATTTCCAAGACCGTGCAGGCCGATGTCCCCATTGTCGGGCCCGTGGACTCGGTGCTTGATGAAATGCTCACGCTGGTGCGTGAGAGTGAGGAAAAGCCGGACCAGGAGGCGCTGGAGGCCTGGTGGAAGCAGATCCGGGAGTGGGGCAACTACAGGCCCCGCTACCATTACGAGCGCAACGGCGACAACATCATGCCGCAGGAGGCTGTCGAAGCGCTTTATCGTGTCACCAATGGCCAGGCTTACGTCACCTCGGACGTTGGGCAGCACCAGATGTTTGCTGCCCAGTTCTATCCGTTTGATAAACCCAACCGCTGGATCAACTCCGGCGGCCTGGGCACCATGGGCTTCGGGTTCCCGGCGGCCATGGGCATCAAGCTGCACATGCCTGAGGAAGAGGTGGTGTGTGTCACCGGCGAGGGCAGCATTCAGATGAACATTCAGGAGCTGTCCACCTGTAAGCAATACCATCTGCCGGTGAAGATCATTAACCTGAACAACCAGGCGCTGGGCATGGTCAAGCAGTGGCAGGACATGAACTACGAGTCCCGCTATGCCCATTCCTACATGGAGTCGCTGCCCAACTTCGAGAAGCTCTTTGAAGCCTATGGGCATGTGGCGTTCACAGTGTCCCGTCGCGAGGATCTTGAGCCCGTTCTCGAGAAAGCCTTTGCCATGAAGGATCAGCTCGTGTTCGTCGACATCTACGTGGACCCCTACGAGCACGTCTACCCGATGCAGGTAGCCGGGGGCTCGATGAAGGACATGTGGCTCAGCAAGACAGAGAGGGTCTGATACCATGCGGCGAATCATTTCGATCCTGATGGAGAACGAACCCGGTGCCCTCTCGCGCGTGGTCGGGCTGTTTTCCCAGCGCAACTACAACATTGAAAGTCTGGCGGTAGCGCCAACGGAGGATCCGACGCTGTCGCGGCTGACGCTGACCACCGAGGGCTCGGATAAGGTGATTGAGCAGATCACCAAGCAGCTCAACAAGCTGGTTGAGGTGGTCAAGCTGGTTGACCTCACCGAGGGTAGTCACGTGGAACGTGAACTGATGCTGATCAAGTTGCGTGCCACTGGTGCCCAGCGGGCTGAGATCAAGCGCACCGTCGACATCTTCCGTGGCCAGATCGTGGATGTCACCAGCACCGTGTACACGGTACAGCTGACCGGCGACGGTGAGAAGCTGGACGCCTTCATTCAGGCGGTCGGCACCATGGGCGTTCTGGAGGTGGTGCGCTCCGGCGTGTCCGGCATCGCTCGCGGTGAGAAAGTACTGTCTCTCTGAATTGAATCACTGGTTTAAACCTTAACGACACTCTGAACAGGGGAACGTAATGCAGGTCTACTACGATAAAGACTGTGATCTTTCGATCATCCAGGGCATGAAAGTGGCCATCATCGGTTATGGCTCACAGGGGCACGCCCATGCCAACAACCTGAAGGAATCCGGCGTTAGCAATGTGGTTGTCGGGCTGCGTCAGGGCTCTTCCTCCTGGAAGAAGGCTGAGGAAGCCGGCCTGAAGGTCCAGACGATTGAGGATGCCGTGAATGGCGCCGACGTGGTCATGATCCTGACCCCGGACGAGCACCAGAAGGCGCTGTACGAGCAGCAGGTGGAGCCGAACATTGGCAAGGGCGCCGCGCTGGCATTCGCTCACGGCTTCAACATCCATTACAACCAGATCGAGCCCCGGGCGGATCTGGACGTGATCATGATCGCCCCCAAGGGCCCCGGCCATACGGTTCGCAGCCAGTATGTTGACGGCAGCGGTGTGCCCTCGCTGATCGCGGTTAAGCAGGATGCCACGGGCAAGGCCAAGGACACCGCCCTGTCCTATGCGTCCGCTAACGGCGGTGGCCGTGCCGGCATCATCGAGACCAGCTTCCAGGAAGAGACGGAAACCGATTTGTTCGGTGAGCAGATGGTGCTGTGCGGTGGTACCAGTGCACTCATCCAGGCCGGTTTCGAGACACTGGTGGAGGCGGGCTATGCCCCGGAAATGGCGTACTTCGAATGCCTGCACGAGCTCAAACTGATCGTGGACCTGCTCTATCAGGGCGGCATTGCGGACATGCGCTACTCCATCTCCAATACCGCGGAATACGGCGACGTGACCCGTGGTCCGCGCATCATCACCGATGAGACCAAGCAGCGCATGAAAGAGGGCTTGTCCGAGATCCAGAGTGGTGAGTTCGCGCGTGAATTCATCCTTGAGAATCAGGCGGGGCAGCCCACACTCAAGGCCAAGCGCCGGATTGCCGAGCAGCATCAGATTACCGAGGTGGGTGATCGGCTGCGTGGCATGATGCCGTGGCTGCAGAAGAGCCGTCTTGTCGGAAACGAGTAAGGCAGTGTTGGAGCGTCGGGCCGTATTGAGAGGAGCGTCAGTCTGATGGCGGAATCCGAAGAGGGGGTATCAACGTCGGCTGAGTCCGGCGAGGAGGAGATAGAAGGCGCCGAAGTGGTGGAAGAGGAGGTTGTGGGTGGCTCCCGCGTGCGCAAGCGCGGGATCTACCTGTTACCCAACCTGTTTACCACGGCGTCCCTGTTCTCCGGGTTCTATGCCATCGTGGCGGCCTCCAACAGTGATTTTGCGATGGCTTCCATCGCGATCTTCGTTTCCATGGTTCTGGACGGCCTGGATGGCCGTGTCGCACGGTTGACCAACACCCAGAGCCGGTTTGGTGAAGAGTATGACAGTCTGGCCGATATGGTGGCCTTTGGTGTTGCGCCGGGGCTGGTTGCTTTTTTCTGGGCCTTGAATGGCCTGGATAAGCTGGGCTGGATTGTTACCTTCATCTATGTAGCGGGGTCGGCGCTCAGGCTGGCCCGCTTTAATACCCAGATCGGGTCCGTGGACAAACGCTATTTTGTGGGGCTTCCCAGCCCGTCGGCGGCAGCTGTTGTTGCCGGCATGGTCTGGTGTTTCCATGAGTTTGATCCAGGTTGGTGGCTCAATGCCCTGGCGGTGGTTCTGGTGGCCGGAGCTGGAACGCTGATGGTCAGCAACGTGCTGTACTACAGTGGCAAGGATCTGGACCTCAAAGGCCGGGTGCCGTTCGCCGCGATTCTGTTGGTGGTTCTGGCGTTCGCCGTGGTGGCGATCGAACCGCCTGTCATATTGTTCCTCGCGTTTCTGGTCTATACTTTATCAGGTCCGCTTTTCTGGGTCTGGCGTCGCTTGTTCCGTAAAAAGGGGCGGCGCCAGGGCTGAGACAACGAAGGATTGGGCCTGGAGAGCGTGGCCCTGTTGACGTCACGCTCTCAGGGTGTATTATGCGCATCTCTTTCGGGGCAAAGGGGTCCGGCGGCGACAGGCTGCGGCGGTCCCGCTTGATGAGTCCCGCCAGAGTCGCAACGAAGCGGGGATGCGTTAACGGCGGAAACGGGTTTGAAATCACTTGTTGACGCCATCGGCTGAGGCTGTAGAATACGC